>NZ_CP115450.1:1260000-1610000 GCF_027627435.1 Kitasatospora cathayae | reverse complement strand
GTGGCGAGCGAAACTGGATGAGGCTAAACCGTATTGGTGTGAGACCCGGCAGGGGTTGCCAATGCGGGGTTGTGGGAATGAGCTTCAGTCGTCTGCCGGCGGCTGGGCGAGTCAGAAACCGTATGGGTAGTCGAAGGACATGCGAAAGGTCCGGCGTAGAGGGTAAGACCCCCGTAGACGAAATCTGTACGGCTTGCTTGCTCATCTCCCAAGTAGCACGGGGCCCGAGAAATCCCGTGTGAATCTGGCGGGACCACCCGCTAAGCCTAAATATTCCCTGGTGACCGATAGCGGATAGTACCGTGAGGGAATGGTGAAAAGTACCGCGGGAGCGGAGTGAAATAGTACCTGAAACCGTGTGCCTACAAGCCGTGGGAGCGTCGTCAGTCGGCTTGCCGGCTGGCCGTGACTGCGTGCCTTTTGAAGAATGAGCCTGCGAGTTTGCGGTGTGTAGCGAGGTTAACCCGTGTGGGGTAGCCGTAGCGAAAGCGAGTCCGAATAGGGCGGTTGAGTTGCATGCCCAAGACCCGAAGCGGAGTGATCTAGCCATGGGCAGGTTGAAGCGCGGGTAAGACCGTGTGGAGGACCGAACCCACCAGGGTTGAAAACCTGGGGGATGACCTGTGGTTAGGGGTGAAAGGCCAATCAAACTCCGTGATAGCTGGTTCTCCCCGAAATGCATTTAGGTGCAGCGTCACGTGTTTCTTGCCGGAGGTAGAGCACTGGATAGGCGATGGGCCTTACCGGGTTACTGACCTTAGCCAAACTCCGAATGCCGGTAAGTGAGAGCGTGGCAGTGAGACTGTGGGGGATAAGCTCCATGGTCGAGAGGGAAACAGCCCAGAACACCGACTAAGGTCCCTAAGCGTGTGCTAAGTGGGAAAGGATGTGGAGTCGCAGAGACAACCAGGAGGTTGGCTTAGAAGCAGCCACCCTTGAAAGAGTGCGTAATAGCTCACTGGTCAAGTGATTCCGCGCCGACAATGTAGCGGGGCTCAAGCACACCACCGAAGTCGTGTCATTGCAGCAATACTCCTAACGGGGGCTGTGATGGGTAGGGGAGCGTCGTGTGCCGGGTGAAGCGGCCGAGGAATCGAGTCGTGGACGGTATACGAGTGAGAATGCAGGCATGAGTAGCGATACAAGAGTGGGAAACTCTTGCGCCGATTGACCAAGGGTTCCTGGGTCAAGCTGATCTGCCCAGGGTAAGTCGGGACCTAAGGCGAGGCCGACAGGCGTAGTCGATGGACAACGGGTTGATATTCCCGTACCCGCTTTGAAGCGCCAACGCTGAACCAGGTGATGCTAAGGCCGTGAAGCCGTCCCGGATCCTTCGGGTGAAGGGAAGTGGTGGAGCCGCCGGTCCAAGTCTGCAGTAGGTGAGCGATGGGGTGACGCAGGAAGGTAGTCCAGCCCGGGCGGTGGTTGTCCCGGGGTAAGGGTGTAGGACGTGGGGTAGGCAAATCCGCCTCACATATAGTCTGAGACCTGATGCCGAGCCGATTGTGGTGAAGTGGATGATCCTATGCTGTCGAGAAAAGCCTCTAGCGAGTTTCATGGCGGCCCGTACCCCAAACCGACTCAGGTGGTCAGGTAGAGAATACCGAGGCGTTCGGGTGAACTATGGTTAAGGAACTCGGCAAAATGCCCCCGTAACTTCGGGAGAAGGGGGGCCATTCCTGGTGACGGGCTTTGCGCCTTGAGCTGGGGGTGGCCGCAGAGACCAGCGAGAAGCGACTGTTTACTAAAAACACAGGTCCGTGCGAAGCCGTAAGGCGATGTATACGGACTGACGCCTGCCCGGTGCTGGAACGTTAAGGGGACCGGTTAGCTTAGTTTCGACTAGGCGAAGCTGAGAACTTAAGCGCCAGTAAACGGCGGTGGTAACTATAACCATCCTAAGGTAGCGAAATTCCTTGTCGGGTAAGTTCCGACCTGCACGAATGGCGTAACGACTTCTCGACTGTCTCAACCATAGGCCCGGTGAAATTGCATTACGAGTAAAGATGCTCGTTTCGCGCAGCAGGACGGAAAGACCCCGGGACCTTTACTATAGCTTGATATTGGTGTTCGGTTCGGCTTGTGTAGGATAGGTGGGAGACTGTGAAGCAGCAACGCCAGTTGTTGTGGAGTCGCCGTTGAAATACCACTCTGGTCGTGCTGGATGTCTAACCTGGGTCCGTGATCCGGATCAGGGACAGTGTCTGGTGGGTAGTTTAACTGGGGCGGTTGCCTCCTAAAGGGTAACGGAGGCGCCCAAAGGTTCCCTCAGCCTGGTTGGCAATCAGGTGTTGAGTGTAAGTGCACAAGGGAGCTTGACTGTGAGACTGACGGGTCGAGCAGGTACGAAAGTAGGGACTAGTGATCCGGCGGTGGCTTGTGGAAGCGCCGTCGCTCAACGGATAAAAGGTACCCCGGGGATAACAGGCTGATCTTCCCCAAGAGTCCATATCGACGGGATGGTTTGGCACCTCGATGTCGGCTCGTCGCATCCTGGGGCTGGAGTAGGTCCCAAGGGTTGGGCTGTTCGCCCATTAAAGCGGTACGCGAGCTGGGTTTAGAACGTCGTGAGACAGTTCGGTCCCTATCCGCTGTGCGCGTAGGAGTGTTGAGAAGGGCTGTCCCTAGTACGAGAGGACCGGGACGGACGAACCTCTGGTGTGCCAGTTGTTCTGCCAAGGGCATGGCTGGTTGGCTACGTTCGGGAGGGATAACCGCTGAAAGCATCTAAGCGGGAAGCCTGCTTCGAGATGAGCACTCCCACCTCCTTGAGAGGGTAAGGCTCCCAGTAGACGACTGGGTTGATAGGCCGGATATGGAAGCCCTGTGAGGGGTGGAGTTGACCGGTACTAATAGGCCGAGGGCTTGTCCTCAGTTGCTCGCGTCCACTGTGTTGTTCTGAAACAACGACTGCCTTGTCGGCGGGTCGACAGTTTCATAGTGTTTCGGTGGTCATAGCGTGAGGGAAACGCCCGGTTACATTCCGAACCCGGAAGCTAAGCCTCACAGCGCCGATGGTACTGCAGGGGGGACCCTGTGGGAGAGTAGGACGCCGCCGAACAATTCTTCGAGAGAAGCCCCCGCCGGGTGAACCGGACGGGGGCTTCTCTGTTGTAAGGTCAACATGCATTGTCGTGACACAGGACAGGAGGGCCCCCGGGTGGAGGTCCAGGAGACGCGGGTCCAGACCGATCGCGTCCTCACCATCCCCAACCTGCTGAGCATGGGCCGGCTGGTCGGCGTTCCGCTCTTTCTCTGGCTCATCCTGTGGCCCGCCTTCGGCGGGCCCAAGAACGACGGTTGGGCGCTGCTGATCCTGGCGCTCAGCGGGGTCAGTGACTACCTGGACGGAAAGCTCGCCAGGCGGTGGGGGCAGATCAGTCGGGTGGGGCAGCTGCTGGACCCGCTGGCCGACCGGCTCTACGTGCTGTCCACCCTCATCGGATTGACGTGGCGTGAGTTCCTGCCGTGGTGGGTGACGGCGATTCTGGTGGCCCGGGAACTTTTCATCGCGTCGCTGCTGCCCATTCTGAACAAGCACGGTTACGGGCCGCTGCAGACGAGTTTCCTCGGGAAGGCCGCGACCTTCAATCTGATGTACGCGTTTCCGCTTCTGCTGCTCGGCGGTATCGACAGCTGGATCGCGCGGCCGGCCGAGGTGGTGAGCTGGGCCTTCATCTGGTGGGGGACCACGTTGTACTGGTGGTCGGCGATTCTTTACGCGGTTCAGGCGCGGCAGATCATCAAGCGCGCCACCGCGGGCTCGGCGTCCACAGCCTGAGACGTGATCTGAGAGAAGTCCCACGCTGCCCCGGTGCGTCGGACGAGACCTTCCGGGTAGAGAACCTCTGGAACGGTTTGATGGACCTGTAGGTCCACCACCGCGAAGGAGGACGCACCCGTAATGAAAGCCGTAGTCATGGCAGGGGGCGAGGGCACCCGACTCCGCCCGATGACCTCCAGCATGCCGAAGCCGCTGCTTCCGGTCGCCAATATGCCGATCATGGAGCACGTGCTTCGGCTGCTGAAGCGGCACGGCCTCTCCGACACCGTCGTCACCGTCCAGTTCCTGGCATCACTCGTCAAGAACTACTTCGGTGACGGTGAGGAACTGGGCATGCACCTCACCTATGCCCATGAAGAGACGCCGCTCGGCACTGCGGGGAGTGTCAAGAACGCCGAGGACGCGCTCAAGGACGATTCCTTCCTGGTGATCTCCGGCGACGCGCTGACCGACTTCGATCTCACGGAATTGATCGACTTTCACCGTAGCAAGAACGCGCTGGTCACGGTCTGTCTCACCAGGGTGCCGAATCCCCTGGAGTTCGGTATCACGATCACGGACGAGGAAGGTCGGGTCGAGCGTTTCCTGGAGAAGCCGACCTGGGGGCAGGTCTTCTCCGACACGGTGAACACCGGCATCTACGTGATGGAGCCGGAGGTCTTCGACTACGTCGCGGCCGGTGAGTCCGTCGACTGGTCGAGCGACGTCTTCCCGCAGCTGTTGAAGGAGGGCAAGCGGGTCTACGGCTACGTCGCCGAGGGTTACTGGGAGGACGTGGGCACCCACGAGAGCTACGGCAAGGCGCAGGCGGACGTCCTGGAGGGCAAGGTCGACGTCGAGCTCGAGGGCTTCGAGATCTCGCCGGGCGTCTGGGTGGCCGAAGGGGCGGAGGTGGACCCGGAGGCGGTGCTGCGCGGGCCGCTGTACATCGGGGACTACGCCAAGGTCGAGGCCGGCGTCGAGATCCGCGAGCACACCGTGCTCGGTAGCAACGTGGTGGTCAAGCGCGGGGCGTTCCTGCACCGGGCGGTGGTGCACGACAACGTGTACGTCGGGCCGCAGAGCAATCTGCGCGGCTGCGTGGTGGGCAAGAACACCGATGTGATGCGGGCCGCGCGGATCGAGGACGGCGCGGTGATCGGGGACGAGTGCCTGGTCGGCGAGGAGTCGATCATCGCGGCCAACGTCCGGGTCTACCCGTTCAAGACCATCGAGGCCGGTGCCGTGGTCAACACCTCGGTGATCTGGGAGTCGCGTGGCCAGGAGCACCTCTTCGGCGTCCGCGGCGTCTCCGGCATCCTGAACGTCGAGATCACCCCGGAGCTGGCCGTCCGGCTGGCCGGTGCGTACGCCACGACGTTGAAGAAGGGCGCCACCGTCACCATTGCGCGTGACCACTCGCGTGGTGCGCGTGCGCTCAAACGGGCGATGATTTCGGCGCTGCAGACCTCCGCGATCGACGTCCGCGACCTCGAGAACGTGCCGATGCCGGTGGCCCGGCAGCACACCGCGCGGGGGAGCGCGGGCGGGATCTTCCTGCGGACCACGCCGGGGGTGCCGGACTCGCTGGACATCCTCTTCTTCGACGAGCGCGGGGCGGACCTCTCCCAGGCCGGGCAGCGCAAGCTCGACCGGGTCTACGCCCGCCAGGAGTACCGGCGGGCCTTCCCGGGCGAGATCGGGGACCTGACCTTCCCGTCCAGCGTGTTCGACTCCTACGCGGGCAACCTGTTGCGGACGGTGGACACCTCCGGGATCCGGGAGGCCGGGCTGAAGGTGGTGGTGGACACCGCGCACGGTAGTGCCGGGCTGGTTCTGCCCAGCATCCTCGGCCGGCTCGGGGTGGAGGCGCTCACCGTCTCCAGCGGGCTGGACGAGGCGCGGCCGACGGAGGACGCGGAGACGCGGCGGGCCGGGCTGGCCAGGCTCGGTGAGCTGGTGGCCTCCTCGCGGGCGGCCTTCGGCGTGCGGTTCGATCCGGTCGGCGAGCGGGTCGCGTTCGTGGACGAGCTCGGTCGGGTGATCGACGACGACCGGGCGCTGCTGGTGCTGCTGGACCTGGTCGCGGCGGAGCGGCGTAGCGGGCAGGTGGCGCTGCCGGTGACCACGACCCGGATCGCCGAGCAGGTCGCCGCGTACCACGGCACCCAGGTCATCTGGACCACGACGACGCCGGACGACCTGGCGAAGGCGGCCTCCGCCGAGGGCACGGTGTTCGGCGGGGACGGGCGCGGCGGCTTCGTGGTGCCCGAGTTCAGCGGGGTGCTGGACGGTGCCGCGGCCTTCGTCCGGCTGGTGGGCCTGGTGGCCCGGACCCAGCTCACGCTGAGCCAGATCGACGCGCGGATCCCGCAGGCGCACATCCGGCGCCGGGACATCGCGACGCCGTGGGCGGCGAAGGGCATGGTGATGCGCTCGGTGGTGGAGGCGGCCGGCAGCCGGCGGCTGGACACCACGGACGGCGTGCGGGTGGTCGAGGCGGACGGGCGCTGGACGCTGGTCCTGCCGGACCCGGCCGAGGCGGTCACCCACCTGTGGGCCGAGGGACCGGACGACGAGGCGACCGAGGCGCTGCTGGACGAGTGGGCGGCCGTGGTCGAGGGCGCGGGGCGGTGACCGGCTGAGGGGAGGAGCCCGCTGAACGGCGGGGCGTGCGGCCTGGTCCGCGCGCCCCGTTGTCCGTTTTCACGTCATTCGGAAGGGTCCGTCACCTTCCGGGGATGTGTGCGGCGTGTGTGCAGCTCAGGGGCCGTGCTCGGGCCCCTCGGCGGTCATGGGACGATGGTCCGCATGCCAGCGACGCCGACACCGAGTACGCCGAACGGACGGTACAACCGCCCGGACGCCTCGATGTCCCTGCTGACCAACGTGATGGACCACAGCCTGGACGAGGGCTACGCCGAGGCGGCCGCGGCCCGGGGCGGTGAGCACGACGGCCGGATACCCCGGACCCTGCGGGGTCTGCTGACGCTGGGCGCCGGACTGGCGCTGGTCGGTGCGGTGGTGACGGTCGGGGCGGTGAACGCGCACAAGGCGGAGCCCACGCTGGCCAAGGAGCGGGACGCGTTGATCCACCGGATCAACGACAGCAACGGTTCGGCGGACCACCTGCAGAAGGAGGTCCAGGACCTGCGGCGCAAGGTCGACGACACCCAGCAGCAGGCGCTGGCCTCCGGGGACGGCGGGGCGGCCGTGCTGACCGACCAGGTGGGGTTGGGAGAGGTCACCGGGCCCGGAGTGAAGCTGGTCCTGGAGGACGCGGCCGGCACGGGGGGCGGGGGCAACGTCGACCCGCGGGCCGGGCAGGGCTTCTCCAACAGCGGCCGGCTGCGCGACCGCGACCTGCAGCTGGTGGTGAACGGGCTGTGGGGGTCCGGTGCGGAGGCAGTCTCGATCAACGGGCAGCGACTGACCGCACTGTCCGCGATCCGGGCCGCGGGCGAGGCGGTGCTGGTGGACAACCGGCCGCTGGTGCCGCCGTACAACATCCAGGCGATCGGGGACGGGCCGAAGCTCCTCACCGCCTTCGAGAACGACATGGCCGGGCAGTACCTGCGGTTGCTCGAGGAGAAGTACGGCATCAAGTCGACGCTCTCCGCGCAGAAGAGCCTGACGCTGCCGGCGGCGGTGGGTGTGACGCTGCGGAGCGCCCAGCCGGTCACGCCCGAGCCCTCGCCCACGGCGACGCCGTCGGCCACGCCGTCGGTCGGTCCGAGCGGGACTCCGTCGGGCGGGACGCCGTCGGGTGGCCCGGGAACCTCGGAGAGCCCGACGGCATCCGTTTCACCATCCGCGACCGGCGGCGGATCGACCGCGAAGCGGCGTCCGGCCGGCGGAACCGCCAAGACCACGACAGGGACAGGAGCAGCTAGACCGTGATTGCCGTACTGGGGCTCGTGATCGGGGTGGTCGTCGGCCTCTTCGTCCAACCCGAGGTGCCCGACGCTGTCGTCCCCTACCTGCCGATCGCGGTGGTGGCGGCGCTGGACGCGGTGTTCGGCGGCGTCCGGGCGATGCTGGACGGGATCTTCAACGACAAGGTCTTCATCGTCTCGTTCCTGTCGAACGTGGTGGTCGCGGCGCTGATCGTGTTCCTGGGTGACCAGCTGGGCGTCGGCTCGCAGCTGTCCACGGGTGTGGTCGTCGTCCTCGGCATCCGCATCTTCTCCAACGCGGCTGCGATCCGGCGCCATGTCTTCCGTGCCTGAGCCGGGCCGCGAGGCGGCGGCCAAGGAGGAGAAGGAGAAGGCGGAGGCGCCGGTGGTCGAAGAGACCGTTGCGGCGCCGGGCGAGGAGTCTGCGGGGGAGACGTCCGAGACGTCCGAGACGGCCGGGACGGCCGGGACGGCGGAGGAGTCCGTTCCGGAGGAGCCAGCAGGGGCCGAGCCGGCCGAGGAGGCCGAGGAGGCCGCCGAAGCCGGGGCCGAGGAGCGGGAGCCGGCGGAGTCGGACGCTGCGGCCGAGCTCGAGGCCGGGGCGGAGGAGCCGGAGCCGTCGGTGCGCTTGGTGAAGGCGGTCGAGCCGGAGCCGGTGCGCGAGGCCGTGGCTGAACCGGAGGCCGAGCCCGAGCCGGTCGACGCCGCCGAACCGTCGGAAACCGCCGAGCCGGAGGCCGTCGAGGAGTCGCCCGCCGTGGACCGGAACGCCGGTCGGCGGCGGCTGCGGGCCGCGCTGTGGCCGCCGCGGCTGTCGCGCGGGCAGCTGGTGGTGGCGCTGCTGCTGTTCTCGCTCGGCCTGGCGCTGGCGATCCAGGTGCGCTCGACCAACGACCACCACAACCAGCTGCGCGGGGCCCGGCAGGAGGACCTGGTCCGGATCCTCGACGAACTGGACAGCCGTCAGCAGCGTCTCCAGCAGGAGAAGGCGGAGCTCGAACAGTCCCTGGCGAAGTTGGAGAACAGCTCCAACCAGGCCAAGGAGGCCCAGGAGCAGACCAGGAAGAAGATGACCGAACTGGGTGTGCTGGCCGGTACGGTCAAAGCCACCGGGCCGGGCATCGTACTCACGGTCGATGATCCCCAAGGGCTGGTGAAGGCAGATATGCTGCTGGACACCCTGCAGGAACTTCGAGCGGCGGGGGCGGAGGCGATTCAGATCAACGATGTGCGCGTGGTGGTCAACACGAACTTCACCGACCTGTCGGGCGGTGGGGTGCAGATCGACGGGAAGAAGGTCTCGCAGCCCTATCGGTTCACCGTCGTGGGGAACCCGCAGGACCTGACGCCCGCGCTGAACATTCCGGGAGGCGTCGTCCGTACCCTGGAGAGCCACCAGGCGCGGGCGACGATCACCCAGCAGCAGAAGGTGGTCGTCGACGCCGTCGTGGACCTGAAGACGCCGCAGTACGCCAAGCCGGCTTCGAAGTGACGGGGCGCTCGACGAACGGCCCGTCACGGGCGGGCGGCACCCGGTGCGGGGGGCCGTCGTCGCGTGGGAGAGACTGGTTCGCACCAGTACGCTCCGTAGCACCAACCGCAGCAACAACCGTCGGAGTACCACTCCAGCAGGCCCGGACCGCAACCGGGCCCGCAGCCTGTCCGAGGTTCTCACCCTGCCCCGCGGGCGGGTCTGTCACACGCAAGGGGATTCGCCCGTGAGTTTCTTCTCGAAGTTGTTCGGTCGCAACAAGGGCCGTGACGCCGCCGCCGTCGAGGCGCCGACCGCGCGGCACCGCCGGGCGGAGGACGAGCCCGCGGTGCCGGGCATGCGTCCCGCCCCCGAGGCCGGGCCGTACGCCGGACAGCAGCTGTACCGGGACGGCGCCGCCCCCCAGTACGCGGGTAATCCGGCGGGCTACGGCGCGTCGGTTGACCCCTCCGGCGACCCGCGCATAGGTTTCCCGTCAGGACCCTCAACCTCGGGTGGAGGGTTTGCCCCGGACCCGTACGCCGGGCACAACCCGTCGGGTGTGCCGCGCCAGGAGGCTGTGAACATGGCTGGCCCCACTCCGTGCCCCAGGTGCGGCAACCAGAACCCGGCCGCGGCCCGCTTCTGTTCCAACTGCGGTACGGCGCTGCGCGGCGGCCTGCTGCCCGAGGGGGCGGCGGAGACCACGTCGACCATCTCGATCTCCGGTCTGGAGTCCTACGACCCCTCCGCCACCACCGGCACCGGCGCCACGCCGGCCCTGTCGGCCGAGGTGCTGTCGGCGATCGACGCGCTGCCGCCGGGCTCGGCGCTGCTGATCGTCCAGCGCGGCCCGAACTCGGGCAGCCGGTTCCTGCTGGACTCGGACGTCACCACGGCGGGTCGTCACCCGCAGGGTGACATCTTCCTGGACGACGTCACGGTCTCCCGGCGCCACGTGGAGTTCCGTCGCACCCCGGCCGGCTTCAGCGTCGCGGACGTGGGCAGCCTGAACGGCACCTACGTCAACCGGGAGCGGATCGACGAGGTGCCGCTGAACAACGGCGACGAGGTGCAGATCGGGAAGTACCGGCTGGTGTTCTTCGCCGGCCACAACCGGGGGTACTGAAACCAACATCGGCAGGAGCCCGAGTGAATACGAATACCCCTTCCTTTTCTCTCGGGGCGGCCAACCCTGCGTCATCGTCCGGTCCGCAGGCGGACCGGGGCGGGCGCGGGGTGGTCGCGGGCCCCAGGCAGCCGGTCCGGCCGGACCGGCCGGCCGGGCGGCGGCGCGGCGGTGACGACCTGCTGAGCATCGGTGCGGTGCTGGCCTTCCTGCGGGACGACTTCCCCGAGGTGACCATCTCCAAGATCCGCTTCCTGGAGGCGGAGGGGCTGGTCGAGCCGCAGCGCACCCCGTCGGGGTACCGCAAGTTCAGCCCGGCCGACGTCGAGCGGCTGGCCTACGTCCTGCGGATGCAGCGGGACCACTACCTGCCGCTGCGGGTGATCCGCGAGCACCTGGACGCGATCGAGCGCGGTGAGGCTCCGCCCGCGCTGCCGTCCGCGGCAGACACCCGGCCCGGGCCGCTGGAGGAGGCCGACCGCGAACTGGTGGCCTCGGCCGACGTCGCCTCCGGGGTCCGCCTGGGGCGGGCCGAGCTGCTGGCCGCGGCCGAGGCCGACGAGCGGGAGCTGGCCGAGTGGGAGTCGTACGGGCTGGTCGCGCCGGGCCCGGACGGCGGGTACGACGGGGAGGCGCTGCAGGTCGCCCGGCTGGTCGCCGAGCTCGGCCGGTACGGGCTGGAGCCGCGGCACCTGAGAGCCATGAAGGCGGCGGCGGACCGCGAGATCGCGCTGGTGGAGCAGGTGGTGGCGCCGCTGCGGCGGCACCGCAACCCGCAGACCCGGGCGCACGCGGAGGCCACCGCGCGGGAGCTGGCGACGCTGTCCGTACGGCTGCACGCGGCCATGGTCCAGGCCGGTCTGCGGACCCGCGGATAGTCGGCGAAGCGTTCCTGGCGCGACGGCTGCGCCGCGCTGACCAGCGGCGTCGGCCCTGCGCTTTCATATCCGGGGTCGGAGCCATAGGGTTGCCTGTGTGAATGAGCTCGACGTCGTGGGTGTCCGAGTGGAGATGCCTTCCAACCAGCCGATCGTGCTGCTGCGGGAGGTCGGGGGAGATCGATACCTGCCGATCTGGATCGGCCCCGGCGAGGCGACCGCGATCGCCTTCGCCCAGCAGGGCATGACTCCGGTGCGCCCGCTGACGCACGACCTGTTCAAGGACGTCCTGGAAGCGCTCGGTCAGCAGCTCACCGAGGTCCGGATCACCGACCTGCGGGAGGGCGTGTTCTACGCCGAGCTGGTGTTCGACGGCGGGGTCGAGGTGAGTGCCCGGCCGTCCGACGCGATAGCGCTGGCCCTGCGCACCGGCACGCCGATCTACGGGAGCGAGGAGGTGCTCGCCGAGGCGGGCATCGCGATCCCGGACGAGCAGGAGGACGAGGTCGAGAAGTTCCGCGAGTTCCTCGACCAGGTCTCGCCCGAGGACTTCGGCGGCGGCGGTCCGCAGTAGTACGGACGGGTCCGGTCAGCTTTTCAGCGTGGCGTTTTGCCAAAAACCGTCCATCTACCCACACTAGGGGCACGAAAAACCACTCTCCTGAGTGATGTGGTTTGTCTGGCCCGGCGTGGCGATCGTTGACGGGTCATAGGGGACTGCCTACCGTCAGGAGTGGCTGTCCGGGTGGCCGATGCCCGCAGTCGGGTTGCCCGCAGCACGAGCGGACGGAGGTAGGCATGAGCAGCACCGGCGATGACGCGGCCGTGGGAGGCCTGTGCGCCGTGCACATGCCGCGCACCGCTCGCACCGTGTCCGACCTGCCCAGGATGAGCAGGTTCCCGGCCGCGCAGCCGGGCCAGCCTGCGATCGAGCGGCTCGCCCCGACGTCCGAACTGCTCGGCTTCCGCGGCCCGACGGCCTGTGCGGCGGCCGGCATCACCTACCGCCAGCTTGACTACTGGGCCCGCACCGGACTGCTGGAGCCCAGCGTCCGGACCGCGTACCCGGCGACCAGCCAGCGGCTCTACAGCTTCCGCGACGTCCTGCTGCTGAAGATCGTGAAGCGGCTGCTCGACGCGGGCGTCTCGCTGCAGAACATCCGGGTGGCCGTCGCCCATCTGCAGTCCGCCGAGCAGGCCGACCTGACCGGGCTGACGCTGATGTGCGACGGTGCGACGGTGTACGAGTGCACCACGCCGCAGCAGGTGGTCGATCTGCTGAAGGGCGGTCAGGGGGTCTTCGGCATCGCGGTGGGAGCGGTCTGGCAGGAGCTGGAGCTGACCCTCGGTCGGCTGCACGCGGAGCGGACCGACACCGGCGAGACGCTGGTGGGCAACGATCCGGCGGACGAGCTGGCGCAGCGGCGCAACCGGGCGGTCTGACGGAGCAGGCGTTTCACGGGGCCGTGGGCCGGGACGGGGAACCGTTCCGGCCCACGGCCTCGTCGTGTTGCCTGGAAACGATCGAGGGAGGGGCACGTGGAGGTCGGCACCGGGATATCGGGGTTGCTGCGGCGTCGGGCCGGGGGGCTGCGGGCGCGACTGCGGGAGCGCCGGACGCAGCGCAGGGTCTTCCAGGCGGCCACGCTGCTGTGCTCGCTGGCGCTGGCGCCGAGCGCCTGGCTGTGGTTCGCGGCGGGGGACCGGGTGGGCACGGTGGAGAGCGCGCCGTCGGCGCCGGTGGCGGTGGTCTTCGGAGCCGGGCTGGACCAGGGCAAGCCGTCGCCGTACCTGGAGCACCGGCTGGTGGCCGCGCTGGACCTGTACCGGGCGGGCAAGGTGAAGGCCCTCCTGGTGACCGGGGACAACGGGCGGATCGAGTACGACGAGCCGGACGCGATGTACCGGTACCTGACCGAGCACGGGGTCCCGGGGGACCGGGTGGTCCGGGACTACGCGGGGTTCGACACCTGGAACTCCTGCACCCGGGCGCACCGGATCTTCGGGGTGGACCGCGCGGTGCTGGTCAGCCAGGACTTCCACGTCCGGCGGGCGCTGGCGCTGTGCGAGGCGGCGGGCATCCGCTCGTACGCGGTCGGGGTGCCGGAGGTGCACGACAGCACCTGGTTGTACGGCGGGCTGCGGGAGGTCGCCGGGGCGGGCAAGGCGGCGGTGAACGTCTGGCTGCGGCCGGACCCGGTGTTCCTCGGGCCCAAGGAGGACGGGATCCCGAAGGCGCTGGCCCGGGCGGCGCAGCGGTAGCGCCGGGGCGTCGGCCGGGTTCGTACGCACTGTCGGACCCGTGCGCGATGATCGGCGGGTGCGATCTCTGCCGAGCATCATCCACCTCGACATGGACGCCTTCTTCGCGGCGGTGGAGCAGGCGGCCAAGCCCAGCCTGCGCGGCAAACCGGTGATCGTCGGCGGGCTCGGCGGGCGCGGGGTGGTCTCCACGGCCTCGTACGAGGCGCGGAAGTTCGGGGTGCACTCGGCGATGCCGATGGCGCAGGCGCGGCGGCTGTGCCCCAACGCGGCCTTCCTGACCGGGCGCTTCGAGGCGTACCGGCAGAACAGCGAGATCGTGATGGGGCTGCTGCGCGAGCTGTCGCCACTGGTGCAGCCGCTGAGCCTGGACGAGGCCTTCGTCGACCTGGAGGCCGGTCCGTACGGCCCGGTGCTGGCGGAGGCGGACCACGAGACCGGGGAGCGGCTGGTGCTCGCCCTGGCGGAGGACCTGCGGGCGGACATCCAGCGGCTCACCGGGCTGACCGGTTCGGTCGGGGCGGCGGGCTCCAAGCTGATGGCGAAGATCGCCTCCGAGCAGGCCAAGCCGGACGGACTGGTGCTGATCGAGCCGGGGGAGGAGCGGGCGGTGCTCGGCCCGATGCCGGTCCGGGCGCTGCCCGGGATCGGGCCGGCCACCGAGCAGGTGCTGCGCCGGGCGGGGCTGAGCACGGTGGCCGACCTGGCGGAGGCGGGGGAGGCGGAGCTGGTCCAGCTGCTGGGGCGGGCGCACGGCGCCGGGATCTTCCAGATGTCGATAGGGCTGGACGAGCGGCCGGTGGTGGCGGACCAGGACGCCAAGTCGGTCTCGGTGGAGGACACCTACGAGGTGGACCTGGCCGACCGGGACCGGGTGCTGCGCGAGGTGGAGGCGCTGGCCGGCCGGTGCGTACGGCGGCTGCGGGGGGCCGGGCGCTCGGGGCGGACGGTGGTGCTCAAGGTCCGGCGGTTCGACTTCTCGACGCTCACCCGCTCGGAGACCCTGGGCGGGCCGACCGACGACCTGGCGGTGATCACCGCGACGGCGCGGCGCCTGGCCGAGCAGGTGGACATCACCGGCGGGGTCCGGCTGCTCGGTGTGGGGGTGACCCAGCTGGCCGACTACACCCAGGAGGACCTGTTCGCGCAGGCGCTGCGGGAGGAGGCGGCCGAACACGCCGAGGCGGCCGAGGCGGCGGAGGCCGAGGAGGAGCCGGAGGAGGCCGTGGTGCGGCGCTGGCTGCCCGGGCAGGACGTCCACCACGCCGAGTTCGGGCCGGGGTGGGTGCAGGGCAGCGGGGTCGGGCGGGTGACCGTGCGGTTCGAGACGCCGTGGAGCGGGCCGGGGCGGGTGCGGACCTTCGGGGTGGACGATCCGGAGCTGGAGCCGGCCCGGCCGCTGCCGCTGCGGAAGCCCGGGGAACCCGGCGCGGAAGGGGTCTGAAGCGGGTGGAGGGGTGTGGAACGCGGAACGGTCCCACCCGGTAGGGAGTACCGGATGGGACCGCATACCGTGCCGGACTCCGGACGGTCGTGATGCCCTCGCGACCGAGCGGAGGCCGGGGCCCGCGCGTCCTGTCCCTGAGCGCGCGGGCCGGACGCCTCGTCAGGCGTCGGTCTTGGCCAGCTCGGGGCTGGAGGCCTGCTGTGCCGGGTCGCCGATGACGGCGGTGGCCGGCTTGACGGTGCGGATCAGGAAGGGGACGGCACCGGCGATGATGCAGACGACGGCCGTGGTCCAGAACGCGTGCTTGTAGGCGTCCAGGGTGGGCAGCACCACCGGAAGCTTGATCGGGAACTTCATGGTGTCGCCGGTCAGGATGGCGGTCATCACGGCGGTGCCGATCGCGCCACCGACGGTGCGGAGCACGGAGTTCATGCCGTTGGCGATGCCGCTCTGCTCGACCGGGACGGCGCCGTTGATGAAGGCCGGCATCGCGGCGAAGGCGAGGCCGATGCCGAGGCCGAAGATCGCGGAGGCGGTGTAGATGTCGCCCTCGTGGCTGTGCCGCAGGGCCAGGTAGGCCATCGCGATCGCGCCCAGGACGCCACCGAGGACCAGCGGCAGGCGCGGGCCGCGGCGGGCGATCAGCAGGGCGCCGACCGGGGCGGCCACCATCGAGCCGATGGCGGACGGCAGCAGCATCACACCGGCGTGCAGGACGGTCGCGGTGAAGCCGTAGTGGGCCAGCTTCTCCGGGGTCTGGGCGAAGTTGCTGATGACCATGAACGAGCCGTACATGCCGAAGCCGATGAGCAGGCCGGCCAGGTTGGTGAAGGCCACGGCCGGGCGGGACATCATCTTCAGGTCGACCAGCGGGTGCGAGACCTTGGTCTCGATGATGCCCCAGATCAGGGCCACCACGGCGGCGACGGCGAACAGGCCGAGGGTCTTGGTCGAGGTCCAGCCCCAGTGGTTGCCCTGGCTGACCGCGACCAGCAGGGCGGAGAGCCAGCCGGCCAGGGTGAGGGCACCGAGCGGGTCGGCGCCGCCCTCCTTGTCGGTCACCGGGTCGGACGGGACGCGGAAGGCGACCAGGGCGACCGCGATCAGGCCGAAGACCAGGCCCATCCAGAAGATCGACTTGTAGTTCCAGTGCTCCAGCAGCAGGCCGGTCGCGACCAGGCCGAGGCCGGAGCCGACGCCCATGGAGGCGCTGATGGCGGCGACGCCGCCGGTCACCTTCCGCTTGGGCAGCTCGTCGCGGACGATGCTGATCGCCAGTGGCATCACGCCACCGCCGGCGCCCTGCAGGACGCGGGCGACGACCAGCCAGGTGAAGGAGTGGGTGCTGACCGCCAGGGCCGAACCGGCGACCAGACCGGCCAGCGAGATCAGCAGCATGGGCTTGCGACCCCGGAGGTCGCCGAAGCGGCCCAGCAGGGGAGTCAGCACGGCGGCGGACAGCAGGTTGGCGGTCATCAGCCAGGTGATGTTGGAGCCGGAGACGTCCAGTTCCTTGGCCAGCGACGGCAGGATCGGGACGACCGCGGTCTGCACCACGCTGAACGACAGCATCGCCAGGATGAGGGCCGGCAGGACCCGGGCGTTGCTCTGCTTCTCGGCCGCGGTGGTGGGCTGTGGTGCCTCACTCACGGTTGCTTCCTCCCGTACATAGTGAATGAACTGAAGTAACTGTGCCGGAAGATAGTTCAGAGTGTCAAATATCGAGTGGTTAAGGCTTGGCAAAGGTGAACGGTTCGCTGCGGTGGACGGCACGCCGAGGGCCCCGGACGGGGTCCGGGGCCCTCGGGCAGGCCGTTGGGCGGGTGATCAGGTCAGGGGGCGCAGGCTCGACCGGGAGCCGTTGGCGATCGGTTCGGCCGCCGAGCCGGGCGGGGTGGTGGCGGTGGGGGTGCTGTCGTGGACCTCGACGTGTTCGCGGCGGAGTTCGTCCCGGACCACCTCCTCCGCGGTGTAGCGCTCGACCACCAGGCGGACCCGCTCGATCGGGACGAGGTACTTGCGGACCACCGGTCGTTCCTCACGGAGGGCGACCTCCTCCACCGTCTCGGCGATCTCCTTCTCGGTGAGGGAGACGCGCTCGGCGTCGTTGACCGGCACCCGCTCCACCCGGACCCGTTCGCGGCGCACCGAGACGCGGCGCTCGACCTGCTCGCTGGTCACGTACTTGCGCAGCTTCGCGGTGCCCACGACGTGCCACTCGGAGGTGATGTCCAGCCGCTCCTCCCGGCAGGTGATCTCGACCGGGCCGGTGGGTGTCGAGGCGGCGGCGGTGCCGGCCGGGGCGGGGGCGGTCGTGGCCGGGGCGGTCGTGGCCGGGGCGGGGGTGGTCGGGGCGGGGGCGGTTGTGGTCGGGGCGGGGGCGGTCGTGGCCGGGGCCGGGGCCGGGGCGGGTCGGCGATTCAGCTCGACGGTGGGTGTGGGGGACGGGGTGCCCGCGGTCGCCGTGTTGCCCGTGGCGGCGGGTGTGGGGGTGTTGGGGGTCCGCACGTTGGCCTCCGTGGCGGGGTCGGGGCTGGTGGCGGTGGTGGTCGTCGCCGGGCGGGGTTCGGGGGAGCGGAAGGCGGGCGGCTTGGTGGCTGCGGCGGCCGACGTGCTGCCGAAGTCGAGGTCGGGCTGGGTGGCCCGGCCGGGCTCCCCGGAGGCCGGGCGGCCGTCCGCCGGGGTGTCGAGGCCGTAGTAGCGGTAGAGCTGGAGCTCCTGGGCGGGCGACAGGTGTTGGCCCACGCCGAAGTCCGGCGAGTCCTTGACCAGCGACTTGTCGTAGGGCACCCGGAGTTCGTCGCCGGAGAACTCGCTCGTGGTGAGCGGGACGAAGGCGTCCCGGCCGAAGATGCCGGTCCGGACGGCCGCCCACTCCGGCTGCCCGGTGGCGTCGTCCAGGTACACCTCGTCGACCGTGCCGATCTTGTCTCCGTTGCGGTCCACCGCCTTGTGGCCGATGAGGTCGCGGGGGTCGATGTCGGTCTGCACGCTTTCCTCCAGTGCGCTGCGCCTGCGGAACTCCCGCAGATCGGCGGCCGGAGCACCCGTTCCGGGCGCCACTTCACACCAAAAGGCATGAATCGGACGGACGCGACCGGGGTGCGGCCGGACGGGTCCGCGCTGGGCCGTCCGGGGGACGCGCGTAGATCTCGAGTGACCGGACACACCCGTGATCGGAAGGCCTCCCGCTGGTACCCTGGGCGGCGACCGCCGAGCCCGCTCGGGAGAGTCCCCGACGGCGAAAACCGCTGGTCGGGGCGCCGAAGGAGCAACTCCTCCCCGGAATCTCTCAGGCATCCGTACCGTGCGGGATAGGTCACTCTGGAAAGCAGGGCAGGGGCGTCGGCGCGGGAGCCGGCGATCACCACCCTCACCGACGGTGCAAGCCGACGGAGCGCCACAGCGCGACGTGCGGGCGAAGCTCTCAGGTCCCGATGACAGAGGGGGAGGCCTTTCGGGTCCGCCCGCCCCAGGCCGGTCCGCTGTCCGCAGCGGGGTTGGCCGGCCGGCGTGCGCACCCCCGCCGGTCCGTGACCAGGAGGCCTCGACCACCATGAACGCCCAGCCGAACGCGGGACGCCCCACCGGCGCCTCGACCCTCACCGAGCTTGAGCTGGCCAGCCCCTTCGAGAACCGCCACATCGGCCCCGACGCCGCCGCGCAGGAGAAGATGCTGGCGTCCGTCGGTTACGGCTCGCTGGACGAGCTCGCCGCCACCGCCGTTCCCGAGGCCATCCGCTCCATCACCGCCCTGGACCTGCCCGCCGGCCGCAGCGAGGCCCAGGTCCTCGCCGAGCTGCGCGAGCTGGCCGGCCGCAACCAGGTGCTCCAGCCGATGATCGGCCTGGGCTACTACGGCACCTTCACCCCGCCGGTGATCCTGCGCAACGTCATGGAGAACCCGGCCTGGTACACCGCCTACACCCCGTACCAGCCGGAGATCTCGCAGGGCCGCCTGGAGGCGCTGCTCAACTTCCAGACCCTGGTCTCCGACCTGACCGGCCTGCCCACCTCCGGCTCCTCGCTGCTGGACGAGGGCACCGCGGCCGCCGAGGCGATGGCGCTGGCCCGCCGCGTCACCAAGGTCAAGGGCGGCGTCTTCCTGGTCGACGCCGAGACCCTGCCGCAGACCGTCGCGGTGATCAACACCCGCGCCGTGCCGACCGGTGTCGAGGTCGTCGTCGCCGACCTGTCCGAGGGCATCCCGGCCGAGATCGCCGAGCGCGGAGTCTTCGGCGTGCTGCTGCAGTACCCGGGCGCCACCGGTGTGGTCCGCGACCTCGCCCCGGTGATCGAGCAGGCGCACGGGCTGGGCGCGATCGTCGCCGTCGCCGCCGACCTGCTGGCGCTCACCCTGCTCAAGTCCCCGGGCTCGCTGGGTGCCGACATCGCCTGCGGCACCTCGCAGCGCTTCGGCGTGCCGATGGGCTTCGGCGGCCCGCACGCAGGCTACCTGTCGGTGCGCGCCGAGTACGCCCGCTCGCTGCCCGGCCGCCTGGTCGGCGTCTCCGTCGACGCCGACGGCAACCGCGCCTACCGCCTGGCGCTGCAGACCCGCGAGCAGCACATCCGCCGCGAGAAGGCCACCAGCAACATCTGCACCGCCCAGGTGCTGCTCGCCGTGATGGCCTCGATGTACGCCGTCTACCACGGCCCGGACGGCCTGGCCGACATCGCCCGCCGCACCCACCGCTATGCCGCCGCCCTCGCCGAGGGCCTGCGGGCCGGCGGCGTCGAGCTGCTGCACGGCGAGTTCTTCGACACCGTCACCGCCGTCGTCCCGGGCCGCGCCGCCGAGATCGCCGCCGCCGCCCGCGCCAACGGCATCAACCTGTACCAGGACGGCGCGGACCGGATCTCGGTCTCCACCGACGAGACCACCACCCGCGAGCACCTGGCCGGCGTCTGGGCCGCGTTCGGCGTCCCTGCGGTCGAGGTCGCCGAGGCCGCCGACGCGCTGCCGGCCGCTCTGCTGCGCGAGGACGAGTACCTGACCCACCCGGTCTTCCACAGCCACCGCTCGGAGACCGCCATGCTGCGCTACCTGCGCCGCCTGTCGGACCGGGACTACGCGCTGGACCGCGGCATGATCCCGCTGGGCTCCTGCACCATGAAGCTCAACGCCACCACCGAGATGGAGGCGGTGACCTGGCCGGAGTTCGGCCAGCTGCACCCCTTCGCGCCGGTCGACCAGGCCGCGGGCTACCTGACCCTGATCCGCCAGCTGGAGCAGCAGCTGGTCGAGGTCACCGGCTACGACGCCGTCTCGATCCAGCCGAACGCCGGCTCCCAGGGCGAGCTGGCCGGTCTGCTGGCCGTCCGCGCCTACCACCACGCCAACGGCGACGCCCAGCGCGACGTCTGCCTGATCCCGTCCTCGGCGCACGGCACCAACGCCGCCTCCGCGGTGATGGCCGGCATGCGCGTCGTCGTGGTGAAGACCCTGGTCGACGGCGACGTGGACGTCGAGGACCTCAAGGCCAAGATCGAGCAGCACCGCGACAACCTCGCCGTGCTGATGGTCACCTACCCGTCGACCCACGGCGTGTACGAGACCCAGATCACCGACATCTGCGCCCTGGTGCACGAGGCCGGCGGTCAGGTCTACGTGGACGGCGCCAACCTGAACGCGCTGGTCGGCCTCGCCAAGCCGGGCAAGTTCGGCGCGGACGTCTCGCACCTGAACCTGCACAAGACCTTCTGCATCCCGCACGGCGGCGGCGGCCCGGGCGTCGGCCCGGTCGCGGTGCGCGCCCACCTGGCGCCGTACCTGCCGAACCACCCGCTGCAGGAGGAGGCCGGCCCGGCCACCGGCGTCGGCCCGATCTCGGCCGCGCCGTGGGGCTCGGCGGCGATCCTGCCGATCTCCTGGGCGTACGTCCGGCTGATGGGCGGCGAGGGCCTCAAGCACGCGACCCAGGTCGCGGTGCTGAACGCCAACTACATCGCCAAGCGGCTGGCCCCGCACTTCCCGGTGCTCTACACCGGCCCGGGCGGGCTGGTCGCGCACGAGTGCATCATCGACCTGCGCCCGCTGACCAAGGAGACGGGCGTGACGGTGGACGACATCGCCAAGCGCCTGATCGACTACGGCTTCCACGCGCCGACGATGTCCTTCCCGGTGGCCGGCACGCTGATGATCGAGCCGACCGAGTCCGAGGACCTGCACGAGATCGACCGGTTCTGCGACGCGATGATCGAGATCCGCGGCGAGATCGACAAGGTCGGCTCGGGCGAGTGGGCGGCCGACGACAACCCGCTGCGCAACGCCCCGCACACCGCCGCCGCGCTGGCCGGTGACTGGGCGCACGGCTACTCGCGGCAGGAGGCGGTCTTCCCGGCGGGCGTGAACCCGGCGGACAAGTACTGGCCGCCGGTGAGCCGGATCGACGGCGCGTACGGCGACCGCAACCTGGTCTGCTCCTGCCCGCCGCTGGACGAGTACGGCGTCTGATCCCGATCGGACGGGCAAAGGGCAGGGCTCCGGCGGAACGATTCCGCTGGGGCCCTGCCCTTTGCGTCGCGCTTCGTGTCGTCAGGGTCGGCGGCTGCCCCGGGGGGCGGTCCCGGGGGCCGTACGGTTCCGGCCGTACGGGTCGGGGCCGCGCGGGCTCAGGCCGCGTGGGCGACCGAGCGGCGCGGGGCGATCACCCGGCCGTCGGGCAGCAGCTCTCCGGTGTCCTCGAACAGGACGACGCCGTTGCAGAGCAGGCTCCAGCCCTGCTCCGGGTGGCAGGCCACCGGCACGGCCGCCTCGCGGTCCTCGGACTCGGCCGTCGGGCACTCAGGACGGTGCTGGCACATACGCGTACCCTCGCTTCGCTCTGCGATCCTCCCCGTGGTGCGGTCCCCGGAGGTCGAGCCGTCCGGAGCCGCCGCGGTGGTCGGATCCTGTCCGCGCGCCGACCAGGTGTGGAGCGGCGCTCAAGTGGGTAGGACAGGTGGTCCTTCCACGCTGGTTCCCAGTGTCGGCATCCGCGGACCCGCGCGCAGCGATTTCGTGACATGCGCCACAACTCCCGGGTAGAGATCACCCGTTCAGGTGGGGCCCGGCGGAAATCGCGCACCGGTGGGTCAGCCGGGGCATGGTCCGGTGGGGCCATGGTGGGTGACCCGTCCGGGTGGTGGCCGTTCGGGTGAGGCCGTCAGGGGGCGTCGGAGGATCGGGGGGTCGGGGCGTCGGGACGCACGGCGAAGGGCCGCCGGGCGTGCTGCCCGGCGGCGGGTGGGGATTTCGGCTTTTCGTGGGTGCCGTGGGCCGTGGGTGCCGTCGGTTCCGTCGGATCAGGAGGAGCCGAGCAGCAGTGGTGGTCCGGCGAGCGGTGTGCGGGCGAGCAGCGGGAGCAGCTCGGCGGCCGGGTAGGCGCGGTGCGCGGTGACCCCGAGCGGGGCCGGGGCCAGCGGGATCAGCAGGTCGGCGGACGGGCCGGTGTCGGGGCTGTGCAGCCAGAGCGCGGTGGCGTACTGGCCCGGGAAGGTGAGCAGTCGGGGCTGGCAGCGGGAGCGGGAGCCCTGGGCGAGCTGCCAGGCCTCGCGCAGCGCCCGGACGGTGGAGGAGAGGTACGGGCCGGCGGTGAAGTGGGAGAAGGTGTGGCCCTCCGGGCTCTGTACCACCTCGGCGGCGGCGGCCACCTCGGGGCCGTCCTTGATCAGGAAGCGCCAGCCGGTCCGGCGGGCGGCGGGCAGCTCGGGATGGGGGCCGTCCAGGACGTGCACCGCGAGCGGGTGCGCGGGGAGCAGTGGACCGGTCGGGTGACGCAGCGCTGCGGCGGCGGGCTGGCGCAGCGCGGTCTCCGAGTCGAGCGCGCCCAGGACGGCTCGCAGGGCGCTCGGCGGGGGCTGGGGGGTCTGCAGGGTCATGGCGGGGTCCGCCTCTCCAAGCGAGATCGGCGTGCGAGTGCGGCATACCGGCGCGGCGCGGTGCGTCGACGGTGACGGGGCCCGGCCTTGTCCGGTTGTGCAGGATCGCGGCGCCGGCGCGGTCGCCATCCCCGACGGGGGCCGCGGGGGCGGGAACGGACCGGCCGGAGCGCAGTGCGAACTCAGCGAACTCATCGAACAAATGCGCAGGGTGATCTGTTTATCACAGGCCGTGGTGTCGGGCAAGTCTGCAGATGGTCTGAATTTCCGTCAGTTGCCTTGCATTGCAAGCCAGTACAAGCATTCGGGTATCGATCTTCGAGGTGGGCATGATGCTGGCACGGTCGACCGGCCGGGTGTCTCAGGAGGAGGGGACCGTGGGCGAGAAGGTCGTGGCGACTCGGGCGGATCTCGCGGACCGGCAGCAGTACCGGCTCAAGCTCCAGGCCTGCCTGGACGCGCTCGGGCGGATGCTGCGCGAGGACCGCTTCGACCGGCCGCGGGCGGTGATGGGCCTGGAGATCGAGCTCAACCTGGCCGACGAGCAGGGCCTGCCGGTGATGCGCAACGCCCAGGTGCTGAGCGCGATCGGCTCCAGCGATTTCCAGACCGAGCTCGGCCAGTTCAACATCGAGGTCAACATCGTGCCGCACCGGCTGTGCGGGCACGTCTTCGAGGAACTGCGCGAGGAGATCGACACCGGACTGCGCTACGCCGACCGGCAGGCGGCCGAGGCCGGCGCCCGGATCGTCATGGTGGGCATCCTGCCGACCCTGGAGAACGACCACACCGGGCTCGACGCGATGAGCCACAACCAGCGGTACAGCCTGCTCAGCGACCAGATCCTGGCCGCCCGGGGGGAGGACATCGCGCTGGACATCGAGGGCGTCGAGCACCTCCAGCTGGAGTCGATCACCATGGTGGCCGAGGCCGCCGCGACCTCGCTGCAGCTGCACCTCCAGGTGACCCCGGAGCGGTTCTCCTCGGTGTGGAACGCCGCCCAGGCGATCTGCGGGCCGCAGCTCGCGCTCGGCGCCAACTCCCCGTTCCTGTTCGGACGGGAGCTGTGGCGGGAGACCCGTCCGGTGCTCTTCCAGCAGGCCTGTGACACCCGTTCGGCGGAGCTCAAGGCCCAGGGCGTGCGCCCGATCACCTGGTTCGGCGAGCGCTGGGTGGACTCGGCGTACGACCTGTTCGAGGAGAACCTGCGCTACTTCCCGGCGCTGCTGCCGATCTGCGACGACGAGGACCCGCTGAAGGTGCTGGCCTCCGGCGGCGCGCCCCGGCTCGCCGAGATGCGGCTGCACAACGGCACCATCTACCGCTGGAACCGGCCGGTGTACGACGTCGCCGGCGGGGTCGCGCACCTGCGGGTGGAGAACCGGGCGCTGCCGGCCGGGCCGACGGTGGCCGACACGCTGGCCAACGCCGCCTTCTACTACGGGCTGGTGCGGGTGCTCGCCGAGCAGCCCCGGCCGGTCTGGACCCGGCTGCCGTTCGAGCGGGCGGACGAGAACTTCCGGCAGGGCGCCCGGTACGGCATCGACGCCGTGTTCCAGTGGCCGCGCCCGGGCCGGGCGGGCCGCGGCGGCGGACTGCAGACCGTCTCGGCGGTCGACCTGGTCCTCAACGAGCTGCTGCCGATGGCCCACCAGGGGCTGGACGAGTGGGGCGTGGAGCCCGCCGACCGGGACCGCTACCTGGGGATCATCGAGCAGCGCTGCCTGCGCCGCACCAACGGCGCCGCCTGGCAGAGCGCGACCTTCCACCGGCTGCGCGAGCAGTACGGGATGGACCGCCCGGCCGCGCTCGCCGCGATGACCAGGCGCTACGCCGAGCACATGCGCGGTGGGGAGCCGGTGCACACCTGGCCGGTCGGCTGAGGGGTTCGCCCGCTGTGCCAGGATGATCGCTCCGGTCGTCGGCCGACCGCCGGAGCGATCATCCGTTCGATGGAGCAGCCGTGACAACCCGCCCGACCGTGCCGGAGACCGCGGAGCCCACCCGACGGCTGCTCGGCGTGGAACTGCTGATCGTCCTCGGACTCTCCCTCGGGGCGAGCGGGATCAGCGCGCTGATCAGCTTCGCGGGCTCGCTCACCGAACCGCTCAAGCTCGGCCAGCAGGTCGCCACGCTGAACGGTTCGCGCGCGCCCGGGCGGCCCTGGCTGGACCTGGTGTGGCAGCTGTACTACATCGGCCGCGGGCTGATGCCGGTGGTGCTGGTCGGCTACCTGCTGGTGCGCGAGGGCGTCACGCTGCGGGTGCTGGGCTTCGACCTGCGGGAGAGGCTGCGCGACCTCGGCCGGGGCGCGGGCGTCGCGGCGGCGATCGGCGGCTGCGGGCTGGCGCTGTACCTGGCCTCGCAGGCGGCCGGGTACAACCTGACGGTGGCGCCCTCGGGGCTGCCGGACGTGTGGTGGCGGGTGCCGGTGCTGGTGCTGTCGGCCTGGCAGAACGCGATCCTCGAGGAGGTCGTGGTCCTCGGCTACCTGCTGCGCCGGCTGGGGCAGCGGGGGTGGTCCTGGCCGGCCGCGGTGGTGGCCAGCTCGGTGCTGCGCGGCTCGTACCACCTGTACCAGGGGGTCGGCGGTCTGATCGGCAACATGGTGATGGGGGCGGTGTTCTGCTTGCTGTACCGGCGCTGGGGGCGGGTGATGCCGCTGGTGGCGGCGCACGCGCTGATCGACACGGTGGCCTTCGTCGGGTACGCGCTGCTCGCCGGGCACGTCAGCTGGCTGCCGACCCCCTGACCTGGGCTCCCAGCAGCGGCCGGCTGCGCGGCGGGCGGGCCAGCAGCCGCTCGACGTGGCGGCGCTCCAGGCCCTGGCCGGGGTCGATCGGCAGCAGCAGCCGGTCGCGGCGCCAGAGGGAGCGGCGGACCAGCCGGGAGGGGATGACGTCGTCCACCCAGGCGAACGGCCGGCCCTCGGCGTAGCGCAGCAGCGGGGCCCACTTGGCGGCGGAGAACAGCTCCATCAGTCGGACGCGCGGGTCGCCGGGCTGGGGGACGTAGCCGGTGAAGCGGACGAAGGGGAGCGGGGCCAGGCCGATCGCCGGGGCGATGTGGGTGTTGGCGTGCTCCTCCCAGGTGCTGGCCCAGACCAGCTCGTACGTTCCGGCGAGCTCGCGCAGCCAGGCGCCGTGCTCGGCGGCGAGCAGGACGGCGCAGCCGAGCAGGGTGTGGGAGTCGAACCCGGCGTCGGGATGCGGACAGACCGGGTTCAGCACCCCGTCCACGTCCAGGAACAGCAGTGGCTTCGGCACCGGTGGGCCCCCCAGGTGGATGGTTTCTCCTACTCGGTCGGACGAACCACGCGTACCGGTGGTTGCTCCGCGGCGGGCGCACGCGGGGCGCACAGGGCGCTCACGGCGCGGGCGCTGGCTCGGGGGCGGGCACCGGTGCGTCCGGGGTGCTTCGCCGGGGTTCGCCGCGGGAGAGCCGACGGACCTGCGGGTCGACCAGGACGGCTGCGCTGAGCAGCAGGCACAGCGCGGCGCAGGCCCAGAGCGCGCCGGACAGGCCGAGTGCGGCGGCCGCCGGGCCGGCCAGCGCGGTGCCGACCGGGGCCAGCGAGTAGGAGCCGAGCTCGTCGTACGCGGTGACCCGGGAGAACATCTCCTCCGGGACCTCCTGCTGGAGCGCGATCATCCAGTTGACGGCGAAGACGGTGACGCCGACCCCGGAGAGGAACATCGCGGCGATCAGCAGCGGCAGCGGGGCTTCGAGGGCCAGCGCGAGGGCGGGGACGCCGAACAGGAAGACGCCCCAGTTGCCGACCAGCAGGATCCGGCGGGGGCGCCAGCGCGCCATCAGCAGACCGGTGACCACCAGGCCGACCCCGTAGGCGGACATCGCCAGGCCCCAGGCGCTCGCGCCGCCGAGCCGCTGGTCGGCTACGGCCGGCCCGTACACCGACTCGACCGCGTTGATGCAGGCGACCAGGACGGCGAACTGGGCCACGATCACCCAGAGCCAGCGGCGGGAGGAGAACTCCCGCCAGCCCTCGCGCAGGTCGCGCAGCATGCTGCCGCCGGAGGGCGCGGGGGCGGACTCGGGCTCCAGGAAGACGCGCAGGGCGGCGGCGACCAGGAAGCAGAGGGCGTCCAGGGCGAGCACCCAGCCGGGGCCGAAGGCGGCGGTGAGCGCTCCGCCGAGGGCGGCGCCGCCGATCTGGGAGGCGTTCTGGCCCATCCGGAAGGCCGAGAAGGCGCGGGCGGCGTGCTCCTGGGGCACGGCCTGCATGATCATGCCGCCGGCGGCCGGGGAGTAGAGGGCGTACCCGGCGCCGCCGGCGGCGGAGAGCACCAGCAACTGCCACAGCTGGACGTTCCCGGCCAGGACCAGGACGGCCAGGACGGCCTGGGCGGCGGCGCTGAACAGGTTGGCGGCCACCATGATGCGGTGGCGCGGCAGCCGGTCGGCGAGGGTGCCGCCGACCACCAGGAGCAGGACGGTGGGCAGCAGCCGGGCGGCGGTGACGTAGCCGACCTCGGCGGTGGTGCCGCCGTTGCCGAGGACGGCGAAGGCGGTGGCGATGGGGGCGCCGGCGTTGCCGAGGCCGCTGACCACGGTGGCGGCGGTCTGGATGCGGAAGTTGCGGCTCGCCCAGGCGAAGCGGCGGGGGAGTGGGGTCGGCACCCCGTGACTATGGCCGGAGTTCGTACAGGTGTCATCTGGATTTCGGGCCGGTTCCGGCCCGTTGGTGCGTCAGCCGAGATGGCCCCGGAGGAAGGTGAGGGTGCGCCGCCAGGCGATCCGGGCCTGGAGGGCGTCGTAGGTGCCGAGCGGGTTCTCGTCGTTCATGAAGGCGTGCCCGGCCGGGTAGAAGTGGATCTCGGGGCGGATGTCGGTGGCCTCGCCGATCCGGATCGCGGCCTCGTCCACGGCGGCCATCGGGTTGGAGCGGTCGAGTTCGCCGAAGTGGCCGAGGACGTGGGCGGTCAGGCCGCGGTAGTCGAAGTCCGGGTCGGGCGGCAGGCCGTAGAACGGGACCACGGCGGCGACCCGGTCACCGGCCCGGGCGGCCAGCATCAGGGCGAAGCCGCCGCCCATGCAGAAGCCGACCGCGCCGACCGCGTCGCCGACCACGCCGTCCAGCGAGAGCAGGAAGTCGACGGCACCGGAGAGGTCCTCGACGGCCCGCTCGACCGGGAGTGCGCGTTTGAGCCGGGCGGCCTCGGCGCCGTCGTGGGTGGTGGCGCCGCCGAACAGGTCGGGCGCGAGGACGGTGAACCCCTCGGCGGCGAAGCGGTCGGCCATGTCGGCGATGTGCGAGGTGAGCCCCCACCACTCCTGCACCACCACCAGGCCGGGGCCGACCCCCTGCGGAGGGCGGGCCAGGTACCCGTGCGCGGTGCGGCCGTTGCTCGGGAAGCTGACGTTCTGCCGGGAGCCGCCCTGGTCAGGCATGGCTTCCTCTCGGGGGGTCGGGCCGCGTGCGGCGTGGTGTGCGGGAGCGGTCACTCAGCCCATCTCCTCCAGGGCGCGGCCCTTGGTCTCCCTGATGCAGAAGGCCACGAACGGGATGGAGAGCAGCGCGAAGGCCGCGTAGATCACGTACGTCGCGGAGAGGTTCCAGTCGGCGAGGTCCGGGAAGCTGACGGTGATCGCCCAGTTGGCGATCCACTGGGCCGAGGCGGCGACCGACAGGGCCAGGGCCCGGATCCGGTTGGGGAACATCTCGCCGAGCAGCACCCAGACCACCACGCCCCAGGAGAAGGCGAAGCAGAGCACGAAGACGTGCGCGGCGATCAGGGCGACCGTGGCGTGGGTGGTGTCGAGGGTGGCGGTGCCGCCGGTGCCGCTGCGGTAGGAGAACGCCCAGGCGGCCGTGGCCAGGGCGGCCGCCATGCCGGTGGAGCCCGCCAGGGCCAGCGGCTTGCGGCCGATCCGGTCTACCAGGACCATCGCGATCACCGTGCCGATCACGTTGATGATCGAGGTGGAGAGGCTGATCAGCAGCGAGTTGGACTCGTTGATGCCGACCGACTGCCAGAGGAAGGACGAGTAGTAGAAGATCACGTTGATTCCGACGAACTGCTGGAACACCGAGGCGCCGATGCCGACCCAGACGATCGGCAGCAGGCCGAAGCGGCCGCCGAGCAGGTCCCCCAGCCGGGGTTTGTGGGTGGACTCCAGCACCGCGCGGATCTCCGCCACCCGGGCGTCCAGGTCGACGTCCTCCCCCTCGACCTCGACCAGCACCTTGCGGGCCTGCACCTCGCGGTGGTCGGCGATCAGGTAGCGCGGCGACTCCGGGATGGCCAGCGCCATCAGGCCGTACACCAGGGCCGGGATGGTCTCGACGCCGAGCATCCACTGCCAGGCCTGGATGCCGCCGATGTGACCGGTGGACTCGCCGCCGGCGGCCTGGTTGAGCGCCCAGTTGGCGAGCTGGGAGACGGTGATGCCGAGCACGATCGCCATCTGCTGGAAGGACGCGAGCCGGCCGCGGTAGGCGGTGGGGGCGACCTCGGCGATGTAGGTGGGGGCGATCACCGAGGCGATGCCGATCGCGATGCCGCCGACCACGCGCCAGGAGGCGAGCGCCTCGATGTTCGGCGGGAACATCGAGCCGAGGCCGCTGGCCGCGAACAGCACGGCGGCCAGCAGCATCGTGCGCACCCGGCCGAGGTGGTCCGCCAGCCGGCCGGCGACCACCGCGCCGAGGGCCGAGCCCAGCAGCGCGATGGCCACCACGAAGGCGGTGGTGCCGTGGCCCACAGCGAAGTGCTTCTGGATGCCCGTCACCGCGCCGTTGATCACGGCGCTGTCGTAACCGAACAGGAAGCCGCCCATCGCGGCGGCCGCCGAGATGAAGATCACGTGCCCGAGGTGGGCCTCGCCGGACGCCCGCTGACTGTGGACTGTGGACACGCGCGCTCCCCGAGGTGGACGGGCCCGTCTGACGGCCGGACAGGACTCGTCTCACATTCGAGCAGCGCGGCGACCGACCTGCCCGCCTTGGGAACCGATCGGGTGAAACGGGGTCAGTCGGCGGCGCGCCGCGGTGCCGCGCGCCGGGCGCGGGCCGTTCCGGCGGCGCCGCCCGTTCCGGCGCTGCGCCGCTGGTGACGGCGGAGCAACTGGGCGCGGGCGGCGGCGTCCTGGTCGCGTCCGTGCCGGGGGTCGTCGGCGCGCTCGGCGAGCCGGTCGGCGATCGCGTACTGGGCCTCGGCCGGCTTCTTGTCGTCGTACTTGAACTTGGCACGCACCTCGCGGACCGTCAGGCGGAGCCCGCGCAGGCCGGGCAGCAGCCGGCCGAGCTCGTTCGCGCCGGGGAGCACCCGGAAGTCCGGGGTCTCCGGCTGGAAGTGCGCCAGCTGGCGGTTGAGGATCTCCGCCTTGCCCTCGGCGGACTCGACCACCTCGGCGGTGCAGTGGAAGTGGACCGAGGCGTAGTAGCTGGTGGGCGTGCCGGGCTCACCGCGCCAGTGGCCGGGGGCGAAGGCGTAGCCGTCAGTGACCGCCAGGGTGACGTTCGGGTCGGCCCGGACGGCGGTCAGCAGCGGGTTGGGGGTGGCGAGGTGGAGCAGGATCTCGCCGCGGTCGGCGTCCAGCAGGAAGTGCGTCGGGACGAGCACCGGACCCTGCTCGGGGCCGCCGTTGGCGGCGAGCAGGCCGAAGTCGCGGCCCTCGGCCAGCCAGGCGCGCCATTCGTCCTCGTCGCCGCGGTCCCAGGACCTGATGAGCATCGGGGGCCTCCCTCAGCGGGGGAAGACGCGCATGTGCGCGGGGAGCGGGACGTTCTGGTCGTACGGCTCGGGCGTGCCGTGCACGGTGGTGACCGGGACGATCCCGGACCAGTGCGGCAGGTCGGCGTCCTCCGGGTCGTCGTCGGCGCCGTCCGCGCGGGTCTTGGCCGAGACCTCGTCCAGCTCCAGCCGGAGCACGGCGGTGGCGGCGAGCTCCTTGGGGTTGGCCGGGCGGATCTCGCCGGAGCGGCCGGGGACGACGTGGTCGACCAGGGCGGCCAGCGCGACGTCCAGCTCCTCGGGGTCGCTGACCTGGTACGCGGTGCCGTGGGCGACCACCGAGCGGAAGTTCACCGAGTGGTTGAACGCGGACTTGGTCAGCACCAGGGCGTCGACGTGGGTGACGGTGACGCAGACCTGCATGCCCTGCTCGCCGGAGGCGCCGCGCATCGGGCGGCTGCCGGTGGAGCCGTGGACGTAGAGCCGGCTGCCGACCCGGGCGAAGATCGTCGGCAGGACCACGGGGGCGCCATCGGCGACGAAGCCGAGGTGGCAGACGTAGGCCTCGTCGAGGATGGCGTGGATGGCGTCCTGCTCCCAGGTGGCGCGGTCCTTGTAGCGGGTGGGGGTGGTGCGCGGGGTCCGGGAGTAGGTGGCGTCACCGGCGTTCGTCGGCGTGGTCGACATGACAACCTCTATGTACTAGTGCATAATCTTCTTTGTGCTAGGAGACTATCCGCTGAAAGGGCGACGCGCCAGCGAAATCGCGGCCCACATCGAACAGGGCGTGAGCAGCGGGCAGCTCGCACCCGGAACCGCGCTGCCCCCGCTGCGCGACCTCGCCGCCGAACTCGGCGTCAACCCCAACACCGTGGCCGCCGCCTACCGGCTGCTGCGCGACCGCGGCGTGATCGAGACGGCCGGCCGCAAGGGCAGCCGGATCCTCCCCCGGCCCGCACTCACCCCCCGCGACCAGATCCGCGTCCCCGTCCCCGCCGACGCCCGCGACCTGTCCACCGGCAACCCCGACCCGGCCCTGCTGCCCGACCTCGCCCCGGCCCTCGCGGCCGCCGCCGAGGCCGCCCGGGCTGAGCCCGTGCTCTACGGGCACCCGCGCATCGACGCCGGACTGCTCGAGCTCGCCCGCACCTCCTTCGCGGCCGACGGGCTGCACGGCCCGATCGCCGTCGCCTCCGGCGCGCTGGACACCGTCGAGCGCACCCTCGGGGCCTGGCTGCGCCCCGGCGACGCGGTGGCGGTCGAGGACCCGGGCTGGGGCAGCCTGCTCGACCTGCTGCCCGCGATGGGGCTGCGGCCCGCGCCGGTCCGGCTGGACGACGAGGGCCTGCTGCCGGACTCACTGGCCGCCGCGCTGGCCGAGGGCGCCCGGGCGGTGGTGGTGACCAGCCGGGCGCAGAACCCGACCGGTGCGGCGCTCACCGCGCGCCGGGCCGCGGCGCTGCGGGCCGTCCTGGCCGGGCACCCCGGGGTGCTGCTGATCGAGGACGACCACGGGCACGGCATGGTCGACCAGCCGTACCACCCGCTGGTCGGCGCCGGGCCCCGGCACTGGGCGGTGGTGCGTTCGGCGGCCAAGGCGTACGGGCCGGACCTGCGGGTGTCGGTGATGGTCGGCGACGAGGAGACGGTCGGCCGGGTGGCCGGACGGCTGCGGCTGGGTGCGGGCTGGGTCAGCCACGTGCTGCAGCGCACCGTCGTCGAGCTGTGGCGCGCCGACGCGGCACCGGCCGCGACCGTGGCCGCCGCCTACCGGGCGCGACGCGACGCGCTGTTGGGGGAGTTGGCGGCGCGCGGCATCGAGGCGCACGGGGAGAGCGGGCTGAACGTCTGGGTGCCGGTGCCGGACGAGACCTCGGCGCTGGCGGCGCTGGTGCAGCGCGGGTGGGTGGCGGCGCCCGGCGCGCGGTACCGGATCCAGTCGCCGCCCGGGCTGCGGTTCACCACGGCGCGGCTGGAGGCCGCGCAGGCGCGGCGGTTGGCGGAGGACCTGGCGGAGGTGCTGGGCTCGGGCGGGGGAGGGTCCCGGCTGGTGTGAATCCCGCTGGCGTGAGCCCCGCCGGGTGTGAGCCCGGTTGGGCCGGGGCCCGCTGTTCGCTCCGAACCCGTTGGTAACAAAGCGGAAACCCGGTGCAGATACCTAGCGGTAACCAAGGCGTGCATGTCATCTTCATCGCGCCACCGGCCGGCGGTCCACCCCCACACGCGTCTTCCCGCCCCCACACGCGGGGAGACCGAGCCGCAGGAGTTCCGCCGTGCCCGAAAACGGTTCGAGCATCATCAGCAGCACCCCTGGACTCGTCCGACGGCTGCTCAGCGCAGCCCTCGCCCTCCCGCTCGCCACCGGCGGTCTGCTGGCCGGTGATCTGCTGGCCGCGACGCCCGCCCGGGCCGCCACCATCCCGAGCGGACCGACCGCCAGCGTGACGCTCGGAGACAGCTACATCTCCGGTGAGGCCGGCCGCTGGAAGGGCAACTCCGCCGACTCCGGCGGCAGTCGGACCGGCACCGACCGGGCCTGGACCGGCAGTTCGTACGACCCCGGTCTGATCTACGGCGCGACGGCCGCCAACGGGTGCGACCGCTCGGACGTCGCCGAGGTGCTCGGGGCCTCGACCGTCGCGCAGAAGCAGATCAACCTGGCCTGCTCCGGGGCCGTCACCACGAACATCTTCCGCGCCTCCAACGGTGGCCAGGCGTACAAGGGCGAGGCCCCGCAGGCCGACCAACTGGCCACCGTGGCAGCACAGAACAACATCAAGCTGATCACGTTGTCGATCGGGGGCAACGACCTCGGCTTCGCCAGCGTCATCTCGAACTGCGTCCAGGACTACCTGATCTGGTACAGCTACTGCCACGACTCGCAGCAGTCGGCGATCGATTCGAAGATGCCGACCGCGATGGCGGGCGTCGGCAAGGCGATCGACGAGATCCGCGCGGTCATGTCCGACGCCGGCTACGCGCAGTCGGACTACCGGCTGGTCCTGCAGTCGTACCCGTCGCCGATCCCGCGCAGCGCCGAGATGCGCTATCCGGAGAGCGGCTGGAGCCGTTCCAACACCGGCGGCTGCCCGTTCTGGGACGCGGACGCCGACTGGGCGCGCGACTCGATGGTGCCGCAGATCTCCACGGCGCTCGCCGGGGTCGCGGCCAGCAAGGGCGTGCAGTTCCTGGACCTCTCCAACATGTTGCAGGGCCGCGAGGTCTGCTCCACGGCCACCCAGCAGCCGACCGCGAGCACCGGTCCGTCCGCGACCACCAGTGAGTGGGCGCGGTTCCTGGACGGCGGCTTCAATACCACCCAGGGAGTGTTGCAGGAGTCGATGCACCCCGACTACTACGGGCAGTTGGCGCTCGGGCGCTGCCTGACCCTGCTGTGGGGGCAGAGCAGCGGTGACTACGCCTGCCGGAACACGGCGGGGCGGGACGCGAGTGGGATGTACCTGGTCGCGCGCTGACGGCCGCACAGGTGATGGCGCCCCGCTGCGGTGTTCCTCCGCGGCGGGGCGCCCAAGTGCCCTGCGTCCGCTCAGCCCTTGGCGAGCAGGGACTGGGCGTGGGCGCGCACCTGGTCCCGGGTCAGGTAGGCGTCGGTGTACTCGAAGTCCTGCAGTCGGGCGGGCTGGCGGGCGAGGAAGCCGATGCGGACGAAGTCGTCTCCGGCGGTCGCGTTCATCAGCCAGTTCGCGCCCACCCGGAGCTTGGCCACATTGGTGCGCATCGCCATCAGGTGGTAGCCGCGGGCCACCAACTGGGCTGTCACGCCGCGCAGTTCGACGCCGACCGGCTTGGAGACCGCGTCCTTGCCGCCGAGGTCGACCACCAGGCCCAGGTCCTTGTGGTAGTACGGCTCCAGGGGCTGGTTGTGGAGCGAGGCGATCACGTTGTCGGCCACCGCGCGGCCCTGGCGGGCCGAGTGCTGGGCGGTGGGCGGGCAGACCGCGCCGTCGCCCTTGGCGAGGTCCGGGACGGCGGCCGCGTCACCGAGCGCGAACACGCCCTCGAACTGCGGCACCCGCATCTCCGCCGTCACGGCGAGCCGGCCGCGGACCGTCTCCGCGTCCAGGGTGCCGATCAGCGGACTCGCGGCCACGCCGGCCGTCCAGATCAGGGTGCGGCAGGGAAGCACCCGGCCGTCGGTGAACTTGACCGTCTCGGCGCCGACTTCGGCCACCGAGACGCCCAGCGACACCTCGATGCCGCGCTCGCGCAGCACCTCCAGGGCGGCGGTGCCCAGCGCCTCGCCGAGCTCGGGCATCAGCTTGGGGGCGATGTCGATCAGGTGCCACTTGATCTGGCTGGCGTCCAGACGCGGGTAGCGGCGGGCCGCGGCGGTGGTGAGGCGCTGCAGGCAGGCGGCCGTCTCGGTGCCCGCGTAGCCGCCGCCGACCACCACGAACTGCAGCCGGGACTCGCGCTCCCGCTGGTCCAAGGTGGCCGAGGCGAGGTCGAGTTGGGCGATGACGTGGTCGCGGACGTAGGCCGCCTCGGCGAGCGTCTTCATGCCGCGGGCGTAGTCGGTGAGGCCGGGGATGTCGAAGGTGCGGGTGACGCTGCCGGGGGCGAGCACCAGGATGTCGTACTTCAGGGCGATCACCTCGTCGGTGACCTTGCGGACCACGCACACCCGGGAGGCCGGGTCCACCCCGATGGCGCCGCCGGGGACGATGTGGGTGCGGCGCAGGGTCCGGCGCAGGGAGACGGCCACGGACTGGGGGGTGAGGACGCCGGCGGCGACGTGGGGGAGGAGGGGGAGGTAGAGCTGGTAGCTGAACGGCGTGACCAGCGTGATCTCGGCCTCCGACGGCGAGAGCTTGCGTTCGAGGCGGCGGGCGCACTCCAGGCCTGCGAAGCCGCCGCCCACGATCAGGATCCGAGGTCGTTCCATCGCTCATCCCTTATGTCGTGCAGGTCGTACCGGAAGGTCCCCATTACTGTCCGCCACACTCGCACGGAGCAGCGGGGGCTGCCACTGGGGCGGGGCGGTGGGAGGAGTGGGAGGGGAGGGGTGCAGGTGGGGTGCGAGGGGGAGTGGGGGCCGGGCGGAGTGGGGGGCAGCGGGGGCTGCCACTGGGGCGGGGCGGTGCGAGGAGCCCGGAGGGGAGGGGAGGGGTGCAGGTGGGGTGCGAGGGGTGGGCATTCGGCGCGGGGGCCTGGTGCGTACGTTGATGGGTGGTCCACCGATAAGCTGTCGGGCGTGCTCCCCGAGGTGACGGCGGTCCGGTATGTGACGCCACTGCGAGAAGGCGGCTCGATGCCGGGCCTGGTCGAGGCCGACGACCGGCGGCTGTACGCGCTGAAATGGGTCGGCGCGGCGCAGGGCCGGAAGGCGTTGGTCGCGGAGGTGCTGGCCGGTGAGTTGGGGCGGCGGCTCGGGCTGCCGGTGCCTGAGCTGGTGACGATCGACCTGGACCCGGTGCTCGCGCGCAGTGAGCCGGACCACCAGATCCAGGACCAGATGCGGGCCAGCGGCGGGACCAACCTGGGAATGGCCTTCGTCAGCGGCGCGCTCAACTTCGATCCGCTCTGCTTCGAGGTGGACCCCGAACTCGCCGGGCAGGTCCTCTGGTTCGACGCGCTGATCGGCAACGTCGACCGTTCCTGGCGCAACCCCAACCTGCTGGTGGCGACCGGCGGGCTGCGACTGATCGACCACGGCGCGAGCCTGATCTTCCACCACAACTGGGCCGCCGCCGCCGGCTGGGTGCGCCGCCCGTACGACGCGTCCGACCACGCGCTGCTGCGGGCCCAGCCGGACCTGGCGGCCGCGGACAAGGCGCTCGCGCCGCTCGCGGAGGCGGCCGTGGAGGCTGCCGTGGCGCAGATTCCCGAGGTGTGGCTGGTGGACGAGTTCGGTTTCGACTCGCCCGACGAGGTGCGCGCCGCGTACCGCACCCAGCTGACCGAGCGATTGGCCGGTCCGCGGGACTGGCTGCCGGAGGTGCCCGCATGACCGAGCCGCTGTCGGCCGCGCTGCCGGCCGTCGTCGAGCTGTACGACTACGAGTACGCCGTGATCCGGGCGGTGCCGCGGGTCGAGCGGGGCGAGTGCGTCAACGTCGGGGTGCTGCTGTACTGCCGGCAGAGCGCGCACCTGGCGGCGCGCACCCATCTGGACCAGGCCCGGCTGCTGGCGCTGGACCCGGTGGCGGACGTGCAGGGGGTGCGCCGGGCGCTGCAGGGGATCGAGGCGGTCTGCCTGGGCGGTCCGCACGCCGGTCCGGCGGCCGCGGACAGCCCCGGGCAGCGGTTCCGCTGGCTGACCGCGCCGCGCAGCGCGATCATCCAGCCGGGTCCGGTGCACACCGGGCTGACCGCGGACCCGGACACCGAGCTGCGGCGGTTGTTCGACCAGCTGGTGCTCTGACCGCGGACGTGCTCCGGGCGGAAGTGTGAGGTGGCTCGCGGACGGTTGCCGTGGTCAAAGCTTGAGTTACTGAAGCACTCGGTCGTACGCTGGCCCCATGGGTTCGACCTCGACGACGACCGTACCGACCAACGCCGAGCTGATGGAGGCGTTGGCCGCCGTCGGCGCCGCGTACTTCCAGGACTTCGCGGCGGCCGCGGCCCGGCACGGGCTGTCCTCCTCGCAGGCCAAGGCGCTGGGTGCGGTGCAGGAGCCGGTGCCGATGCGGGCGCTGGCCGGGCGGCTGGGCTGCGACGCGTCGAACGTGACCGGGATCGTGGACCGGCTGGAGTCGCTGGGCCTGGCCAACCGGGAGGCGGCCGCCGGTGACCGCCGGGTGAAGATCGTGGTGATCACGGCCGAGGGCCGGGAGATCCTGGGCCGCATCCGCAGCGAGATGGCCCGTACCCACCAGGCCTTCGAGGCGATGACCGACGAGCAGCGGATCGCCCTGCACTCGATCTGCGGGCAGGTCCTGCCGGTGCTGGCCGGCCGGACGGGCGGCGCGCAGCAGTAGGCCCTGGCGGGCCGCCCGTTCGCCCGTGCTCGGAGTGCCCCGGCCTCAGAGTGCCCCGGCGAGTTCCGGTGGCAGCGGCCGGTGGTGCAGCAGGGTGAGCGTGCGGGTGGCGCGGGTGAGCGCGACGTACAGGTCCCGCGGGGCGAGCGCGGCCGGCTCGACCACCACGACGTTGTCGAACTCCAGGCCCTTGGCCGCCGCGACCGTCAGCGCGCCCAGTTCCGGTGCCGTGCCGTCCGCCGCGATGACGCCCAAGGTGCCGACGGGCGTGGGCAGTTCGGCCAGCGCGGCGGCGAAGTCGCGGTCCGGGACGGGGACGGCGCGGGGCCGCTCGGTGCCCGGGCGGACGGACTCGGGCGGCTGCTGCCCGGGGGTGGCCGTGCGCAGCACGGCGGTGGCGAGGGCCATGATCGGCGCCGGCGTCCGGTAGTTCACGGTGAGCCGCTCCTCGCGCCAGCGGCCGGGCAGGTGCGGGTCGAGCATCTGGGCCCAACTGCGGGCGCCGGCGGGCGATCCGGTCTGGGCGAGGTCGCCGACGACGGTGAGCGAGTTGGTCGGGATGCGTCGCAGGACGGTGCGCCAAGCCATCGCGGAGAGCTCCTGCGCCTCGTCCACCACGACGTGGCCGTACGCCCAGGTGCGGTCGGCGCCGGCGCGTTCGGCGGTGGAGCGGTACGGGCCGTCCTCCTGGAACCGGTCGGCCAGGGCGGCGGCGTCCAGCAGGGCGTCGTCGGTCTGCCCGGTGATGGTCAACACGCCCTGCGCGAAGGCGATTTCTTTCGGGTCCCGGGCCTCGGTGCGGTCCGTCGGGCGGAGTTCACCGAGGAGTTCGGCGGCCTCGTCCAGCAGCGGGACGTCCTCGACCGTCCAGGGCGATCCGGGCGGGCGGAGCAGGGCGGCCGCGTGCTCGGGGGCGATCTCGGTGAGCAACTCCCGGTCGGTGAGCAGCCGTTCGACGAGTTGCTGCGGGGTGAGCGCGGGCCAGAGCGGGTCGAGCGCGGCGCGGACGTCCTTCCGGGCCCACAGCTCGCGGGGTGCGTAGTGCGCCTCCTCCTCGTCGTACGGGCGGCCGAGGGAGAGCGCCTGGGCGATGGCCAGGGCGTCCAGCAGGGTGCGCAGGTAGTGGGTGCGGGCCCGGTTGTGCGGCGCCCGTAGGCCGCAGGCGGCGTCCCGGGCCTGGGCGCAGGCACGGGCGGAGAGGCGCAGCCCCTCGCCCAGGTCGATGCCCTCGGTGGGCGCCGACTGGTGGGCGGCGACGGCCAGTTGGAGCACCTCTGCCATCCACGGGCCGCCCTTGGCGACGGCCGTGGCGGGGGTGTCGCGGTGGGTCGCGGTGACGTCGGGGAAGAGCTCGCCGACCGTGCGCAGCACCACTTCGGTCTCGCCGAGGGCGGGCAGCACCTCCTCGATGTAGCGCAGGAAGCCCGCGGTGGGGCCGATGACCAGCACGCCGCGGCGCTCCAGCGCGGCGCGGTGGGTGAACAGCAGGTAGGCGGCGCGGTGCAGGGCGGCGAGGGTCTTGCCCGTCCCGGGCCCGCCCTGGACGACCAGGGCGCCGGGCAACGGGGAGCGGATCACCCGGTCCTGCTCGACCTGGATGGTGGCGACGGCGGTGCCCATCCGGCCGGTGCGCTCGCGGGCGAGCGCGGCGAGCAGGGCGGCCTCGCCGACCAGGGCGCGGCGGTCGGACTCGTCCAGCCCGGCGAGGTCGAGCGCCTCGTCGTCCAGGCCGGTGACGGTGCGGCCCTCGGTGTGCAGGTGGCGGCGGCGCACCACGGCGCCCGGGGCGGCGGGGGTCGCGGTGTAGAACGGGCGGGCGGCGGGGGCGCGCCAGTCGAGCAGCAGCGGTTCGTACGCCTCGTCGGTCAGGCCGGTGCGGCCGATGTAGTGGACGGTGCCGTCGCGTTCGTCGAGGCGGCCGAAGCAGAGGCCGCGTTCCACCGCCTCGAGCCGGGCGGCGTGGCGCTCGGCCTCGCGGGCGCGGACCTCGCGCTCCAGCCGGGCCTGGTGCGTGCCGCCCGCCGCCGCGCCGACGTGGGCGCCGTCGCTGGTGCGGCGGGCCCGCTCCCGGGCGGCGTCCAGGTGGGTGTAGAGCCGGTCGAGGTGGGCCTGTTCGGTGCGCAGCGCTTCGGCGAGTGGGGCTTCCGCTGGTGTTCCGTTCATCGGTGTGGTATCCTTGCGGTGAGAAGTTTGTGGGGCGCATTCCGATGGGCGTTGAACCGGCCCAGCGTACCCCATCCGCCGACGTTCGGCGTGACCTCGGCTGTTAGGCTTGCGAAGCGTGAGCGCGAAGCCCCAGATCCCCAATGTCCTGGCCTCCCGGTACGCCTCGGCGACCCTGGCCCAGCTGTGGTCCCCCGAGCACAAGGTGGTCCTCGAGCGCCACCTGTGGCTCGCCGTCCTGAAGGCCCAGCAGGACCTCGGTGTCGAGGTGCCGGCCGACGCCGTCGCCGACTACGAGCGGGTGATCGACCAGGTCGACCTCGGCTCGATCGCCGCCCGTGAGCGGATCACCCGCCACGACGTGAAGGCCCGGATCGAGGAGTTCAGCGAGCTCGCCGGCCACGAGCAGATCCACAAGGGCATGACCTCCCGGGATCTGACCGAGAACGTCGAGCAGCTGCAGATCCGCCAGTCCCTGGAGCACGTCCGGGACCGCACGGTCGCCGTCCTGGTGCGCCTGGCCGGCCTGGCCGCCCAGCACTCCGAGCTGGTCATGGCCGGCCGCTCGCACAACGTGGCCGCGCAGGCCACCACCCTGGGCAAGCGCTTCGCGTCGATCACGGACGAGCTGCTGGTCGCCTTCCGCCGCCTGGAGGAGCTGATCGCCCGCTACCCGCTGCGCGGGATCAAGGGCCCGGTCGGCACCGCCCAGGACATGCTGGACCTGCTGGGTGGGGACACCGACAAGCTGGCCGAGCTGGAGCGCCGGGTCGCCGCGCACCTCGGCTTCGACAACGTGCTGACCAGCGTCGGCCAGGTCTACCCCCGCTCGCTGGACTTCGAGGTGCTCACCGCCCTCGTACAGCTGGCCGCCGCGCCGTCCAGCCTGGCCAAGACCATCCGCCTGATGGCCGGCCACGAGCTGGTCACGGAGGGCTTCAAGGAGGGCCAGGTCGGCTCCTCCGCGATGCCGCACAAGATGAACACCCGCTCCTGCGAGCGCGTCAACGGACTGGCCGTCATCCTGCGCGGCTACGCCTCGATGACCGGCGAGCTGGCCGGCGACCAGTGGAACGAGGGCGACGTCTCCTGCTCGGTGGTGCGCCGGGTCGCGCTGCCGGACGCCTTCTTCGCCTTCGACGGCCTGCTGGAGACCTTCCTGACCGTCCTGGACGAGTTCGGCGCCTTCCCGGCCGTGATCGAGGCCGAGCTGGACCGTTACCTGCCGTTCCTGGCCACCACCAAGGTGCTGATGGGTGCGGTGCGCGCGGGGGTCGGCCGGGAGACCGGCCACGAGGTGATCAAGGAGCACGCCGTCGCCTCCGCGCTGGCGATGCGCGCGGGCGGTCGGGAGAACGAGCTGCTGGACCGCCTCGCCGCCGACGAGCGGATCCCGCTGGACCGGGCCGCGCTGGACGCGCTGCTGGCCGACAAGCTGTCCTTCACCGGGGCGGCCGGGGCCCAGGTCGCCGAGATCGTCCGCCAGGTGGAGGACGTCGCGGCGGCCTACCCGGAGGCGGCCAAGTACGCGCCGGGCGCCATCCTCTAAACAGGAGCAGTCTCTGACGCGGCCTCAGATTTCCGACGAGGGCCCTGCCGCCGTTCCGGTGGCGGGGCCCTCGGGCGTCCGGGAGTGGCCGGGGTCGAGCGGCGGGGTGGTGGTGGCGCAGGACCAGTCGCAGTTCGGCTCGGCCACCGGTTGTTCCTCGGGGGCGAGCACGTTGCCCCGGACGGTGACGAAGGCGATCAGTCCGCCACCGGCCAGCAGGCCCGCGCAGATCAGCATCGCGGTGTGGAAGGCGGAGTCCACCGAGGACGGCACCCGGTAGGCGTTGCCGCTCAGTCCGGCCATCGCCGGGAGGGCGGCGACCGCGAGCAGGCCGGCCGCCCGGGCGGCGGCGTTGTTGACGCCGCTGGCGATGCCCGCGTGCCGCACCTCGACGGCGGCCAGCACGGTGGCGGTCAGCGGCGCGACCAGCAGCGTCATCCCGCAGCCCATCACCGCGACCGCGGGCAGCACGTCCACCCAGTAGGAGGAGCCGGGGCCGGTGCGCAGCATCAGCAGCACCCCGGCGGCGCACAGCAGCGGTCCGACGGTGAGCGGGATGCGCGGGCCGATCCGCTTGCCGAGGCGCCCGGCGCGCGCGGACAGGGTCAGCATCAACAGCGTGATCGGCACCAGGGCGAAGCCGGAGACCAGCGGCGAGAAGCCGGAGACGATCTGCAGCTGCACCACCAGCAGGAAGAACACCCCGCTGAACGCCGCGTACACGCACAGGGTGACCAGGTTCACGGCGGTGAACAGCCGGGAGGAGAACAGCCCGAGCGGCAGCATCGGATCGGGCGCCCGCCGTTCGACGGCCACGAAGGCGGCGGCGAGCAGCAGGCCGAGCGCGCCGCTGACCCAGACACCGGGGGACAGGCCCTCCCCGGCGGCGGTGAGCGCGTAGGTGATCGCGCCGAGGGCGAGCGCGGCGAGCAGGGCGCCGGGCACGTCGAAGCGGCCGGTGGCGGACTCGTCCCGGCTCTCCGGGACGTACCGGGAGGTGACCGCGATCACGGCGGCGGCCAGCGGCAGGTTCAGCAGGAAGATCCAGCGCCAGCCGGGCCCGTCCACCAGCCAGCCGCCGAGGAAGGGGCCGACGGCCGCCGACACCCCGCCCAGGCCGGACCACAGGCCCACCGCCGCCGAGCGGTCGTCCGGGTGGAAGACGGCCTGGAGCATGGCGAGCGAGCCCGGGGTGAGCAGCGCGCCGCCGATGCCCTGGACGGCGCGGGCGGCGATCAGCACGTGGATGGTCGGGGCGGCGGCGCAGGCCGCCGAGGCGGCGGCGAACCAGACCACGCCGATCAGGAAGACCCGGCGCCGCCCGTAGCGGTCGCCGAGCGCCCCGCCGAGCAGGATCAGGCCCGCGAGGGTGAGCAGATAGGCGTTCAGGGTCCATTGCAGGGAGGCGAGGGAGGCGCCGAGGTCGGTGCCGATCCGGGGCAGGGCGACGTTCACCACGGTGCCGTCGAGCATCGCCATGCTGGAGCCGAGCACCGTCGCGAGCAGTACCCAGCGTCCCTGCGCGGTGCCCAGGCGCAGGGAGCCGGCTTCAGAGGTGGCCACGAGCCCGATCCTGCGCCCGTTGCGGCATACGTGACAAGGGTCACCGGACGGTGTGTCGACCGGTGGCGGGGAGTGTACGGACGGTCGCGCAGTGGGGTCGGGATCGGCGCAGGGTCGTGGATCAGTGGCACCGGGTGAATGGATTGTGCACGTACGGTGCAGCGGATCATTCGGACGGTCACCGGGTTCCGGGGATCGGCCGCCGGTTCGAGAGATCGACATTGCTTCACCCGAACGGATGAGTTTTAGTTCAGCGACCGCCCGGCCAGTCCGGACGGACCCGCCGGGTGGAACGCCGAGTCCTGCCGCTGCCCGGTGGTTCGAACTGAGCTCTGTACGGCAGGAGCGGGGGACCCACAGGTAAGTCGCCGGACCGGAGTTCGCGCTTTCAGCGCGGACGTCCAGGACCGGCTCGGGGTGAAGCCGCGCATGCGGCCGGGCAACTCCAGCCCGAACCCGACAGCTCACCTCGCAGGCGTCGGAGAGGAAATCCCATGCCTGCACAGGCTCGCCGTTTCGTCCTGCCCCGTGTCGCCGTGCCCCGTGCCGCCCGCATCGGCCTCGCCACCGCCGTGGCCGGTGCCTCCTTCGTCCTGCCGCTGGTGACCGCGATGAGCGGTCAGGCCACGGCCGCTCCGGCCGTCCAGGTCGTCGCCGCAGCGCCGGTCGCCCAGGTCGTCGCCGCCGCTCCCGCGGCCGCTCCGGCCGCCGTCACCGCCGGCTTCGTCGCCCCGCTGGCCAAGCCGGTGCTGGGCGAGGCCTACGGCGTGGCCGGCACGATGTGGGCCTCCGGCCACCACACCGGCCAGGACTTCGTCTGCTCCACCGGCACCCCGGTGCGCGCGGTCGCCAACGGCGTCGTGGTGCAGGCCGGCAACGGCGGCGCCTACGGCAACCAGGTCGAGATCAAGCTCGCCGACGGCAAGTACGCGCAGTACGCGCACCTGTCCGTGATCCGCGTGAAGGTCGGTCAGGCCGTCACCGTCGGCCAGCAGCTCGGCCTCTCCGGCGCCACCGGCAACGTGACCGGCCCGCACCTGCACTTCGAGATCCGCACCGGTCCGAACTACGGCTCGGACATCAACCCGGTCACCTACCTGCGGGCGCACGGCGTCGCGCTCTGACCCCACCGGGTTCCAGGGACCACCGCTGCCGCGGGGCGAATCGATCCTCCGGGATGGTCATGTCGGGTGACCGCTCGACCGGGTGATCGCCGCGGCGGTGGACATGGGCGCGGGACACGCCCACGGCCGGCCCGGCTGCACGGGACACCTCCCTCGTGCAGCCGGGCCGGCCACTGCCGTCTTCCGGCGCCTTCCCCTGGCGACCGTGGTGCTCACGGTGTCCTCGCTCGGGTACGTGGCGATGAACCGGCACGTCACGGCGGCCGGGGCGTTCTACGGGTACGTCTCACACGGGCTGGGCCGGGTGGTCGGGATGGCGCCGGTGGGCCGTGCTGGGCGGCGGTGAGCAGCTCGTGCATCCGGTGGCCGAAGTCCTCGGTGTCGCAGGCGGGTTCGGGGAAGACCAGGCGGACGTCGCGGTGGCTGTGCGGGTGGTCCAGGCGCAGCACCAGGCCGTGGCGGTCCAGGGCGAGCGGGCGGACGTCCGGGTGGTGGGTGAGCAGGGCCGGGTCGAGCAGGCCGGTGAGCAGGCCGAGGGCGTCGGCGTGGCCGTCGGCCAGGTGGGGTGAGCAGCGCGGCCTCGTGGCGGGCCAGCGGGTCGGGGGTGGCGCGGGCGAGGTCGGCGGGGGTGGTGACCACCAAGGCGGCGTCCTTGACCACCACGGTGGCGGGGGAGGGGAAACGGCGGCGCAGCGCGGCGGGCTCGTCGGTGCCGAGGTCGGCCCGGGCCTCGTCGGCGCCGAGCAGCAGCAGTTCGGCGGCGTCCAGCAGCGACGGCAGCACGGCCGGGTCGCGTTCCTGCCAGAGCGCGGGGCGCCAGTTGAGGTCGAAGCTGACCAGCCGACCCGGGCGGCGGTCGGCCAGCAGGGCACGCAGCAGGGCCAGGCAGCCGTCGGAGAGCGCGGCGGTGATGCCGGACAGGTGCAGCAGGCGGGCGCCGGCCAGCAGCGCGGCGGTCGGATCGGTGAGCAGGGCGGGGGAGAGCGCGGCGGCCGCGGAGCCGCGCCGCTGGTAGTGCAGCCGGCTGCGGCCGGGACCCAGGTCGTCTCCACGGCCTCCAGCGGGCCCGGGCGGTCGGGCAGCAGGACGGCCATCGACTCGCCCACGCACACGGCCGTCGGGGGAGGGCCGGGGCGATCGCGCTCCCGGGTGTCCTGTCGCGGCGTCTGCCGGCCTCCTCGTCCGCGGTCCGTGGGGTGCGGCCGTTCGCTGGCGTGCGGTCCGACTCGGTTCGACCGTCCATGGGGTCCGTTGACCGTGATCCGGCGCCGAAGCTAGAACCGTGCTGCCAGCATGTGCAACCCTCGTTGCGCATGTTGCAACACGGATGGAGGAAGACGGTGGAGCAGACCTTCGCGGGCGACAGTGCCTTCTCGGGCGGAAGGGTCTTCGCGAGCAGCGCGGCCGGGCCGGGGATCGCCGAGGGGGCGGTGGCGGCCCTGGCCGACGAGACCCTCGACTGGCGGTTCAAGGCCGCCCCGCCGGAGAGCTGGGGGCGCACCGTCCGGGAGTGGCTCGCCACCGGGCCCACCCTCTCCTCGCTCGGCACCCCGCTGCTCACCCTCGACGGCGCCGCGCTCGACCACAACGTCCGCACCATGGCCGACTGGTGCGCCAAGGCGGGCGTCGCCCTCGCCCCGCACGGCAAGACCACCATGGCGCCCGCGCTCTGGCAGGCCCAACTCGCCGCCGGCAGCCACGGCATCACCCTCGCCAACCTGCCGCAGGTGCGCGTCGCCCGGGCCTTCGGCGTCCAGCGGATCCTGCTCGCCAACACCCTGCTCGACCCGGCCGGACTCGCCTGGCTCGCCGCCGAGTTGACCGCCGACCCGGACTTCGCCTTCCTCTGCTGGACCGACTCCACCGAGGGCGTACGGCTGATGGACGAGGCGCTGCGCGCCGCCGGGGCCGAACGGCCGGTCGAGGTGCTGGTCGAACTCGGCGGCCCGGGCGGGCGGACCGGCGCGCGGGGCGTGGACGCGGCCGTCGAGGTCGCCGCCGCCGTGCTGCGCGCGCCGACCCTGCGGCTGGCCGGCGTCGGCGGGTACGAGGGCGCCCTCGCGCACGACGCCACGGCGGAGGGACTGGCCACCGTGCGCGGCTACCTCAAGGCGCTCGGGGAGCTGCACGGCCGGCTCGCCGACGCCTATCCGGACGGTGTGCCGCCGGTGGTGTCGGCCGGCGGCAGTGCCTACTTCGACCTGGTGGTCGAGGAGTTGGCCGCCCTGCCGGAGGCCTTCGTGGTGCTGCGCTCGGGGGCGTACATCGCCCACGACGACGGCTTCTACCGGGGCATCTCGCCGCTCGCCCGGGGTGGCGCGGACGCCCCGTTCCGCGGTGCGCTGCACGGCTGGGCCCGGGTGGCCTCCCGGCCGGAGCCGCAACTGGCGCTGCTGGACGCGGGAAAGCGCGACCTGCCCTTCGACGACGGCCTGCCCGAGCCGCAACGCGTACGCGACGGAGCCGAGTTGACGGGCACGACGGCACGGATCACGGCGCTCAACGACCAGCACGCCTTCCTCCGCGACGCAGGCGACCTCGCGCCGATCGGCGCGGTGCTGCGGCTCGGCGTCTCGCACCCGTGCACGGCCTTCGACAAGTGGACGGCGATCCCGGTGCTGGACTCCGCGGACGCCGCCGAGCCGAAGGTCACCGGGCTGGTCAGGACCTTCTTCTGATGCCGGAAGGCCGGACAGTGCGCCGGCGGGAGGCAACGCCTTCGGAGGAACCGTCTTCGAGGGGGCGACGGTGGTCGACGGGACCGGCGCCGAGCGCTACCGCGCGGACGTCCGGATCGCCGACGGGCTGATCGCCGAGATCGGCGCGGGCCTGGGCGGGCCGTCGACGGTGGACGCCGACGGGCTGGTGCTCACCCCCGGCTTCATCGACATGCACGCCCACTCCGACCTCGCCCTGCTGCTCGAGCCCGAGCACCCGGCCAAGGTCACCCAGGGCGTCACCTGCGAGGTCCTCGGCCAGGACGGCCTGTCCTACGCCCCGGTGGAGGACACCACCCTGCCCGCGCTGCGCCGCCAACTCGCGGGCTGGAACGGCGATCCGGCGGACCTCGACTGGGACTGGCGGAACGTCGCCGGCTACCTGGACCGGATCGACCGCACCCGGCCCGCCGTCAACGCCTGCTACCTGGTCCCGCGCGGCTCGCTGCGGATGCTCGTCATGGGCTGGCAGAACCGCCCGGCCACCCCGGTCGAACTCGACCGGATGCGGCAGGTGTTGGCGCGGAGCCTGCTGCAGGGAGCGGTCGGCATGTCCAGCGGTCTCAGCTACACCCCCGGGATGTACGCGGACACCGCCGAGCTGGTCGAGCTGTGCCCGGTGGTCGCGGCCTACGGCGGCTTCCACGCACCGCACCAACGCTCCTACGGGCGCGGGGCGTTGGAGGGATACGCCGAGATGGTGGAGATCGCCCGGCGCTCCGGCTGCGCGCTGCACCTGACCCACGCCACGATGAACTTCGGCGTCAACCGGGGCCGGGCCGGCGAGCCGCTGGAGCTGGTCGACCGGGCGCTCGCGGACGGCATCGACCGGGGCACTCGCCGAGGGCGGCATCAACTTCACCGAATTCACCTACACCACACCGGAGGTGTCGGATTCATCTGGTACGGGCGGCTGAGGCCGGTTGGCGGGTCGGGGTCGGGACGGTGCTGACCGCCGAGCAGGCCGAGCGGGGGATCGACGCCGGGGCGTCCTTCCTGGTCACCCCGGGCTGCCGGCCCGAGGTCGCGCAGGCTGCGCGGACCCGCGGGGTGCCGGTGGTGCTGGGAGCCCTCACCCCGACCGAGGTGGCCCGGGCGGTCGACCTGGGCGCCGCGGCCGTCAAGATCTTCCCCGCCCGGTCGTTCGGCCCGGGTTACTTCAAGGACCTGCGCGGCCCGTACCCGGACGTGCCGCTGGTGGCCTCCGGCGGGGTGAACGCGGGCAACGCGGCCGAGTTCCTGGCGCATGGGGCGCTCGCCGTGTGCGCGGGGACGGACGTGGTGCCGCCGTCGGCGGTCGAGGCGGGGGACTGGGCGGAGATCACCCGGCGGGCCCGGGCGTTCACCCGGGCCTGCGCGGCGGGGGCGTAGCGGGTCGGGGGAGTTCGGCGCGCGGGTACGGCGGCGGTTCCGTGAAGGTGTGCGGCGGGCTGTCGGGGCGGCCGGGATTGGACGAGAATCGGTGGCACCCGGCTCAGCCCGGCTCAGCCGGCCGCTCGGCTCTCGGCCCGCACGGCCCCCGGACCCGGTAGGAGGACCCACCCCATGACCTCGACCCGCCCCGGCCCCGACTGGCTGGCCGACGCCGTCCTCTACCAGATCTACCCGCAGACCTTCGCGGACTCCGACGGCGACGGCATCGGCGACTTCGCCGGCATCGCCGAGCACCTCGACCACCTCTGCTGGCTCGGCGTGAACACGGTCTGGCTCACCCCCTGCTTCGCCTCGCCGTTCCGCGACGCCGGATACGACGTCACCGACTACCTCACCCCCGCCCCGCGCTACGGCCGCACCGAGGACCTCGTCGCGCTGGTCGAGGCCGCCCGCCGCAAGGGCATCCGGATCCTGTTGGACCTGGTCGCCGGGCACACCTCCGACCGCCACCCCTGGTTCCTGGCCGCCGCCGAGGATCCGGCCGACCACCGCTACATCTGGTCGGACCGGCAGGTGGACGGCTTCGTCGCCTCGCCCGGGAGCCGCCCGGGCTGGTACCGACCGAACTTCTTCGACTGTCAGCCCGCCCTCAACTTTGGCTATGCACGCGGCAGTTCCGAGGAGCCCTGGCGCCAGCCCGTGGACGCCGAGGGGCCGCGGGCCAACCGGGCGGCGCTGCGCGGGATCATGGCGCACTGGCTCGGCCTGGGCGTGGCCGGCTTCCGGGTGGACATGGCGTACTCCCTGGTCAAGGACGACCCGGGCCGGGTCGAGACCGCCAAACTCTGGACCGAACTGCGCGACTGGCTGGACCGCACCCACCCCGAGGCCGCGCTGTTCGCCGAGTGGGGCGAGCCCGCCGCCGCCGTCGCGGCCGGGTTCCACGCGGACTTCTTCCTGCACTTCGGCGGGGAGGACCAGGGCCTTCCGCTGCGCTCGCTCTGGAACAACGGCGCCGGAACGGTCGAGGAGTTCTGGCAGCAGGGCCCGTGCTACTTCGAGGCCGAGGGGCGCGGCACCCCGCGGACCTTCCTGGACGCCTGGCGCTGCGCCGCCGAACTCACCGAGGGCAACGGGCACATCGTCCTGCCCACCGCCAACCACGACTTCTCCCGGCTCGCCACCGGCCCGCGCTCCGGCGAGCAACTCGCCCCCGCCTTCGCCTTCCTGTTCACCTGGCCGACCCTGCCCGCCGTGTACTACGGCGACGAGATCGGGATGCGCTACCTGCCCGGGCTGCCGGACGTCGAGGGCAGCGTGCTCGGGCCGCGCTACAACCGGGCGGGCTCGCGGACCCCGATGCAGTGGACGCCGGGCCCCTCGGCCGGGTTCTCCGCCGCGCCGCCCGAGCGGCTCTACCTGCCGCTGGACCCGGACCCGCGGCGCCCGGACGTGCTCTCCCAGCGCGCCGACCCGACGTCGCTGCTGCACACCGTCCGGCGGCTGATCGCGCTGCGCCGCGCCCACCCGGGGCTGGGCGCGTCCGGCGGGGTGGAGGTGCGGCACGCCGGCTACCCGCTGGTGTACACCCGGTCCGGGCGGTACCTGGTGGCCGTGAACCCGCGTCGGGAGCCGGGGGCGGTCCGGCTGACGGGCGAGGTGGGCGCGGTGGGTGCGGTGCGGCCGCTGGAGGTGGACGGCGCGCGGCCGCTGGAGGTGCGGGGCGTGCGGATCGTGGACGGTGAACTGCGGGCGGACGGGTTCTCGTACGGGGTGTTCGAGCTGGGCTGAGCGGCCGTTCGGCGGGTGCCGGACCGGCTGGGTGGCCTGTGCTGGGCCTGATGGGGGCCGTGCCGGACCGGCCGGGGGCCGGTGCTGCACCGGATGAGGCAGGCCCCGGCTTCCGGTCGCTGTCGGATAGTTGTAAGCTACATCCACAGATGGTTGCATTTGCCACCTGAATTGGTTGTATTTGCCACCTTGATCGGAAGAGATTGCCGGAGGACGGTACGAACGCCATGAGCACACCCCAGACCCCCGCCGCAGCGCCCACCCTGGGGCACTCGCTCAAGCACCTCGCCGTCCACCTGCTCACCCCGCTGCTGATGTGCCTCGGCATGGCCCTCGCCTACCAGGGCGCCTTCCACCAGCCGGAGCCCCACCACCTCAAGGTCGCCGTGGTCGGAGCCGGCCCCCAGGCGCACGGGCTGGCCCAGACGATCCAGGGCAAGGCCGGTGACGCGCTCGACGTCCGCACCGTCGACGACCGCGCCGCCGCCGAGCGGCTACTGCGCGACCGCGACCTGGTCGGCGCCTTCGTGCCCGACGCCAGGAACCCCGAACTGATCGTGGCAAAGGGCAACTCGGACACCTCGGTGGTGGCCGCCACGGCGGTGTTCACCAACGTCACCGACAAGCAGGGCGTCCCGCTGCACGTCACCGACCTCACCACCCTCGCCAAGGGTGACCCGACCGGTCAGGGCCTGTTCTTCCTGCTGGTCGCGCTGAGCATCGGCTCCTACGCCAGCGTCGCGGCGATCGGCGCCGCCGGTGCCGGGCTGAGCCTGTGGATCAGGGCACTGGTCGGCCTGGCGGTCTCGCTGGTGGTCAGCGTGATCGGGATCGTCACGGCCGGGCCGCTCTTCCACGTCGTCGACCACGACCAGGCCGCGATCTGGGCGCTCGGCTGGCTCTACTCCGCGGGCATCGTGCTGATCGGCATCGGCCTGCACGGCTTCCTGAAGAAGTGGACCACGCTCGCGCTGATGGTGCTTTTCGTGATGCTCAACTTCACCTCCTCCGGTGGCGTCTACCGGCCCGAGCTGCAGAACGGCTTCTTCGGAACCCTGCACGGCTTCTGGACCGGCGCCGGCTACCTGGAGGGCGCCCGCAGCATCCTGTACTTCGACGGCGGCGCCGGCCTCGGCGGGCACGTAGTGACCCTGCTGGTCTGGCTGCTCCTGGGCGGGGCGGCCCTGGTGGCGGCGGCGATGCACGAGGGCCGCGGACGCCGTCCGGTGGAGACGCCGGCGGAGGCCGAGGAGGAGATGGAGGAGGCGGTCGCGGTCTGAGGACCGTTCGACGGCGGGACCTCGGAGGCTTCACCCGGCGCGATGGGCATCGGCGCCGGGTGGGGATCGGCGGCCCGCGCCCGGCCTTGGACAAGCCGGGCGCGGGCCCGTTCGTGCAGGGTCTCGGCTGCTCAGCTGCTCGGCTGCCGCCGGGCCGGCGGCCGGGTGAAGCAGCAGTCCCCGCAGAGCCCCGCGCCCGGCCCGATCCGGTAGTAGAGGCAACAGCTCGTCCGTCGGAACGCCGCCCCGCGCGAGCCGGTGAGCAGCGTGCCGGAGCCCGTCAACGGCGGACGGTCCAGCAGCTGTGCGACCAACTCCGAGGCTGTGAGCGAGGCTTGGGAGCCCAGGATCCGGAGCACCCCGGCCAGCGCGGAGGCGGCGTTGCCGCGCAGCAGGCGCGCCGAGAGCGGTACGGCGGCGCGCACTGCTGCGGCCAGTGGCTCCAACTGGCCGATCAGGACGGCCTGGTGGAGCTGATCGATGAGCGGACCGGCGGCGGGGCGGACCGGTTCCGGTGGCGTCCAGAGATCGATCGGCCCCTGGTCCGGGATCCGTACCCAGGCGTGCTCCAAGGACGGGACCGTCCCCAGCAGGACGGCCGAGCCGACGCCCACCGACCAGAACCGGGCGGCCAGTCCGAGGTGCAGGATCGAGGCGGCGACCCGCAGTTCGGCCGTGCCCAGGCGCTGTGCCACCACCCGGACCCGGGCCGCGAGCGGGGCGTCCGGGCCGGTGCCGTAGAGCTCCGGCAGTGGGCGGAAGCCGGGCGGCGGGGTCCCGGTGGCGGAGGTGTCGAGCGCGAAGTACGGGCCGACGGCGGCGAGTCGGGCGTAGTCGGGGTGCGGGAGTTCGGGCGAGGGGGGCGGCGGTTGCTCGGGCGCGGGGTTCAACGGCCGTCCCCTGTGCGGTCGTTGGACCCCGCGCCGGCTTCGGTCGGCCCTGGTGTGGTCGGGCGGTCGAGGAGCATCGGGGCCTCCGTGGCGTCCGGGGATCGGGCGGGTGGTGACACCCCGGCCCGGTCGGACACCGGAAGTCCCTGGTCGGGCGGTGGTCAGCCGCGCACGGTGAAGTCGCCACCGGTCGTGCGGATGAACGGTACCGTGCCCTGGCAGTCCGAGACCGGTGCGCCGAAGAAGCCCCAGACCCAGCCGATCCGGTCCCCGTGCCGGCCGTCGTCCTCCACGGAGAGCGCCACCTTCTGGCCGACGACGGGCCGGCCCGGGAACCACGGTGCCTCGCCCTTGGTGACCACGCCGGTGGCGATGGCCTCCCGGCCGCCGACGGCCAGGCAGGTGATGTCCCCCTCGAAGTCGGCGACCAGCCGGCCGTCGGTGTGCACGTGGCGGACGTGGAAGTGGCCGCGGGTGGTCTCCAGGGGTTTGAGGGTGTCGGCGCGGGCGTCGATCGTGAGCTGGACCGGGTCGCCCTCGAAGGTGCTGAACCTGGAGTCGAGGACGGTGTTGCCACTTCCGTGCAGGCCCACCGACGCGTTGCCGGCGGCGACCGCTTCCGGCGAAGCGGTCGGTGCCCCCGAAACGGCCGGTGCTCCCGAAGCGGCCGGTTCACCGGCGGAGGCCGGGGCGGCGGTGGCGACCGTCGCCGCGAGGAGACAGAGCGCGGCCGCGGTGGTGGCGAGACGGCGGTTCATGCTGATTCGTCCTCCCGTGCGGGTGGTTGTTCCGACGGCATCGAGTCTGGTGCGGACGGCCCGGGCAAACCTCCCGCTGCGGAGGGGAGTTGCCTCCTCCACGGGGAGGAGCCCCGCCTCCCCCGGGAGAGCTGCCCGTAGGCTCGGCGGTGTGCGTACCGACCCGCTGACCCGCCCCGACCGGGCTCGATCCCGATCCCGGCGTTGGCCCGCCCTCGCCGCCGCCCTACTGCTGCTCGCGCCCGTCGCGCTCGCGCACCCGGGGGACCACGGCGCGGCCCTGCTGCTCGCCCTGACGGCCGCACTCGCCGCGGTGGTGGCGCTGCTGCCCTGGCCGCTCGGCCGGGTCACGCTCACCGCTGCGGCCGTCGCCGCCGCCGGAGCCTCGCTGTCGGTGGACCTGTGCTACCCGGGGCCCTACCGGCTGCCCGCGTTCTGGCTGCCGTTCGAATGGCTCGCGCTGCTCGGCGTGCTGTTCCGGGCCGTGCGCAGGCTGCCCGACCGCTGGGCCGGGCCGATCGGCGGACTGGTCGGGCTCGCCGCCGCGGTGCTGCCGCTGCGGTTCGCGCTCCGGACGCCGCACGGCGGAGCGGCCGGGCCGGTGACCGGCGTGCTGTTCTCCCTGCTGCCGGTGCTCGGGATCGCCGGGGCGAGCCTCTACCTGCGGGTCCTGGACGCCCGTCGGGAACGGGCCGTGGCCCGGGCGAGGCGCGAGCAGCGGCTCGAAGTCGCCCGGGGATTGCACGACTTCGTCGCCCACGAGATCACCGGCATCGTGCTGGAGGCCCAGGCCGGTCAACTCCCGGGCCAGGAAGCGGAGGAGACCACGGCACTGCTGCGCCGACTGGAGGAGGCGGGGCTGCGCGCGCTCGACTCGATGGACGAGATGGTCGGCGCCCTGCGCGAGCAGCAGGAGGCGGCCGGAACCACCCGCCGCCTCGGCCTGGCCGACCTGCCGGACCTGGTGACCCGCTTCGCCGCGATGGGCGGCCCGCGGGCCACCGTCGACCTCGCCCCGGAGGCCGTCGAACTGCTCGGCGCCGAGGCCCAAACCACCGCGTACGCCGTCGTCCTGGAGGCCCTGACGAACGTCCGTCGCCATGCCCCGCAGGCCACCGCGGTGACGGTCCGGGTGGCCCCCGAGCCGGACGGCCGCGCGGTACGGGTGATCGTCGGCGACAACGGCGGACCGGCCACCCGCGGGCCCCGGCTGCGCCGCCGCCCAGGCGCGGGCGGTACCGGTCTGGCCGGCCTGGCGGCCCGGGCCACCGCCCACGGCGGCACCTTGACCTCGGGCCCGCTCGGTCCGTCCGGCTGGCAGGTGTGCTGCACCCTGCCGGGACGGGAGGGCCCGTCCGGCGACGACCCGCACCCCGGGCTTTCGCCGGGACGGTCGGAGCGCTAGGTTGAACGCGTTCAAGTCATTGAACGCGTTCAAATCCTGCTCGGGGGAATCGGATGAGCGAGTCACTGCCGGCTCGGCCCGGCTATGCGGTCGAGGCCGAGGCCGTCAGGCGGTCGGATGCACCGCGTGCCGAGCCCGTGCGGGGCCCGGTCAGGCCCAGCGGACGGGTGCTCGTCGCGCTGGCCGGTGTCGCGTGGCTGCCGTGGGCCGTTGCCGGACGGGGGGAGACCGGGTGGTACTGGGTGCTGGTCGGCGGGTTCTTCGGGCTGACCGTGCTGCCCCTGGCCGTACCGCGCGAGCCGGTGTTCCGACGCGCCTGCCTGACCGTCGGCTGGCTGCAGTTCGGGATCGAGGCCGTGTTCTCGATTCCGTACGTCCTGATCCCGCTGCCGGTGTTCGTCTTCGCCCTCCCGTCCGGCGTCATGCTGCTGCTCACGGGTCGGCGGAACCGCGGCTGGGTGGGGACGGTGACTGCCGCACTGCTCGTGGCGGGCCCCATCGGACTCCTCGCCAATGGCGGGTGGACGCGCATCTAGGGGCGCCCCCGGGGGCGCGCGTCGGCGCCACCGGGCGCGGGCGTGGCTCAGCGCCCCGCCGGTGCCGCGGGCGAGCGCGGGCGGGTGGGGGTGACGCGGTCGACCGGGACGAGGCCGCCGTGCGGGCCGCAGACGGCGGGAACTTTCCCGCGCGCCGGGTGGTGCGGGAGACTGCCCGGCGTGACGAGTGCGAACGGTGGGTGTCCGCGGGTGATCCGGGTGTTGATCGCGGACGACCAGGAGGCCGTGCGGCGCGGCGTGCGGCGGATCCTCGAGGCGCAGCCGGACATCGAGGTGGTGGGCGAGGCCGTCGACGGGCTGGCCGCACTGGAGCTGGCGGCCGAACTGCGGCCCGACGTCGCGCTGGTGGACATCCGGATGCCGAGGTTGGACGGGCTGGAGGTGACCAGACGGCTGTCCGGCTCGGTGCGGGTGGTGGTGCTGACCACCTTCGATCTGGACGAGTACGTCTATCCGGCGCTGCGGCACGGCGCGTCCGGGTTCCTGCTGAAGCGTTCCGGCCCGTCGCTGCTGGTCGAGGCGGTGCGGGCGGCGGCGGACGGTGAGAGCCTGATCAGTCCGTCGGTCACGGTGCGGCTGCTGAAGCACGTGACCGCGCCGCGCCGGCCGGCGCGCCCGGCGGTGCCGGTGGTGCCGCTGACCGAGCGGGAGGTGGAGATCGCCGGGCACGTCGCGGCGGGCCGGACCAATGCCGACATCGCTGCCGAACTGTTCATCTCCGCGGGGACGGTGAAGACCCACGTGGCCAGCATCCAGCGCAAGCTGGGCGTGTCGAACCGGGTCGGGATCGCCGTGCACGCCTGGGAGATGGGCTACCCGGTGCCGCAGTAGCGCTTCGTGGCGGCTGGGGACAGTTCGTGGAAGAGCGCGTCCACGGAGCCGAGGGGATGCTCCGTGGACGCGCGGAACCTGCGAGGCGGGGGTGGCCTCCGGACATTGCGTCCTCCGGCCGGTAGTTCGATCGTCGACCGAGGTAGTTCCAGCGGCAGACCCTGATCCGTCTCGATCTGTCGCCACTGCCTCCTGCGGTCGAACTTCCTTCAGCTACCTCGCAGGTCCATTTCCCATCATGCGCCTCCTACGACGTGTGCACCAGGGGTGAACGGGCCGAATTCGGGCAATTTTCGCAAGTCGGGGCCGGACCGGGGTCGGTGGGTCCGGCCTCAGCCCTCACGGCTTCGGCCACCCGTCCACGAAGCTCAGCGTCCGGTGGTACGGCCCGTCCGGCCCGGTGCTGCGGTAGTCCTCGGTGCTGGTACCGGTACGGACGGTGCGGTCGCCGTCGTGGCGCTGGGCGGTCGGTCGCAGGGTGTGGTCGATCGTGGTGCGCTCGGTGACGTGGCCGCCGGTCGCCGTGGTGGCCTCACGGTGGTAGCCGAGGTCCATCGCGGTGTTCTGGTCGGTGTTCCCGGCCGCGTCGTGGGTCACCCTGTAGGTGACGTCCAGCGGTTCGCCCTCGTGCACGGTGGTGGTGCGGTGCGGTCCGCCGCCCCAGGTGGTGGTGGTGCGGGTGAGGTCGGTGCCGTTGTGCAGCGTCACGTCGTTGCCGCTGTCGCGCAGTCGCTGGGCGGAGCTGAACGCGAGGTCGTCGCGGACCTCGGTGGTGATCCGGCCGTGCGAGGTCTGCACCCAGCCGCGGGCGAGGTCGTGCCGGGCGGCGGTGACGGTCCAGTCGCCGCTGCCGCCGCCGTGGTCGGTGAGCTCGGTGCCGACGGTCGCCTCGGGGGCGACCCGGTAGTCGGTGAGCTGCCCGGAGGTGCGGGCGGTGCCGTGGTCGACCTCGGCGAAGAGGTTGACCTGGCCGGTCCAGACGTCGTTGCTCTGCGCCTCGGTCGCGTTGATCGTGATGCCGACGCTGTGCGGGCGCCCGTCGAGCAGCAGGCCGACGTACGGGGTGAGGTCGACCCGGTAGGCGGGCAGGTCGAAGGCGAAGACGCCCGGTATCGGCCGCCACAGCAGCGGGTCCCAACCCCCGGTGTAGATCACCGGGTACGGCCAGACCGCGCCGACCACCCGGCCGTCCACGGTGAGCCGCAGCTCGCGGAACGGGCCCTTGCCGCAGGCGCCGATCGACGGGTTGGCGGCGACGAAGGCGTCCGGTGCGGAGGCGTACGCGAACTCCTCGCAGGCGCCGCCGCCGCGGGCGTAGACCTCGGCGGTCAGGCGCTCCAGGTTCTGCGGGAAGGTGAGGTCCTTCGCGGTGGCCGGGGCGGCCTGGGTGAGGGCGAACGGGCCGGTGGTGAGGACCTGGTCGGCGCCGTGGGCGGTCGGCCAGCGGTCGTTCGCGGTGTAGAAGGTCAGGCTCGCCGAGATCTTGTAGACGCCGGTGTAGGTGGCGTCGGTGACGTTGGCGAGGTCGAAGGAGAACGGCAGCGGTCCGGCGGTGAACAGCGGGGCGTAGCGGGTGAGATCGCGCTCGACGTTCCACCGGATGCCGTCCCTGGACGGTTCCGGGGTGGAGGACAGCAGCACCTGGACGCCGCCGATGCGGACGCTGAAGATCCGGTCGAACTGCCGTCCGGCGACCTGCCCGTGGAGGTCCAGGACCACGGCGGACCAGGGGCCGGCGCAGTCGGCGGGCGGGGTGAGGGTGGCGGTGTACGGGGTGTCGGGCGGGTTGCCGTAGCCGTTGCGGAACTCGCGGTCGTGCATCACGTCGACGGTGCAGGAGCGGGTGTCGGGGCGGGTGAGCGGCTTGGTGGCGGTGATCGGGTCGTGGTAGCCGCTGCCGAAGTCGGCGTGGGCGGGCGCGGCGGCGGTGAGGGTGCCGGCCAGGGTGAGGGCGGCGGCGCCGATCAGTCCGGCGGCGCGGCGGAGCAGGGGCGTTCGGGACTCGGTTCGGCGGAGCAGGGAGCGCAGGGCCAAGGTGGATCCCCGGGGTCGGGCGGCCCGTCGGCGCGCGACGGGTCGGGTGGGTGATCCGGGCATCCTTCCGGCGGTGGCATGTGAGCGTCAAGGGTCGCTGCCGGAGGGCGGAGGCTTTCACAACTCCGGTGGTTCCGGCGGGAACTGTGGCTCGCTCGGGTCCTGCGGGGTCCCGTGGTGCCCTACCACTCCTCCAGCGCCGCCGCCTCCTGACGGATCAGGTTGCGCAGCGTCGCCAGCGGCGGCCGGCGGTCGTCCGTGCGCCACTGCATCTCCAGCGGCAGGGTGGCCCGCCCCTCCAGCCGTACGGTGGCCACGTCCTCGGTGAGGTGGCCGGTCATCGAGCCGGGCACCAGCGAGAAGGCGCGGTTGCGGGCGAGCAGGTAGAGCCGGGAGCCGACGATCCGCGGCGGGCTGACCAGCACGGGCGGGTCGACACCGTGCTCCGCACACAAACCGAGCACGTGGTCGAAGTACCGGGGGTGCTGCTCGCGCGGCCACAACAGCAGTGGCAGGTCGCGCAGTTCGGTCAGCCGCAGGCTCGCCCGCCGGGCCAGCGGGTGGTCCCGGCCGAGGGCGACCCGGACCGGCTCGTCGGCGATCCGTTCCAGCCGGTAGCCGGGTACGTCCTCCAGGAAGCGGCCGAGGCCGATGTCGGCGAGCTCGCCGGCCAGTGTCGCGGAGACCTGCCCGGTGTCGACGGCGAGTTCGGCGGTGTCGAGCGCGGGCAGCTCCTGCTCGGCGCGGCTGACCACGGCGGGCAGCAGCCGGTTCACCACGCTCGGCGAGGCGACGATCCGGGCCGTCCCCAGCCGGGACTCCTCGTGCAGCCGGACCCGGGTCAGCAGTGCCCCCGCCTGCTCGAGCAGGCGCGCGCTCTCGGCCGCCATCACCTCGCCGGCCTCGGTCAGCGCGACCGAGCGGCGGCTGCGGTCGAACAGCTCGACGCCGACGGTCCGCTCCAGCCGGGCGACCTCCTGGCTGACCGTCGGCTGCGAGATGTGCAGCCGTTCGGCGGCCCGCCCGAAGTGCAGCGTCTCGGCGACGGTGAGGAAGACTTCCAGCTGACGCAAGGTGAAGCCCATGCCGATCATCCTAGTGCGAACCGATAGGTGATCACCTATCAGAAACCCCAGGACTCATTCTGGTTTCCGATCCGAACCGTCCCTACGCTGATCGTCACGTTGCCCCGTCGCAGTGGCATCTCACAGGGAGCTCGCATCATGACCGGACTGTCCGCCAGCACTGCCAGCACTGTCAGCACCGCCGGTATCGCCGGTACCGGCGCTCCCGCCATCCGGATCTCCGAGGAGGTCGCGCGGGCCGTCGCCGACGGTCGTCCGGTGGTCGCCCTGGAGTCGACGATCTTCACCCACGGCCTGCCGCGGCCCCGCAACCTGGCCGTCGCGCTGGAGGCCGAGCAGCAGCTGCGCGAGGCGGGCGTCGTCCCGGCGACCATCGGCGTGCACGCGGGCGTCCCCACGGTCGGTCTGAGCACCGAGCAGATCACCGAACTGGCCGCCACCGACGGCCTGGACAAGGTCAGCCTGCGCGACCTGCCCGTGGTCGCCGCGCTCGGCCGCCACGGCGGCACCACCGTCGCCGCCACCGCCTTCCTCGCCCACCGCGCGGGCGTGCGGGTCTTCTCCACCGGCGGCCTCGGCGGCGTCCACTTCGGCGCCTCGGAGAGCTTCGACGAGTCCGCCGACATGACCACCCTGGCCGCCACCCCGGTCACCGTGATCAGCGCCGGCGTGAAGTCCATCCTCGACATCCGGGCCACCCTGGAGCGCTTCGAGACCCTCAACATCCCGGTCATCGGCTACCGCACCACCAAGTACCCCGGCTTCTACGTCACCGACTCCGGCCACGAGATCAACTTCGCCGTCCAGTCGCCCGAGGAGGCCGCCAGGGTCATCGACGCCCGCGACCGGCTCGACCTGCCGCAGGCCGTCCTGATCGCCAACCCGGTCGACCCGGCCAAGCAGCTGCCGCCGCAGGAGCTGGACGGCATCCTGGCCCGCGCCCGTGCCGAGGCCGAGCGCCGGGGCATCACCGGCAACGCCTCCACCCCCTTCCTGCTCGACCACATCCAGCGCGACACCGGCGGGCGCAGCCTGGAGGTCAACGTCGAGGTCTACCGCGGCAACGTCCGCCTCGGCGGCGAGATCGCCACCGCGCTGGCCGCCCGGGCCGGTGGGTCCGCCGCCGCGTCCACCGGAGCCTGAGCCGTGCTCGGGGTGCTCGGCGACCTCGTCGAGGACATCGTGGTCTGGGTCGACGGCCCGCTGCGCCACGGCACCGATTCCGGTGCCCAGGTGTTCCGGCGGCGCGGCGGCAGCGCGGCGAACGTCGCCCGTTTCGCCGCCGGGCAGTGCCCGGTCCGCTTCCTCGGCTGCGTCGGCGCGGACGCCGTCGGGGACGGCATCGTCGCCGAACTCGGCGGCCACGGCGTGGACGTACGGGTGCAGCGGCACGGTCAGACCGGCAGCATCGTGGTGCTGATCGACCAGGACGGCGAGCGCACCATGCTGCCCGACCGAGGTGCCGCCAAGCTCCTGGAACGCGTCCCGGACGAATGGCTGACCGGCCTGACCCACCTGCACGTGCCCGGCTACTCCTTCGACGGCGAGCCGGTCGGCCGGACGGCGGTCGACGCGCTCGCCCGGGTCCGGCTGGCGGGCGGCAGCACCTCGGTGGACGCCTCCTCCACCGGCATGCTGGAGCAGTTCGGACGGGAGCGGTTTCTCGCCTTGCTGGCCGAGTTGGCGCCCACCTTCGTGTTCGCCAACCGCTCCGAGTCCGCCTTCCTGGGGCTGCTGGTGGACGGCCTGCCGGGGCCGGAGCGCGCCCGGCTGGCGGCCACCACGGTGGTCACCAAGTCGGGTGCCGAGGCGACCACCGTCGACGTGCCGGACGAGGGGCTGTTCACCGTACCGGTGCCGCCGGTCGCCGAGGTGCGCGACCTCACCGGGGCCGGGGACGCCTTCGCGGCGGGCTTCCTGGCCGGGTTCCTGGACACCGGGGAGCTGCGGCTGGCGGCCGGGCTCGGGCACCGCAGCGCGGCCCGGGTGCTGGGCTCGCCGGGGGCTTCGCTCGGCGGGTGCTAGCGGGCGCACTACGGACGTAGTACTACGTCCGTAGTACTGCTTCTGTAGTGCTAGATCTGTAGTGCGTCCTTACGGAGGAAGCGCTTCAGCTTCTGCCACGTCCAGGCGTTGATCACGTCCTCGGTGGTGAGCCAGCCGCGCTGCGCCGTACCGATGCCGAAGCGCGGGTAGGCGAGGTGGCCGGTGGCGTGCGCGTCGCTGTCGATCGAGAAGCGCACGCCGTGGCGCTTGGCCCGCAGGATGTCCTCGTCGCGCAGGTCGAGCCGCTGCGGGGAGCTGTTGATCTCGATCGCGGTGCCGGTGCGGGCGGCGGCCTCGAACACCGCGTCCAGGTCGACGTCGATCGGCCCGCGCAGGCCGATCCGCCGGGTGGTGAGGTGGCCGATGATGTGGACGTACGGGTTCTCGCAGGCGCGGATCAACCGCCGGGTCTGAGCGGTCCGGTCGAGGTTGAAGTGCGAGTGCACGGAGGCCACGCAGACGTCGAAGCCGGCCAGGAACTCGGGCGGCCAGTCCACACCGCCGTCCGGGCCGATGTTCAGCTCGGTGCCGTGCAGCAGGCGCAGCTTCCTGTGGCGGTCCGCGAGTCCGCGCAGCTCCTCGCGCTGGGCGAGCATCTTCTCGGCGGTCATCCGCTGCATCACCAGGTCCGGTGCGTGGTCGGTGACGGCGTAGTAGGAGTAGCCGCGGGCAGCGGCCGTGTCGATCATCTCGGTGAGGGTGGCCAGGCCGTCGGTCAGGTCGGTGTGGGTGTGCAGGTCGCCGCGCAGGTCCGACTCCTCGATGAGGTCCGGGAGTTCACCGTTCAGCGCGGCCTCGATCTCGCCGCGGTCCTCGCGCAGCGTCGGCGGGATCCAGGGCAGGCCGAGGGCGGCGTACACCTCGTCCTCGGTCTCGGACACCACCTTGACGCCCTCCGTCCGGGCGTCTGCTCCGCCGTCCTTCTTCGCTCCCGTCGTGCCCGTCGTGCCCGCCGCGCTCTTCGCTTCTTTCGCGGCCTTCGTGCCCTTCGCGGCCTTCTTGGCGGTGCCGTCGACCTCGAACAGGCCGTACTCGGACAGCTTCAGTCCGGCCCGCACCGCCATCGTGCGGAGCTTGATGTTGTGCGCCTTCGACCCGGTGAAGTAGACCAGCGCGGCGCCCCAGTCCTCCTCGGGGACGACCCGCAGGTCCACCTGGATCCCCTGGGTGGTGCGGACCGAGGTCTTGGTCGGCCCGCTGCCGATCACCTCGGCCACGTAAGGGAGTTCGGTGAGCGCGGCCATCAGCGGAGCGGAGTCGTCGGCGGTCGCCAGCACGTCGATGTCGCCCACCGTCTCGCGCATCCGGCGCAGCGAGCCCGCGTACGCGCAGCGGGTGCAGCCGGGGACGGCGGAGAGCGCCGCGACCAGTTGCTCGGCCAGCTCGGTGGCGACGTCGAGCAGGGTCCGTCCGCCGGACTGCCGCATCAGCTCGATGCCGTGCAGGATCTTCTCGCCGCTGCGCTCGCCGAGGCCGGCCACGCCGGACAGCCTGTCGGCGCGGATCGCCCCGGCGAGTTCGTCCACGGACGCGATGCCGAGGTCGCGGTAGAGGGCGAGGGCGCGCTTGGGGCCGACGCTGGGAACGGCCATCATCTCCCGTACGCCGGACGGGATCCTGGCCCGCAGGGACTCCAGCGCGGGGATCCGTCCGGTGGCGAGGTACTCGGCGATCTTCGCCGCCGTGGACTTGCCGACGCCGGGGATCTGCTGCAGTCCCTTGAGGTCCAGATCGGCCAGGTCCTCGGGGTAGCCGCCGACCGCTCGGGCGGCCTTCTCGTAGGCGCGGGCCCGGAAGGCGTCCCCGCCGGTGATGTTGATCAGGTCGGCGTACTCCTGGAGCAGCTCCCTGACCTGGTCGTTGAGCCGGGGCATGGGGCAAGTCTAGGTTCGGTGGCCGTCGTTCGCCGCGCGGTCGCGGCCGTGCGGGTCGCTGGTCGTGCGGGTCGTGCGGGTCGTTGGTCGTGCGGGTCGCCGCCGTGCGGGTCGCTCGCCGTGGGCAACCTACTAGTCGTAGGCGACCGCCAGCAGCAGCACGACGGTCAGGCCGCCGCCGGGCGTCGGCTCGACCGCGAGCCGTCCGCCCGCGGCCAGCACCAGGCTGTGCAGCGCCGGGCCGACCGGTCCGGTGGCCCGCACTCCTGCCAGCAGCCACTCGCGGGTCTGCGGTGGCTCGTACGCTCCGCGATCGGAGATCCGTATCTCCACCCGCTCCCGGCCGCGCGCGGACGTGCCCCGCCCGGCCGCGGTCCGGGGCGCCGCCGGGCCGGCGCGCCCGACGTCCGCGCGGACCAGCACTCGGCCGCCCAGCGGGCTGCGCCGGATCGCGTGGTCGACCAGCCCGGCCACCGCGGCCTCCATCCGTCGGGCGTCCCCCGCCACCACCGGCAGCCCGGGCGCCAGCCGGACCGTGACGGCCGCCGCCCGGCCGCCGCCGCGCACCACCCGGCGCACCACCTCGGAGACCTGGACGTGCCGCGCCTGCGGCTCGCACCCGGCCTGCCGGCCGGTCCAGCGCAGTTGGTCGAGCTCCGTCCGGGACAGCGTCCTGGGCCCCGCCATCGCGATCGGCGGGTACGGCCCGAGGCCGTTCGACGCGCCCGCGCCGTCCTTGCGTCCGGCACCGCCGCCACCGACCCCGCCGCCCGCGCCGCCGAGCGCGCCGAGCGCCCGGGCCCCCGAAGCGACGTAGCCCCAGAGCTTCCCGCGTGCCATTGCCCTGCCCCTCGTGCCTGACCGGCGGCCGTCATCGGATCCGCGGCCGACCGGGGCGGGCCGCTTCCCGGGCCCTCCTGCCAGCCTGCGCCTCCTCCGCCCGGGTGACAATCCGGCTCCGGGACGCGAAGTGGGCCCCGGCCCCCGCCGAGCGGCGGGTGGGCGGTCCGCCGACCGGCGGGGCGCGTCCCGCCGGGGCCTGCTCGGGGCCTGCTCGGGAGCCCCGGCCGGAGTCGTTCGGGCGTTGAGGAGTGCCCGGTCTGCCGGCCGGGCGATGACCACAGAGAAGTCTTCGCAAAAAACTCTTTGCGAAGGATTCTTTGCGGTCCTAGACTTCTGGCATGACCGAAGACCGTGGCTGGATGCACAGTGACGACCCGCACGTCGTCCTCACTGCCAAGGGCATGAAAGCGATGGCCCACCCCGTGCGGATGCAACTGGTCGGGCTGCTGCGAAGGCATGGCCCGTCCACGGCGACGAGGCTCGCCGAGCAGCTGGGGCTCAACTCCGGAGCCACCAGCTACCACCTGCGCCAGCTCGCCGCCGCGGGCTTCGTAGAGGAGGACGCGGAGCGCGGCAACGCCCGGGAGCGCTGGTGGCGTTCGGCGCACCGCGTGACGGTCTGGACGGGGGAGGACATGGCGGACGAGGAGCCCGAGACGGCCGTCGGCTTCCTGCGGGCCGTGCTGGCCGGCCACACCCTGACCGGGCAGCGCGTGCTCGACGCCTTCGAGACGATGCCCAGGGAGTGGCGCAAGGCGGTCGACTTCAGCGACATGCTGCTGCAGCTCACGCCGGGCGAGGCCGAGCAGCTGACCGCCGAGCTGACGGCGGTCCTCCGGCGCTACCGCCCGGTCGGCGCCGCCGGGCCGGTGCCGGAGGGCAGTGAGCAGGTCTCCGTGGTGGTCCACGTGTTGCCCGACGCGCAGGGTCTGTCCGGCTCGGGGGAGGGGGGAGCCGAATGACCGCCACCGTCACCGATTCGCCGGTGCGCAGTCTGCGGCCGCTGGTCGGGGTGCTCGCCGCCACGGCGGTCTCCCTGACCGGGACCCGAATCTCGGCCATCGCACTGCCCTGGTTCGTGCTGGCCACCACTGGCAGCGCCACCCTGACCGGTCTGGTCGCCTTCGCCGAGATGACGCCGTACGTGCTGGTCAAGGCGCTGACCGGGCCGCTGGTCGACCGGCTCGGGCCGCGCGTGGTGTCCTGGACGACGGACGCGGTGAGCGCCGTCGCGGCCGGGCTGGTCCCACTGCTGCACGCCCGGGGGCTGCTGCCGTTCTGGACGCTGTTGGCGATGGTCGCGGTGATCGGTGCGATGCGCGGGCCGGGTGACCTGGCCAAGTCGGTCATGGTCCCGGAGGCGGCCGACCACGCCCGGGTACCGATGGAACGGGCCACCGGGCTCTCGGGTGTCACCGAACGGCTGGCCTCCACGATCGGACCGGCCGTCGGCGGCGGGCTGGTCGCGCTGGTGGGGCCACTGGCCGGGCTGGCGATCAACGCAGTCACCTTCGCGCTCGGGTCGCTGATCGTCGCCCTGGCGCTGCCACCGGGCATGGGGCGCTCGTCGGTTCCGGGCCCGGCGGCGGTTCCGGGCCCGGTCGTGGTCCAGGACGAGCAGCGTGGCGGCGGCTACTGGCGGATGTTCCGGGAGGGTTTCGGCTTCCTCCGGGCGGAACCGCTGCTGCTCACCGTGACCGTCATGGTCGGCGTCACCAACCTGCTAGACGCCGGGTTCACGACCGTCCTGGTCCCGGTCTGGGCCCGGGAGTCCGGCAACGGGCCGGCCGTGATCGGGCTGATCGGCAGCGTCCTGGGGGTCACGGCGGTGGCCGGCAGCCTGATCGCGGCGGCGCTCGCCCACCGGTTGCCGCGCCGTACGGTCTTCTTCGTCGGCTTCCTGCTCGCCGGGGCGCCGCGCTACCTGGTGCTCGCGCTGGACGCGCCCGTGTGGGTGGTGGTCACGGTCTTCGCGGTGGGCGGTTTCGGCTCCGGGTTCCTCAACCCGATCCTCGGCGCGGTCCTCTTCGAACGGGTTCCCCGCCACCTCCTCGGCCGCGTCCACGCCCTCAGCGACTCCCTGGCCTGGGCCGGCATCCCCCTCGGCGGGCTCCTCGCGGGTGCGGCCGTTGCTCTGGTCGGCCTGATACCCGGGCTGCTCACGGCCGGCGTCCTGTACTTCGCCACCACCACGCTGACCGGCCTGCGGCCGGAATGGCGGGAGATGGACCGAACGCGCGGGCACGGGGGTGCCGAGGCCGATGGGCAGGTGACGGCAGTCGTGGTGGAGGCGGCACGGCCGTAGCGGTCGGGCATCGAGCGGCAGGGAGGCGGGAGCGAGGGCAAGTCGGCAGCGCAGGCGCGAGTCGCCGGGCGGACACGCGCGGATGAGGTGATCGCCACCGGTTCATCGACGGTTGGTGGGCGGGCGCCCCGACCAGTGGAGGAGCAGGAGGCTGGCCGAGGCCGCGAGGGCGCACCAGGTGGACATGAAAGCGAATCGCCAGAGCAGGGCGCAGAGGACGGCGCCCGTTCCGGTGACCAGGCCGAGGCGGCGGAGCAGACGGTCGCCGCTGAGGAGGAGGGAGCCGACCGTGGTGAGGAGATAGCCGGCGAGTAGGAAGGCCGGGTGCGGGATGCCGATGGCGTAGCCGAGGGTGTGGCCGTACCGGGTGGCCGTCACCGGGTGGGAGGCGACGGCGGCCGCGAGCGGGATCGCGATCACTGCGCCCAGCACGGTCAGCTGGACGAGCCCACGGCGGCGGTGCGGGCCGACCGGGTGCCCGGGCTCGCAGGCCGCCTGCCACACCCCGGCGGGGACCAGGACGGGCAGCAGCGGCAGGGCGATCACCGCCCAGGCGGTGCGGGCCGCCTCGGCGAGGGGCGGGGGCAGCTCACCGTCCGCACCGAGCCAGACCAGTGCCTCGACGAGTTGGTGCACGCTCAGCATCAGCGGGAGCGCGGCGAGCGAGAAGGGCTGCGGCCACCTGGACCGCCGGGCGCGCACCAGGCAGGCCACGCCGACGCCCGCGACCGCCCCGCCGACCACGGCGTCCGCCTGGGCGCTCCAGCGCATCGGTTCGCCTACTCGCCCTTCGCGTTCGCGTCGGTGTCGGTGTTGGTGTTGGTGTCATCGCGCGCGTCACCGCCACTGACCTGGTCGGGCGCGGGGTGTTTCCTGCCGTTGCCGTTGCCGTTGCCGTTGCCGTTGCCGTTGCCGTTGCCGTTGCCGTTGCCGTTGCCGTCGCCGACCCGGTCCCGGCTGCCGTCACCGATGGCCGGCTCGTCCTCCGGCGGCACCCCGATGCTCTCCAGGGTGTCCCGGACGCTGCCGGGCATCGCCGGATGCCGTCCGATCACGATCACCCCGATCACGATCGCCACCAGCCCGGCGGCCTCCCAGGCCAGCGCGCCCGGGGTGACCCGCAGCCGGTCACCGAGGAAGCCGACTGCGCAGGCGATCCCGGACAGCGGCTGGGCGGCGGTCAGCGCCGGCAGGGACATCCGCAGCGGGGCGGCTTCGAAGGCGCTCTGCACCAGCAGCAGCCCGACCACGCCGGCCGCCACCACCGCGTACGGCTGCCAGGTGCGCAGCACCACCGCCAGCCCGCTGTGGTCGAGGCGCTGGGTGGTGGTGCGGGTCAGGGCGTCCTGCAGGCCGTAGAGCAGTCCCGCGGCGAGTGCCAGCAGGGTGGCCTCCTCGAACAGCGGCAGCCGCCGGGCGAGCGTGACCAGTAGCAGGGTCAGCCCGACCACGGTGCCGACCACCAGCCAGTGGCGGAGCTCCCCGGCGGGTGGACCGCCACCGGTCGGCTGCCCCGCCACGATGAACGCCGTCACCCCGAGGCCGAGCAGCAGCACCCCCGCCCAGCCCGAGCGGCCGAGGGTCTGACGGGTCAGCACCCGGGAGAGCGCCATGGCGAACAGCAGGTTGGTCGCCAGCAGTGGCTCGACCAGCGACACCTCGCCCTGGTTGAGGGCGAGCGCGGAGAGGAGCAGACCGCTGACCATGAACCCGGTGCCGAGCAGCCACTCGGGCATCCGCATCAGGTCCAGCAGCAGGCGCCAGTGCAGCATGTCGGCACGAGGGGCCCGTTGCGCCGCGTGCTGCTGGAGGACGAAACCGAGTCCCAGACAGCAGGCCGCGCTCAGAGCGAGGAGGAAGACCGCCACGGAGGGACCACCAGGTTGTCGCTGCCCCGCGCCGCGCCGGCGGGTCCGGGGGAGGGTCGGCGGTCGCGGCGCGCTTCCGTCAGCGTACCGCCGTCGCACCGGTCCGGGCGGATCGGACGCGGCGGTACCGCGCCGGCCACCGCGGCAACTGCCGCGCTTGCCGCCACGGGCGAGGCGGGCGCACGCTGGTGTGAGCGGCCACCACGGGCCCACCGCCCGGGTCGGCCCGGACCGGTGCGACGGGGGCCGGCGCCAGGAGGTGTGGCATGCACAACCAGTGGGACGTGGAGCTGAGCTTCGACGAAGACGGCGTGCACACGGTGTGCGACGCCAGGTTGACGGGCGCGAGGGCGCCGGGCCTGAGCGCGCACGGCGAGGCCGAGAAGAGTGCGGAGGACCGTCCGCTCGCCAGGATCGGCGAGGAGGTCGCGGCCTCCAGGGCCCTGGAGGAACTGTCCCGCAAGCTGCGGGCCCAGGCCACCGGGGAGATCGAGGACGAGGGGCACCGCCCGGGTTACCTGATCTACTGACGATCGACCGACGGTGTTCTGCACGTCGGTACGGGCGGTACGGCCAGTACAGCCGGTACAGCTCGGGGTGGTCGTGCGGGCACGACCACCCCGAGGCGGGTACGGCCGGATTCAGCGGGGTACCGGTGGCCCACAGCGACCAGCCCTCACCGCCGTGGAACTCGGCCATCCGCCGGTCGCCGTCGAAGAAGTCCGCGCACCGCGCGTCGGCGGGCTCGCGGCTGGTCGGCTCGGAGCCCGCCGCCGGATCGGGCGCCGGCACCTCGCTGCCCGCCCAGCTGTGGAAGCCGGTGGTCGGAATCCCTGCCGGCGCCGGCCGGCCGTCCGCCCGGATGGGAGTGGGACGGCTGCGGGGCGACCGTGCGCAAGCGCCAAGTGTCCTTTGCAACAAGAGACTTGCATGTACGTCGGGTTCCGGTCGCCGTGCGGCAGGACGGTCCGTGGGCTGCCGGAGCGGTGGACTACCGGAGCGGCGCCTCGGCGCGGCACAGCCGCTCTGCGGCCGAGCGGACGGCGTCCTTCCACGCCTGGTACCCCTCGGGCGGCCCGTACGCGAGGCTCTCGACCCAGTACTCGGGGCCGACGGTCTCGAGGAACTCGCGCTCGGCCTCGGTGTCCCCCGACAGGCAGCGGTACCAGACCTCGCCTGCCACCTCGCCGGCCGTGATCTCCCCGGCCGCCAGGCGGCCCGCCAGGTCGTGGAGCAGGCAGAGGTCGGCGGTGCGCTCGTCGGGCAGGGTGGTGCCGAGCTGGTGCAACGCCTCGCGGAACACCTCGTCGGTGCTGTCACCCCGGGAGCGCCCGGCCAGGTCGCGCAGCGCGGAGGAGTCCAGGCCGGCGGCGAGCAGGTGCGCGGCGGCCATCGGCAGGTCCGCGGGCTCGACCAATCCCACGACGTACTGCCAGGTCAGTGTGTGCAGCTCGGTCATCCCGGCATTCTGTCGGACGCCCTCAGCTGCGCCACCAGGCGGCCGGATCACTCCATCCCCCCGAACACCCCCCTGGCACGATCGCCGCCCGCTCCACCCCACCCCGGGCGGCCGACATCGCGAACGTGACCTGCGCGGTGACTGCGGCCGGCACGGTCGCCAGCGCCCGCTCCGCAAGGAACATCCCGATGGCGACATCGAGCCGGCTGATCGGCCCCATCGCCGACTACGCATCCCGCGCGGCGTCCCCGCCACTCAGCGTCCAGGCCGACTTGAGCACCGGAATCGCGAACACCAAGGCCGACGCCATCACATGAGCCGCACTCACCTGCGACGCTCCCCTCGACGCCCACTTCCACGACGCCCACTTCCACGATGCTCGAACAGCGGCGCAGACTGGACCTCGTGGCCCAGGCGAGTTGCGCTGGGGGCGGTCAGGGCCGTAGGCGATCAGTGGGCGGGGGCGTCGTCTCGCCGCTGGTGATGTGGCTTCGGGACGCCCGTGATCAGGTCGATCTCCGCGCCCGCCGCGGTTCACGCGGCCATCGTGCCGGAAGGCCCAGCGCAGACCGAGGTGTACCCGCCCGGTGGTCGACCGCGCCACCGTCACCGGATCGTGCGGTGAAGCGGACCGTCAGGTGCTCGCCCGCGGGCACTTCGTACAGGCTGCCCATCGGCTCGAAGACCACCAGCAGCCAATGCCGCATCTCGCGCCGCTGCCCTGCGGCGACGCCAACCCTGAATCGAACTGATCACAGGAGTGATTGTGAGGCACGGCTGGTGAGGGGGCTTTGCATGGGAAGTCGGGCGGGGTCGACTTCCTGGGCCGTGGGTGGCGGTCAGGTGCGGCCTGGGGTGAGGAAGTTGAGGACCTGGTGGTTGACCTCCGGTGCGGCTGTCATGGGGAGGTTGTGGTGGGAGGCGCCGGGCACTGTGGTCACGGTGGCGTGGGGGACGGCCTGGTGGGTGGCGACGGCGGTGCGGTGGGGGTCGTGGGCGCGGGAGTGTTCGGCGTAGAGGGCGAGGAGGGGGGTGGTGAGGGTGCCGAGGCGGGTGGGGGTGGGGCGGGGGCCGGTGATGACGGGGGAGGCGGGGAAGTCGGCGTAGCCGAGGGCGTAGAGCTCGCGCCAGTCGGGGTCGGTGCGGGGGCCGTCGGTGGCATCCCAGTCGAGGTAGGAGCGGGCTCGGGCCGGGGTGCGGCGGGGGAGGAAGAGGGGGAGGACGCGCAGGAGGTAGCCGGGGCGGTAGCCGGCGAAGCACAGGGTGGGGTCGAGCAGGGCGAGGCGGCTGACCCGGGCGGGGGCGTGCAGGGCGTATTCGAGGGCGATCCAGGCGCCGTACGAGTGGCCGCAGAAGTCGGCGGCGGGGACGCCCAGTTGGTCGAGCACGGCGTCGAGCCAGCCGAGCAGTCCGGGGACGTCGCCGAGTGGGGTGCCGTCGTGAACGCTGCGCCCGGGGTCGCCGATGAGGTCGATGGCGAGGACGCGGTGACCGGCCCCGGCCCAGGCGCCGACGTTGGCGTACCACATCGTGGAGGTGGCGCCGCCGCCGTGGAGCAGGACCAGGGGGTGTCCGTCGGCGGGGCCGCAGGCGTTGATCCGGGTGGTGCCGTGGGCGGTGCGGACGGTGAGCGGTTCGACCGGGACGGGCCAGCGGGCGAGCAGCTTGTCGTACGCGGCGAGGAAGGGTGCGAGGCGCGGCGGGCGGGACGGGGCGGTGTGGGCGGACATGATGGGCCTCCGCGGTGTGGTGTGATCGCGTGCGGATGACGCACGGGACCACGCGCTGGATCAGGCGTTGAATCGCGGGTTGGAGCGCTCGTTGGAACGCTCGACAAATCGCTCGTTGAACAAGTATCTCGCTGAACGAGAGAATAATGGCACACACGTGCCCGAGGAAGGACGAGAGGGTGCCCGAGGTTGAGGAGCCGATGCGGCTGGTCCACCTGCTGCGCGGTCTGACGGTCGAACTCGATCTGTTCGGGGCCGAGTTCGCGGCCCGCAGCGGTCTGCACCCGACCGATCTCCGGGCGCTGATCCACCTGCTCGACGCCGCCCGGGCCGGGGAGGTGGTCACCCCGGGCCGGCTCGGGGAGGCGCTGCGGCTGAACTCGGCCGGTACCACCGGTCTGGTGGACCGGCTGGAGCGGCTCGGGCTGATCCGCCGTGAGCGCGATCCGGGGGACCGGCGGAGGGTCCGGCTGGTGGTGGAGGAGCGGGCGATGGAGCTGGGGCAGGGGTTCTTCGGCGGGCTGATCGGGGACCTGGTCGTGGCGATGGGCCGGTTCGACCCGGCCGAGCTGGCGACGGCCCGGCGCTTCCTGGAGGCGATGACCTCCGTGGTGGCCGCCGCCCGGACGGAGTCCCGGATGGAGCCCCGGACGGGGTGAGGAGGAGTGAGGACGAAGTGAGAGGGCGGGCCGGCGGGGCGGGGCGCTACGCGGGCCCGAGCCCCCAGGCGATCACGGACAGGGTCACCATCGACGCCAGCGTCGACCAGAGCACCGTGTCCCGGGCGAGGTCGGTGCCCTGCCCGTACTCGCGGGCGTAGGTGTAGACGTTCTGGGCCGTCGGCAGGGCGGAGAAGAGCACCACGGTGAGCAGCTGGTGGGTGGGCAGGTGGAGCACCGGGCCGGCCACGACCAGGGTGACGAGCGGCTGGACCAGGGTCTTGATCGCGACGGTCAGCCCGACCTCGGCACGGCGTGAGAGGCCGTCGGCGGGCGGGCGGTTGCGCAGCGACATGCCGAGGGCGACCAGGGCGGTCGGCACCCCGGCGCCGCCGAGCAGTTCGGCGGAGCGGTGGAGTTCGGCGGGCAGGCGCAGTCCGGTCGCGGAGGCGAGGGCGCCGAGCGCGGTGGCGAGCAGGATCGGGTTGCGCAGCGGCAGGGTGAGCAGGGCCCGGCGGCCGGCCGCGCCGCTGTCCAGGACGGCCAGTACGGCCGGGGTGACCAGCAGGATCTGGAACAGGACCACCGGTCCGACGAAGGAGGCGTCGCCGACGACCTGCATGGTCACCGGGATGCCGAGGTTGGCCGAGTTGACGTAACCGGCGGCCATCGCGCCGATCGCCAGTTCGCCGCGCTTGCGGCGGAAGACCAGGCGCCCGACGAGCAGCCCGAGGCCGGTCGCGGCGGCGGCGCCGGCCACGAAGGCGAGCATCGACGGGTTGGCGAAGTGCCCCAGCGGAGTGCGGGCGATCATCAGGAAGAGTGCGGCCGGCATCGCGACGTGGAAGACGTAGCGGGTCAGCACCATCTCCGCCTGCGGTCCGAGCAACCCGGCGCGGGCGACGACGTAGCCGACGGCGGTGAGGGCCCAGATCGGGGCGAAGGCGGACAGCAGCGGATGGAGGGCGGGCATGGTTCCTCGGGTCGCTCGGACGGGTCTGCCGGGTGCGGCGGGTGTCGCCCGCCCGAGGGCACCGGACCACCGAGACCGCCGAGACCCCCCCTGGGGCAGTAAACCAGTGGGCGTCGAGGAGTTGATCAACGGGCCCACCAACGAGGCCCTGGACCGGTGCCCCGACGAACGGGCCTACGATGAGCCGATGGAGGACCAGTACCTGAGCCTGTCCGAGGTGGAGGCCATCGCGCGCCGCGCCCACCAGGGGCAGGTGGACAAGAACGGCCACCCGTACGGCGAGCACATCGCCGCGGTCGCCCGCGGGACGGCGGCCCGCGGCGGCAGCGAGGCGCAGATCGCGGCGGGCTGGTTGCACGACACCGTCGAGGACGGCCGGCTGAGCCGGGAGTGGCTGGCCCGAGCGGCGCTTCCGGAGGCGACCAAGGCGATCGTCGACGCGCTCACCCGGCGGCCGGACGAGCCGGTCGAGGCGTACACCGCGCGCATCCTGGCCACGCCCGGCGCGCTGCTGGTCAAACGCGCCGACCTGGCGCACAACTCCGACCCGGCCCGGCTGGCCGCGCTGGACCCGGCGACCGCCGAGCGGCTGGCCGCCAAGTACGCGCGGATGCGGGAACTGCTGGGGCTCACCGGGGACTCCTGAACCGCGGAGGAACCCGGGGGAACCCGGGGGAACCCGGGGGAACCCGAGGGAGCCCGGGGAGGAACCCGTGGAGCGGACTTGTCGATAGGACCAGGACCGGGAAGGCCGGGAAACCAGGACAGGGCCCGGGCCACGCGGTTCGCGCGGGCCCGGGCCCTGTCGGGTCACCCCGGTGATCCCTGTCCGACCCCCGGGGTGAGGGGGAAATGGTCAGGAGACGAGTGGAAGCCGGTACGCCGGTGGTCGGTCGGCTTAGTACCAGTGGTGGGTCTGCCAGAAGGCCCAGGCGGCGTTCGGGCTGCCGTAGCGGGTGTTCATGTAGTCCAGCGCCCACTTGATCTGGGTGCGCGGGTTGGTCCTCCAGTCGGGACCCGCGGAGGCCATCTTGGAGGCCGGCAGCGCCTGGCCCAGCCCGTAGGAGCCCGAGCTCGGGTTGGTCGCGGTCACGTTCCAGCTGGACTCGTGCGAGATGATCTGGCTGAACGAGGCCAGCTGGTTCGCCGGGACGATCTGGGCGGCGATGGCCTTCGGGGAGAGGGTGGCGGCGTTCGCGGTGGCGGGGACCACGGCGGCACCCAGGGCGGTCAGGCCGGCGGTGCCGGCGAGAATCGCGGCGGAAGTGCGCATGCGGAGCTTGAAAGCGGGCATGTAGAACAGGACCTCAATCGGGTTGGGCCGAGTCGCGCCCCACCCAGGACCACGGGCCGGACAGGGGCCCTTGCGGTTGTGGAGCGCGACTCGGCGGTAAGCCGTCGACCGGCGGGACAGGAGGCCGGTGCGGCTGACGACGAGAGTCATTGTTGGCAGACCGGATCGGCCCCCGCCAAGACCCCCTTGTTACGACGCGCCGTCGTACCCGTGATGTGACCATGCAATCGAAGGATCACCCGAGCGAGGTGCGCACGGGGCCTCTGGGCTGGGCGAATGTCGGTCGGGTGGGTGAGTGCGGGCCGCGGGGGCGGCCTCCGGGGCCGCCGCTACCGCTCGTCGTAGCCGCGAATCGCCTGTGAGCGCACTCACCGTTTGGGAGCCGGTGCGGTCACCCGACGGTCCGGTCGCAGCACTTTGGGTACAGACGATCTGTGCCCGGCGCCACAGAATCCGGCTACGGTCTGCGTGCCGATGCTCACCGGAGGTCGCCGAGGAGTCGGTGCCGGACCGTTCGGGCGGTCAGTCGGTCCGCCTCGTCGGTGACCGACAGTTCACCGAGTGCCGCGGCGATCGCCGTTTCCAGGCGTGCGCAGAAGGCCTCCGGCTCCTCGGCGGCGTCCGGCAGCTCCGGAACCACCTCGTCCACCAGTCCGACCGCGGCCAGGTCGTGGGCGCCGATCCCCTGGGCCCGGGCCAGCTCGGCGGCGTGCGCGCCGTCCCGGTGCACGATCGCCGAGGCGCCCTCCGGCGGCAGCGGGGCCAGCCAGGCGTGTCCGGCGGCGAGCACCCGGTCGGCCGGGAGCAGCGCCAGCGCGCCGCCGCCGGAGCCCTGGCCGAGCAGAACGGCGAGGACGGGTGTGCGCAGCGCGAGCAGGGTGGTCAGACAGTGCGCGATCTCCACCGCGATCCCGTCCAGCTCGGCCTGGGCGGACAGCTCGGCCCCGGCGGTGTCCACCACGGTGACCAGTGGCAGGCCGAGCTGCTCGGCCAGCCGCGCGGTGCGCCGGACGGCCCGCAGGTCGGCGGCGGTGAAGGGGCGCTCGTGCTCCGGGGTCTGCCGCTGCTGGCCGACGACCAGGACGGGACGGCCGCCGAGCACGGCGAGCGCCCGGACCAGCGCGCCGTCACGGCCGCCGGGCGCGTCCAGCAGTACCAGCTCCTCGGTGGTTCGGCGCAGCAGCTCGCGGGTGCCGGGGCGGTCGGGGCGGCGGGTGCGGCGGACGGAGTCCCAGGCGTCGGGGTGCGGGGCGGGCCGGTCGGCGGGCTGGTCGGCCGGAGTGGCTCCGCTGTGAGGAGCGACTCCCCTGTAAGAAGGGGCGGCCCGATGAGAAGGAGCGGCTCCCCGAGGAGGGGGCGCGGTCGTGCCGAGGACGACGAGCGTGCGGCGGAGCAGTTCGCGCAGCTCCTGCGGCGGCACCACGGCGTCCACCAGTCCGCGCCCGGCCAGGGTCTCGGCCCGCTGGACGTCCGCCGGCAGCTCCACGCCGCGCAGTTCCTCGTACACCCGCGGGCCGAGGAAGCCGAGCCGGGCGCCCGGCTCGGCGAAGACCAGCTGGCCGAGGGTGCCCCAGGAGGCGAAGACTCCGCCCATGGTCGGGTTTCGCAGGTAGGTGAGGTAGGGGTGGCCGGCCGCGCGGTGGGCCTGGACGGCGGCGGTGATGCGGAGCATGCAGAGGAAGGCGGCCGAGCCCTCCTGCATCCTGGTGCCGCCGGAGACCGGCAGGGCGAGCAGCGGGAGCCGCTCGGCGGTGGCGCGCTCGACGGCCCGGGTGATCCGCTCGGCGGTGGCGACGCCGATCGAGCCGCCGAGGAAGCCGAACTCGGACGCGACCAGGGCGACCGGCCGTCCGTCGATCAGACCGAGGCCGGTGAGCACGGCCTCGTCGAGGCCGGTGCGGTCGCGGGCCCGGTCGAGCGAGGCGCGGTAGTCGGGATCGGTGGGCGGTGCGGACGGCGGCTCGTCCCAGCTGTGGAAGCCGTCCGGGTCGACCAGCAGCCCGATCAGCTGGTGGGCGGTCAGCGCCGCGCCCTTGCCGACGGCGGCACCGACGCCCGAATCCCTGCTCGTACCCGCGCCCGCGTCCATGTCCACCCCGTCAGAGATCGTTCCGGTCCGACCCGATCCGTCACTCTATGCGGCGCGGGCGGGCCGCTGTGGGAGTGCTGTGAAGGTGTGAGGAGCCCGACAGCGGGGCTCACGGTTGTTCGACGGCAGTCGACCCATGGATGGCTCGGGTGGTTCGTGGGCCGCCCGACGGTGCGTCACCGATGGCCCACGTACAGCTCAAGTCGCAAGCGGGAAAGGGAAGTTACCCGCAGGTAAAAAGTTGACGGAGGCCTTCCGGAGTTGTCGGTGGCTCGCCAGACTTGGGGCATGACTCGCACTCTACGCGCGTGGAAGTCCCGCGCTGCCGCCATCACCGCCGTCGCCCTGCTGACCCTCGCTCCCGTCGCCGTCGCCACCGACGCACACGCCGACGTGAGCGGCACCGTGTGCCTGTCCGCGCTTCCGCCGGAGGCCACCGACACCCTCAACCTGATCGCCTCGGACGGGCCGTTCCCGTACTCGCAGGACGGCGTGGTCTTCACGAACAGAGAGAGCGTGCTGCCCAGTCAGTCCTACGGGTACTACCACGAGTACACCGTCATCACGCCGGGTGCCCCGACCCGCGGCGCCCGCCGGATCGTGACCGGCCAGCAGGACCAGGAGGACTACTACACCGGCGACCACTACGCCACTTTCTCCCTCATCGACCAGACCTGCTGACGTCCGCCGGTACGACCGTGGCCCCGGCGGCGACGCCCGCCGGGGCCACGCGGGTTGCTAGGGTCTGCGCATGGCACAGAGCAGCGCGAACCCCCCGGGACGCCTCCGGCGCGACGCGCAGCGCAACCGCGATCTGCTGGTCGCCGCGGCCCGCGAGATGTTCTCCCGGCACGGCCTCGACGTCCCGCTGGACCAGATCGCCAAGGAGGCCGGCGTCGGCAACGCCACCCTCTACCGGCACTTCCCGACCCGCGAGGCGCTGATCGCCGAGGTCTTCGCGGACGCCGGAGCCGGTCTGGCCGAGGCCGGACGGGAGGCGCTCGCCGCCGAGGACGCCTGGACCGGCCTGGAACGCTACTTCGAGCGGATCTTCGAACTCGTCGCCGCCGACCGGGGCATCAACGACCTGGTCACCCAGGCCATCCCGACCATCCCCGGCATGCTCGAGATCAGCCGCGGGCACGCCACCACCGTCGGCGCCCTCATCGCCCGCGCCCAGGAACAGGGCACGATGCGGCGCGACGTGGTCACCATGGACCTGCTCTTCCTGCTCGGCCCGCTCTGCCGCGCCCTGCCCGCCGCCACCGAGTTGCGCCCCGACCTCTGGCGCCGCTACCTCGCTCTGCTGCTCGACGGCTTCCGCACCCGGGCCACCCATCCGCTGCCGGTGCCGCCGATCGGCGAGGAGCACCTGGACCGGATGTTCGCCGACCTGTGGGAGGCGCAGGCGCCGGAGGCCTGAGCCGGCTCGGGCGCATCAGGGTCGCGTACGGGACACCGGGAGGCGCGTCAGGACCGCGTCAACGGGCGGGGCGGTGCGGGTGCCGCGCCGCTTTGCTGGGGGCACGGCGCGGGTCGGTGCGGTGCGGCGGACTGCGGTCCCGCAGGCTTCGGCGGCGCGGCTTCGGCGCCGCGGACTTCGGAGGCGTGGACGGAGAGGCAGGGCGGGCCATGGCGGATACGGGCGCTTACCCGGGCGCGGGCGCCGACAAGGGCGCGGGCGAGGGCCGGATCGTGGTCGGTGTCAGCGGCTCGCTCGGCAGCCTCGCCGCCCTGCACCACGCGGTCGCCGAGGCCCGGCGGACGGACGCCGAGGTGCTCGCGGTGCTGTGCTGGACCCCGCCGGGGGAGGAGTCCGGGGGGCGCCGCACGGTCTCCCCGCCGGTGGTCGACGTCTGCCGCGACGCCGCCGTCACCCGGCTGCGGCAGGCGCTGGACCAGGCATTCGCCGGGCGCCACACGGGAGTTCGGCTGCGCGGCCAGGCCGTGCGCGGGGAGACCGGCCACACCCTGCTGCGCTGCGCGGACCGGCCGGGCGACGTCCTGGTGCTCGGCGCGGGCCGGGAGCGGGGCCGCCTCTCCCGGCTGATCCGGCCGTCGATCACCGCCCACTGCGTCCGGCACGCGACCTGTCCGGTGCTCACCGTGCCGCGCCCGCCGCTGCAACGGGACCTCGAGGCGCTGCGGCGCGGCTACGGGCTCCGCGCGCTGGTCGCCGGTAACTGACCCTCCGTTCAAGGCCGTTGGCGCGCGATGCGGGCGGCGGCAGCGGGCCAGGGCGGGAGCATCTCACCCTCGCCCGCCAGCATGACCTCCTCCTCCCACCAGGCGCGTCCGTCCAGCCAGGCGGTCAACCAGCGGGCGAGTGAGGGGGAATCGGCCCGCAGCGGATCCGTCTCGTCGTTGGAGTCGACCAGCAGGACGGGCGCGTCCGGATCCAGACAGTCGAGGGCGCCGGCCATCCCGCAACCCCAGTCCAGGAACTCCAGCACGCCGTACGGCCAGCCCGGGCCGCCCGCCACGATCCGGTGCAGCGGCCAGAAGAGGTGGCGGTCCGGGCCGTACCCGCCGTCGCCCACCTCGCGGTAGAGCCGGGCGAACAGCGGGGGCAGCCGGTAGCCGATCGCGGCCTCGGCGGCGGCGAGTTGTCCGGCGGTGACCGGTGGTGGCACGGCTGGGCCGACGTACTGCCGGACCCGTTCGATCAAAGCGTCCTCGTCCATGACGGCGATGGTGCCAGTGGGCTGTGACACTCCTACGGCAGGATCCCGGCCGTCCGGGCCAGGAGGGCGGCGGTCCGGCGACCGGCGGCCAGGGTGGCGGGGTCGGTGGCGGGCAGGCAGCGGCGGGCCTCGGGACTGTAGGTGGTCATCACCACGCCGGCGTGATCGGTGGGGAGTTCGAGCAGCTCGGCGGTCGGCACCACGGCGAGCAGTCGGTGGGTGAGCTCCGCGGGCACCACCTCGTCCGCCGTGCCCAGCACCAGTCGGATCGGGACCGGGGACGGGCCCTTGGCGAGGTGGTCGAGCGGGCTGTCGCCGGTGGTGGCGGCCGGGCGGCCGTAGGCGGAGGCGATGCCGACGGCGGCGGTGGGGCGCAGCTCGGCCGGGGTGTCCGGGTGGGTGGCCACCGCGATGGCCTCCCGGCCGCCGAGCGACCAGCCGGCCAGCACGAAGCGCGCCGGATCCCCGCCGTACGCGGCGGCGTTGCGGCGGGCGAAGGCGAGCGAGGCGAGCAGGTCGGCGCGGCCGCCGTCCTCCCGGTCGGGGCGCCAGTCCGGGACGAGCACCAACAGGCCCAGCCCGGCGGCCTCCTGGGCGAGCGTGTGCAGCACGTCGCGCTCGTCGGGGCCGGAGCCGTGCCAGAGCAGCACGACCGGGGCGGGCCCGGGGGTGGCGGCGCTCGGTCGGTGGACGTCCAGCAGCCGTCCGTCCGCGTACGGAACGGCCTCCGGTCGGGTGCTCGTCATGCCGGGTTCGCCTCCGATTCGGTGGGTGATCACGGAGCTGGTACTGTACTTCCTGTCGCGGGGGAGATGATCTCTCGTCAGGCGTCAGCGGTGCTACCAGAGCACGTCCCACTTTCAGTGGGAAGAGTCCGTGCGATCCGGGCCTGGCGCTCCACGGTCGGACGGGGTCCGGCGCCTTCACGGGTGCCGGGCCCCGTTCGCCTTTCCGGGCCGGTGACGGGCGGCGTCAGGACGGCTGGCGGTCGGAGCCGAGTTCGCGGGAGATCCGCAGGCCGACCCGGGCGACCACCGCACCGAGGGCACGGACCCGGGCGGCGGTCATCCGGGAGCTGCAGCCGGCCGGGGGCGGCTCGGGGGCCGGAGGCCGTTCAGGAGACGAAGCCGATGATCCCGTAGTCCTCGAACTCCCGCGCCGCGCGCAGCCATCCGGCGACCTCGTCGACGGCCTCGGCCACCTCGCGGACCAACTCGGGTGCACGGACCTCGTGTTCGGCGAGCTCGAACTGCCGGAGCGCCTCCGCGCACTGCTCGGGCGACCACTCGCCGCAGGACAGTTCGGCGCAGTAGGGAAGGGCGGTGGGGAAGCCGCTGCCGTACTGGAAGTCCGAGACCGAGACGGCGGTGACGCCGTACGCGCGCAGGCCCTTGTCGACCTCGTCCAGCCACAGGCCGCGGAAGGGACCGAAGGAGCGGTTGTCCAGGGCGGTCGCGTCCGTCCTGCACAGGCGCTCGTACGCGTAGCCGTACTGGAAGGCGTGCTGCTCGTCGAACGGCCCGCCGTACACCACCGCGCGCAGCGCCTCGCGGGCGGTGGGGGCGCCGTCCGCGATCTGGTCGGCGAACTCCCGGTCGGCGCGGTCCAGGTTGGCGCCGAAGTACCTGAGGAGCTCGTCGAGTACGGACTCGTCGGCGCAGCCGGCCAGGGTGTGCTTGTCCTCGACACAGGTCAGGTAGGTGGTCAGGAAGGAACTCATGGGGTCACCGTAGCGGCCGTGACGGACAGTCGGCTCAGGCGGCCTCCGCCGACTCCTCGGGTGGGACGGCGACCAGGACGAACTCGGCTCCGGCGTCGTCCCGGACCAGCGCCACGCGGCCGAAGGGGGTCGGTCCGGGGCCGGTGCGGACGGTGCCGCCGAGGGCGCGCAGGTCGGCGGTGGCGCGGTCGGTGTCGGCCGTTCCGAAGTGGGTGCGCCAGCCGGGGGTGGCGCCGGGCGGGTCGGCGGGGCCGATGCTGCAGGCGGGTAGGCCGGCCACCCGGGCGAGGGTGTGGCCCGCCCTCGGGCGGTCGTAGCCGTACTCGAAGACCTGGCGGTAGAAGGCGCGGGCGGCGTCCGGGTCTGGGGAGAGGTGCTCGTTCCAGGTGAGGGTGCCGGGCTCGTTCACCAGTCCGGCGCCGTCGACGTCGCCGCCCTGCCAGAGGCCGAAGGGCGCGCCGAGCGGGTCGACGGCGAGCGCGGCCCGGCCCTGGTCGGGCACCTGGTACGGCTCGCGGACGATCCGGCCGCCGGCGGCCCGGACGGCGGCGGCGGTGCGGTTCAGGTCGCGGGAGGCGAGGCAGGTGGTCCAGGCGGCGGGCTGCGGGGTCGTCTGCTGGGCGGCGGTGATCGCGGCGCCCGGTGGCCCGGACGTGATCGCCGCGACCTGTGCGCCGTACCGGGTGGCGACCGCTTCGGCGGGGCCGGTCGGGACGAACTCCCAGCCGAACAGCGCGCCGTAGAAGCGCTCCGCGCGGGCGAGGTCCGGGGTGGTCAGGACGATCCAGCACGGGACGCCCTCGTGGTACTTCACCGCCTTCGGCATGCCGCCCTCCTGGGCCCTCGACCCCCACCCGTCAGCCTGGGCTCCCGACGGGTGGGTGGCAAGACGGGTGGGCGGGTGAACGGACGGTTCAGGCGACCCCGCGGGGACGGAACTGGATGCTGATCCGCGGGCCGACCGGGCGGGCGGTCTTCGGGACCGCGTGCTCCCAGGTGCGCTGGCAGGAGCCGCCCATCACCACGAGGTCCCCGTGGCCGAGCGGTCGGCGGACGACCGCCGCCCCGCCGGAGCGCGGCCGCAGGGCGAGGACGCGCGGCTCGCCGACGGAGAGGATCGCCACCATGGTGTCCTCGCGGGCGCCGCGCCCGATCCGGTCGCCGTGCCAGGCCACGCTGTCCCGGCCGTCCCGGTAGTAGCAGAGCCCGAGGGTGCGGAAGGGTTCGCCCAGCTCGGGCGCGTAGTGGCGGCTCAGCGTCGTCCGGGCCTCGCCGAGGACGGGGTGCGGCGGCTCGTCGTCCGCGGCGTAGGAGGCGAGCAGCCGGGGGACGTCGACCGTCCGCTCGTACATCTCGCGCCGCTCGGCCCGCCAGGGCACGGTCGCGGCCAGCTGTTCGAACAGCTGGTCCGCCCCGCGCAGCCAGCCGGGCAGCACGTCCAGCCAGGCACCGTCGCCGAGCACCAGGCGCTGCATGCCGTCGAGCGGGCCGAGCCGGAGGTCGGCGGCTTCTTCGAACAGCGAGGGCTGGAGGTGGACGGTGCCGTGCATGGGTTCAGCCTACGCCGTGAATCGAACAGGCGCTCGAACATGGGTGCGGGGACTAGCCTGCCGGTATGGCGATCAACGGGTTCGGGGTCACCGAGTTCCAGCTCTTCCTGCTGCGCCGGATGGCCGACTACCACCCCGAGCTGGTCGAGGAGACGGTGCGGCGGCTCGGCGCCACCCGTGCCGAAATGCGGGAGGCGAACAAGCGCTGGCAGGCGATGGTCCGGGCGCCCCGGTTCCCGCGCGGTGCCGCCCGGTACGCCGCCGTGCTCGGGCCGGCGGGGGAGAGCCTGCCGCGCCGGATCGGGGACCTCGCGTGCACCGCGCGGCAGTGGGTGCTGCCGCTCTGGCCCGGACTGCGCTTCGAGGTGCTGCTCGGCCCGGCGGAGATCGGTGCGCCGGTGCTGAACGAGTGGCTGGTCCGGGCGGGCGACGCCCCGCCGCCCGCGCTGTGCACCGTGGCCGACCTGGTGCCGTGGAGCTGTGTGGTGGGCGATGTGGGGGCGGCCTTCCCGGGGGCCGTGGCGCGGGAGGGGAGTGCGCCGACCCGGTTCCGGCTGGACTTCGAGGCGTCGGACGCGGACGGGGTGGTGCGTTCCTGGACGGCCGACTTCACCTGGGGGCTGCTCCAGGAGGTCGCGCCCCGGGGGCCGGGGGGCTGAGGGCCGGTCATCGCAGCTGCCGACTGATTCAAGGCGATATTCAGTGAATGCCTTTGATTTGCAGGCCCTGTCGCGCTCGTGGCAACATAATCACAGACACTGAATCGGTTTGGCATCGGAAAGCGAAGGATCATGTCGGGCGACGCGCGCGTCATCGTCGGAGTAAGCGGCTCACTGCACAGCCTCACCGCCCTGCACCGGGCGGCGGAGGAGGCCCGGGCCCGGCGGGCCGTGCTGGTCCCGGTGCTCGCCTGGACCCCGGTCGGCGGCGAGCGCAACTACCGCGCCCGCCCCTGCCCGCCGCTGCTCCGCGCCTGGCGGGACGCCGCCGAGGCCCGGCTGGAGAGCGCGCTCGGACAGGCCTTCGGCGGCCTGCCGATCGGCCTGCCGGTCCAGCCCCTGGTCATGCGCGGCGAGGCCGGGCCGGTGCTGACCGCCATGGCCGACCGGCCCGGTGACCTGCTGGTGATCAGCGCCGGCCGGCACGGCTCGATGCGCGGACGGCTGCGCCGACTGCTGCGCGGCTCGGTCGCCCGCTACTGCCTCGACCACGCCCGCGGCGGCGTGCTGGTCGTCCCGCCGTCCGACCTGCACGAGGACCTGCGCGCCCTGCACCGCGACGGCATCGACCTGCGGGAACTCATCGCCGCCTGACGGTCGGTCAACTGTCGTATATTGGACGGTCCGTCAGCTCAGGTGCACGGTACGGCCGCCGACCACCGTCCGGACCGGCCGCAGCTCCCGCAACTCGTCCACCGAGCAGCTCAGCGGGTCGACCGGCCACAGCGTGAGGTCGGCGAGCGCACCAGGGCGCAGGCTGCCGCGCTCGGCGCTCTCGCCGGTCAGCCGGGCGGCGGCGACGGTGTGCAGCGCGACCGCCTCGGCCCGCCCGATCGCGTGCTCGGCGCCGACCACCCCGGCCGTGGTGCCGCGGGTCGTCATGCCCCACACCGACACCATGGCGCCGTACGGACCGACCGGGAAGTCCGAGCCGGCCGAGAGCTGCGCGCCCTCGTCCAGCCACTCGCGCAGCGGGAACAGCGCGGCGGTGCGCTCCTCGCCCCAGGCTCGCTGCTGGGTGAGCGCGCCGTCGTGCAGCAGCGGGTGCTGCACCGTCACCGGGATGCCGAGCGCGATCGCCCGGGCCCGCTGGTCGGCCCGGGCCAGTCCGCCGTGCTCGACCACGAGCGTTCCCGGCGGCAGGCCGGGCCGGCCCTTCAGCACCTGCTCGAAGACGTCCAGCAGCACGCGCAGCCCGCGGTCGCCCCAGGCGTGCACGCCCACCCGCCAGCCGCGCTCGACCACCCGGTCCACCGCCGCGAGCAGTTCCTCCGGCTCCCAGAGCAGCCGCCCGTGGTAGCACGGCTGCCCCTGGTACGGCTCCTCCAGCGCGCCCGCCTCGAAGCCGCCGTCGATGCCGAACTTGACGCCCCACAGCCGCAGTTGCGCGTCGTCCCGGCCGTCCGCCCGCCATCCGTCCATCCGGTCCAGCAGGGCGTCCACCTGCTCGGGCGTGCGCGCCGCGAAGCCGGAGACCAGCGCCCGGACCCGGACGGCGAGCGCGCTCTCGGCCCGGGCCGCGTCCAGCACGTCGAGGTCCTCGACCGGGACGAGGCAGTCGCGTACGGTGCCGATCCCGGTGGCGGCGTAGTCGGCGCAGGCCGCGCGCAGGCCCTCGATCCGCTCGGCGAGGGTCGGGCGCGGCAGCACCCGCTCGACCAGCTCGGTCGCCCGGTTGATCAGCCGGCCGGTCAGCCGCCCCCGCTCGTCGCGCTCGATCACCCCGCCGGAGGGCGACTCGGTGGACTCGTCGATCCCGGCCAGCCGCAGCGCGGCCGAGTTGAGCACCATGTTGTACGCGCCGCGGCGCACCAGCACCGGGTGGTCGGCGCTGGCGCCGTCCAGCTCCTCGGTGGTCGGCATCCGCTGCTCGGCGAGCAGCACCTCCTGCCAGTTGACCGTGGTGAGGATCCACTCCCCGGCGGGGGTGCGGGCGGCGCGCTCGCGGATGAGCTCCAGGAACCCGGCGAGGTCCCGGGCCCGGTGCACCGGGACGCCGTGGACGCTGTGCCCGGCCAGGATCAGATGGGTGTGGGTGTCGTCGAAGGCGGGCAGCACGGTCGCCGTCGGGGCGTCCACCACCTCGGTGCCCGGCCCGACCAGGGCGTCCAGGCCGTCGGGCTCGGCGGCGAGGGCGGTGATCCGACCGCCGGTGACGGCGATCGCCCGTTGCGGTGGCTCGCCCGGGGCGAGGGTGTGCACGGCGGCGGCGCGGATCAGCAGGTCGGCTGGGGCGGTCATGGCAGCTCCTGGGGGTGGGACAGTCCGGTGACCTGCTCGACGTACCGCAGGCTCGGTCCGGCGAGCCGTGCGTGCACCTCGGTGAACACGGCGCGGGCCGGGACGGCGTTCCAGTCGGCGGGCAGCAGCGGTTCGGGCAGCCCGGGGTCGAGGTAGGGCAGTCGGCGCCACTGGGTGAGCATCGGCACGTAGTCCCGGAAGGCCTCGACCGGGTCGATCCGGTCCCGCCCGCGCAACTCCTCGGCGACCGGACGCCAGGCGTCGGTGAAGGCCGCGTACTGCGCCTCGATCGCCGGGAGGTCCCACCAACTGGCCACCGCCGTACGGAGCTCGGCGAAGCCGGCGTATTCGGCGGAGAGGAACAGGTGGACGTAGGCGCTCAGGCCCAGGCGCTCCAGCAGTCGGCGGGCGTCCGGCAGCAGCCGGGCGGGGGCCAGCCAGACGCCGGGGGCGGCGTTGCCGAAGCCGAGCCAGCTGAGCCGGGAGCGCAGCTGGTGGCGGTGGGCGCGTTCGGACTCGGGCACGGAGAAGACCGCCAGCACCCAGCCGTCGGCGAGCTCGGCGGGCTCCAGACTGTGGAAGATCCGCCGGTCGCCCTCGTCGAACACCGGGCCCATCGCGGGGGACAGCCGGTAGCCGGTGCCCGCGCGGCGCTCCTGGAGCAGGGTGCCGGCCTTCTTCAGCCGGGAGATCGCCGAGCGGACGGCGGGGCCGTCGACGTCCAGCTCGGCCATCAGCGCGATCAGGTCGGCGATCGATATCCAGCCGCCGAGGCGGCGGACGAACTCGCCGTAGACGGTGTGGATCAGGGAGCTGGGCCGGGTCGTGCTCTCCGGCATGTGCGGGCCCTCCTCCCCGACGGCTGGTGGTGATCATAGCGGGGGTGGATCTACGCGTAGGCGCCGGAGAGCAGGTGCCCGGCGCCGGGGGCGACGGCGGGCAGGCCGAGCGCCCGCAGCAGCTGGTGGGTGGTGCAGATCGCGGCCGAGACCACCGGCTTGCCGAGCTGCTGCTCGGCCTCCTCGACGGCCGACAGCGAGGGCATCTGCACGCAGGCGGAGAGCACCACGGCGTCGGCCGCGGCGTGGGCGAGACCCTTGGCGATCGCGGGCAGCCGGGCCGGGTCGTGGGCGGCCACGTCCAGGTTGTCGGCGATCTCCAGGGCGGCGTGGTCGAGCACCTCGATGCCCTCCTGGCCGAGGTAGTCGACCACCGTCCGGGCCAGCGGGCGCAGGTACGGGGTGACCATCGCGACCTTCCTGGCGCCGAGCGTGCGCAGGCCGGCGACCAGGGCACCCGCGCTGGTGACCACGGGCGCGGGCGCGCCGTTCTCGACCGTACGGCGGTGCAGCCGCTGTTCGGCCTCGCGGTGGTAGCCGGGGCCGGTGGCCATCACCGCGACCAGGCAGGCGTAGCCGATCACGTCGACCCGGGCGTCCGAGAGCTCGGTGGCGCAGCGGTCGGACTCGGCGTCCATGGCGCGCAGTTGCTCGGGGGTGACCCTGGTCATCCGCATCCGGCTGGAGTGGAAGGTGAACCGTTCGGGGGCGACCGCCTCGCGGGCCCGCAGCAGGGCGGGGACCTCGGTCTCCATGGTGACGTTGGAGCTCGGGACGATCTGGCCGATCCGGTACGTGGTCATCTGCGCCGGTCTCCTCTCAGCGGGCGTCGATCACGGGGTTGGCGAGTGTGCCGATCCGCTCGATGGTGGCCTCGACCAGGTCGCCGGGCTGCAGGAACTGCGGCGGGACCATTCCGGCGCCCACCCCCGAGGGGGAGCCGGTGGCGATCACGTCCCCGGCCTCCAGGGTCATGCCGGCCGAGATGTCGGCGATCAGCCGGGCGATGCCGAACAGCATGTGCCGGGTGTTGGAGTTCTGCCGCAGCTCGCCGTTGACCCGCAGCGAGAGGTCGAGCCGCTGCGGATCGGGGATCTCGTCGGCGGTGACCACGACCGGGCCGAACGGCGCGTAGCTGTCCTGGCCCTTGGAGAAGAACCACTGGCCGGAGCGGCGCTGGTCGCGGGCGCTGATGTCGTTGACGATGCTGTAGCCGAACACGTGCCGCAGGGCGTCCTGTTCGCTCACCCGGTGGGCGGGTTCGCCGATCACCACGGCGAGTTCGCACTCCCAGTCGAGCTGCTTGGTGAGGTCGGCGTTGTGCAGGATCGGCTGACCGGGGCCGGTGACGGCGGTGGTCGGCTTGCCGAACAGCACCGGGCGGTCCGGGAGTTCGCGCTCGGTGTCCAGGCTGCGGTGCGACTCGTCCACGTGCTCCAGGTAGTTGAGGCCGACGCCGACCACCTTGCCGGGGCGCAGCGGGGCGCGCAGCGACACCTCGGCGAGCGGGCGGGTGTCCGGCGCCCCGCCGAGCAGTTCCCGGGCGGTGGCCAGGGCGGGCTCCCCGGCCCGGATCAACTCCAGCAGGCTGCCGGGGAGTCGGACTCCGGCGGCGGAGGCGAGGGCGGTCAGGTCGGCGACCCGGTCGGCGCCGATCCGGGCGCCCAGCCGGGGGCTGTCGTCGCCGTCGGCGCAGTAGGTGAGCAGGTGCATCTCTCTGGACTCCTGTTACGGGGTGGTGGGCTGGTGCCCGTGGTGGTCCGGGTAGGACTCCTCGCGGTAGAGGCCGAGCGAGTGCATCACCGGGAAGTCGTTGAAGGAGAACAGACAGGCGTCCTCGCCCTGGTCGAGGTTCGCGTGCTCGTGCCAGGCCCAGGAGGGGACGACGAAGATGTCGCCCTGCTGCCACTCGAAGCGCTGCCCGGCGATCACCGAGACCCCGCGCCCCTTGGCCGCCGTGTAGACCACCGAGCCGGTGTGCCGGTGGGCCAGGGTGGCCTGGCCGGGGCGCAGCAGCTGCAGGTGGGCGGCCATGGTGGGCATCACCGGGCCGCCGGTGACCGGGTTGGTGTACTCCATGATCACGCCGTCGTACGGGGATCCCTCGGTGGCGCGGGCGAGTCGGCACAGCGCGTGGTAGCTGGGCTCCCAGGGCCAGCCGAGCAGCGGCGAGTACGGGCGGGTCCACTTCTCGACGCCGTACGGGAGCAGGTTGCCGCCGTAGCTGAGCAGCGAGGAGTTCGCCACCGTTCCGGGCCGCTGGTGGAGCTCGGGGTGGACCTCGTAGAAGTTGGCGTCGAGGGTGTTGACCAGCGGGATGTCCAGGCCGTCCTGCCAGATCACCGGGTTGTCCTCGGCCTCGTTGCCGTGCTCGTGCCAGGTGTTGTTGGGGGTGATCGCGAAGTCGCGCGGGCCGACCTTGAGCTTCTGCCCGTCCACGACCGTCCAGGCGCCGGTGCCCTCGTGGACGAAGCGCAGCGCGGAGGCCTGGTGGCGGTGGGCGGTCATCGCCTCGCCGGGGCCCATGATCTGCAGGCCGGTGTACAACAGGCCGACGGCGGCGCTGAGTTCGCGGCGGCCGGGGTTGACCAGCATCACCACCCGGCGGCCGGCGTCGTCGGCCTTCACCAGCGGGAGGGCCTTGCGGACCAGCGGGCGCAGGTCGGCGTAGCGCCACAGCACCGGGACGGACTTCGGCTGCGGGTACCAGGGCTCGATCTCGTTCGCCACCGTCCACAGCGCGCCGGCCTCGTGCTTGGCCAACTCCCCGTAGTAGGCGAGTAGTTCGGGGCTGTCGTGGACGCGGGCCCGGCCGATCCGGTCGTCGTCGTAGCCGTTCTCGCTGGTCATGCCTCCTCCTCCGGGAGCACCAGGGGCCGCAGCGGACGGTTGTCCACGTGCAGCCGGAAGACGTCGAAGCGGTTGTAGTGGCCGACGATGTCGTGCATCTGCTTGGGCTGGATGCACCGGCCGAGGTCGATCTCGGCGTAGACGATGCCCTCCTCGTCCACCAGCGGTTCGGTGACCGCCCGGCCGTCCGGGCCGAAGATCCCGGACAGCGCGTTGCGCGGGCGGGCGAGCTGCTTGCGGACCTGCTGGTCCTCGCCGGCGATCAGGTCCACCATCTCCGGTGAGATGGTGGAGCAGGAGACCACGGTGAACAGCTTGCCCTCGAAGCAGTGGGCCGCGGCGCGCAGCGCGATCGCCTCCGCCATGTCGTAGTCCTCGGGGGCCACCGGCAGGGCGATGTAGCTCGCGGCGTGGACGAGTTCGCCCTGCGCCAGCAGGGTGAAGCGGGCCAGGGTGTTGGTGTTCTCCCCGCAGGCGAGCGCGCCGAGCGGTCCGACGGCCGTGCGGTGCACCCGCAGCGAGCTGCCGTCGCCCTGGGTCCAGGTCAGCTTCTCCGCCCAGGTCGGCACCAACTTGCGGTGAACGCCTAGGAGTTCCCCGTCAGAGCCGATGATCAGCAGGGTGTTGTGGAGCACCCCGAGGCTGTGCCGGCCGCGCTCGTTGACGCCGATCACCAGCACCACCCCGGCCTGCCGGGCGGCGGCGCGCAGGGTGTCGACGTACGGGCCGGGGACGTCCACGGCGGCGCGGTACAGCCGCTCGTACCAGGGCGAGCCCTGCACCGGGGTCATCGTCCAGTTCCAGTAGGGGTAGCCGGGCACGAACACCTCGGGGAAGACCACCAGTTCGGCGCCGTGCCCGGCCGCCTCCTGGATCAGCGCGACGGCCTTGTCCACGGTGGCGGCCGGGTCCAGGTAGACCGGGGCGGCCTGCACGGCGGCGGCGGTGAAGCGGGGCAGGTCCGGCATCGTCACTCCTTCGGCGCGGTGGTCGGCCGCCAGCGGCGGTGGACGGGCGGGGCGGGCTCGCGCAGCAGTCGCAGGCGCGGGGCGACCCGGTCGGCGCCGGGGCCCGGCGGCTTGCGGCGGCCGGCCAGCCAGGGTTCGGGCCAGCGGGCGCCCGGGCCGGTGTAGTCCTGGTCGGCCGCGGCGTGCAGGGTCCAGAACGGGTCGTGCAGCTGGGCCCGGCCGATCGCGACCAGGTCGGCGCGGCCGGCCAACAGGACGGAGTTGGCGTCGTCGTGGCCGGAGATCGCGCCGACCGCGATGGTCGGCAGGCCGGTGGAGGCGCGGATCAGCTCGGCGAAGGGCGTCTGGTAGCCGCGCCCGTACGGCGGCCGCTGGTGCGCCACCACCTCGCCGGTGGAGACGTCCACCGCGTCCGCCCCGGCCTCGGCGAGGGCTTGGCAGATCGCCACCGCCGCGGTCTCGGTGGTGCCGCCGGGCGCCCAGTCGGCGGCCGAGATCCGGACCACCAGCGGCCGCCCGGCGGGCCAGACGGCGCGCACGGCGGCCAGCACCTCCAGCGGGAACAGCAGTCGGCGGGCGAGCGGGCCACCGTAATGGTCGGTGCGGCGGTTGGTGAGCGGGGACAGGAAGGAGGAGATCAGGTGTCCGTGGCCGAACTGCAGCTCCAGCACGTCGAACCCGGCGCGGGCGGCGCGTTCGGCGGAGGCGGCGAAGTCGGCGGCGACGGCCGCCAGTTGGACTTCGTTGGCTTCGCGCGGGGTCGGGCTGCCGGGGCCCCAGGGCAGCGGTGAGGGGGCGAGCAGCGGCCAGCCCTCGGCGAGCGGGCGGCCGATGCCGTCCGGTCCGGGCGCGGCCGTGGCGCCCCGGCGGCCGGCGTGGGTGAGCTGGATGCCGACCGGGGTGTCGCTCACCGCTCGCACCGCGTCCAGGAGTTCCTTCCAGGCGGCTTCCTGGTGGTCGCTCCACAGTCCGGGGCAGTGGTCGGTGGCCCGGCCCTCGGGGCCGACGGCGGTCATCCCGGCGATCACCAGCCCGGCGCCGCCGAGCGCGTGGGCGGTCAGCTGGGCCCGGTCGAAGGCGCTGGGCAGCGCGTCGGGGGAGGTGAAGGTGGCGAGCGGCGGGACGACGATCCGGTTGCGCAGCTCCAGCGCGCCCAGCTTCAGCGGCCGGAACATCGGCGGCACGCCGGGCGAGCCGCCGACGGCGGTGTCCACGGCGGCCGTGAACTTCGGGTCGCGGGCGCGCAGATTGCCGTAGGTGACCCGGCGGCTGCGGGTGAGCAGGTTGAAGGCGAACTGGTCGATGCCCAGGCCGGTACGGCGGTCGACCGTCTCGAACCACTCCAGGCTGGCCTGCGCGGCCCGCTGGGTGGACTCCACCACCGGCCGCCGCTCGGCCTCGTAGGCGGCCAACGCCGAATCCAGGGTGGGCTGTTCGCTCAGCGCGGCGGCCAGGGCGAGGGCGTCCTCCAGAGCCAGCTTGGTGCCCGAACCGATCGAGAAGTGCGCGGAGTGCGCGGCGTCGCCCAGCAGGACGATGTTGCGGTGGCGCCAACTGGCGTTGCGCACCGTGGTGAAGCGGATCCAGCGGGAGGCGTTGGGGATCAGCCGGTGGCCGTCCAGGTGCCCGGCGAGCAGCTCCGCGCAGCGCCGCACGCTCGCGGTGTCGCTCTCGCCGCGCGCCAACTCCTCCGCGGCGAGGGCCTCGAAGCCCGCCCGGCGCCAGGCGTCGGCGGCGATCTCGACGATGAAGGTCGACCGGGTGGCGCTGTACGGGTAGGCGTGCACCTGCAGGGCGCCGAAGTCGAACTCCTCGACGATGAAGGTGAAGGCCTCGAAGACCCGGTCGGTGGCCAGCCAGATGTAGCGGCAGTGCCGTTCGTCCAGCTCGGTGCGGAAGGTCTCCGGGTGGGCCGCCCGGGTGGCCGAGTTGATGCCGTCGGCGGCGACCACCAGATCGTACTCGGCGGCGAGCCGGTCGACCGGCGGGGCCGGCGTGCGGTAGCGCACGTCCACCGCCAGTTCGGCGCAGCGCTGTTGCAGGATGGCGCGCAGGCGGTTGCGGTCCAGGGCGGCGAAGCCGTGGCCTCCGCTGGTGCGGACCTGGCCGGCGTAGCGGACGTCGATGTCGCTCCAGCGGGCGAACTCGGCGCTCATCGCGGCGAAGACCTGCGGGTCGGCCTGGGCGATGCCGTCCAGGGTCTCGTCGGAGAAGACCACACCGAAGCCGAACTCGTCCTCCCGGGCGTCGCGTTCGTACACGGTGATGTCCCGCTCGGGGGCCAACTGCTTGGCCAGGGCGGCGAAGTAGAGCCCGCCGGGGCCGGCGCCGATCACCGCGATCCGCTGCGGGCCGGCGGTCGAGCGCGGGGCCGGTGTGGTCATGCGACCACCTCCGGCTGCTGCGGACCGGCCTCCGCGAGCGCCCGGCGGGCCGGTGCCGGCCAGGGCTCGGTGCCCTTGGCCCGCGGGGCGGCGTGCACCACCGACATCCGGCCGCTGGCGGCCAGACCCGTCGGGCCGTGCACCTCGAAGGCGTAGTGCAGCGAGGAGCCGCCGACCCGGACCACCCGCAGCTCGGTGCGGACCACGTCCCCGAACCAGAGCCGCTCCCGGTAGTCCGCCTCGAAGTGCACCCGGGGGATCCGCCCGAACAGCTCGGCCAGCCCGAGCCGGCGCAGCAACGCCGCCTCGGCGGCCTCGGCCCAGCGCTGCACGGCGGAGAAGTGGTAGTGCCCGGCGGCGTCGGTGTCCGACCACTCGACCCGACGCTCGATGGTGATGGCGGCCGGGAGCGGGTGCTGCTCCGCGTCCTGTCGCTCGTTCGGTTCCACGTCCGGTGTCCTCAGGTCCGGTGTCTTCACGTTCGGTGTCTCCACGTCCTGCTTCGCCGCGGCCCTTCTGCGCAGTTCGGCGCGGAGCAGCTTGCCGGTCGCGGTGCGCGGCAGCTCGCCGACGAACTCGACGGCGCGCGGGTACTTGTACGGGGCGATGGTGCGCTTGACGTGCTCCTGGAGCTCCTTGACGGTCTCCGCGCCGGCCGAAGTGCCCTTGCGCAGCACCACGTACGCCTTGACCACCGTGCCGCGCCGCTCGTCCGGCGCGGCCACCACGGCGCAGTCGGCGACGGCCGGGTGGGCGGCGAGCGCCTGTTCCACCTCGGGGCCGGCGATGTTGTAGCCGGCCGAGACGATCATGTCGTCGTTGCGGGCCTGGTACCAGAAGTAGCCGTCCCGGTCGCGGAGGTAGGTGTCGCCGGTGAGGTTCCAGCCGTTGCGGACGTAGTCGCGCTGACGCTCGTCGTCCAGGTAGCGGCAGCCGGTCGGGCCCTTGACCGCGAGCAGCCCGGGTTCGCCGTCCGGCACCGGGTTGCCGTGCCCGTCGAGTATCGCCGCCCGGTAGCCGGGGACGGGGCGGCCGGTGGAGCCGGGGCGGATGTCGGCGTCGGCGGCCGAGATGAACACGTGCAGCAGCTCGGTGGCGCCGATGCCGTCGATCAGCCGCCGGCCGGTGGCGGCGTGGAAGGCCTCCCAGACGGCGGCGGGCAGCGGCTCGCCGGCCGACACGCAGCGCCGGACTCCCTGCAGCCGGTCGGCCAGCCCGGCGGCCAGGATCGCCCGGTAGGCGGTCGGCGCGGTGAACAGCACGCTCACGCCGTGGCGCCGGACCTGCTCGGCGAGCTGCTCGGGCGTGGCCTGCTCCAGCAGCAGGCTGGCGGCGCCGGCCCGCAGTGGGAAGACCAGCAGGCCGCCCAGGCCGAAGGTGAAGCCGAGCGGCGGGGTGCCGGTGAAGAGGTCGTCGGGGGTGGGATGGAGCAGGTGGCGGGAGAAGGTGTCGGCGTTGGCCAGCACGTCGCGGTGGAAGTGCAGGGTGGCCTTGGGGCGGCCGGTGGTGCCGGAGGTGAAGGCGATCAGTGCGACGTCGTCGGCGGCGGTCGGCACCGCGGTGAAGCCGGGGCGCTGGGCGGCGCAGCGGGCGGTGAGGTCCTCCGGGCCGGGGCCGCCGAAGGGGAGTATCCGCAGGTCGGGGGCGTGTGCCAGGTCGAGCTCGGCGAGGAAGCGGTGGTCGCACAGGGCGAGGGTGGGGCGGGCGATCCGGACGAGCTCGGTGAGCTCGGCCGCGCGCAGCAGCGGCATCGTGGTGACCACCACCCCGCCGGCCTTCAGCACGCCCAGCCAACAGGCGGCCAGCCAGGGGGTGTTGGGGCCGCGCAGCAGGACGCGGTTGCCGGTGGTCAGGCCCAGCTCCTCGGTGAGCAGACGGGCGATCCGGTCGGCGTGGTCGCGCAGTTCGCCGTAGCTCCACCGGTCGGTGGGGGTGAGCAGGCAACGGCGGTCGGGTCCGAAGCGGGCGATGGTGTCGTCGAGCAGGGCGGCCGCGCAGTTCAGGCGGTCGGGGTAGCCCAACTCCGGTAGTTCGAAGAGGAGTTCGGGCCACTGGTCGATGGGTGGGAGGTGGTCTCGACAGAACGTGTCCACATGTGCTGAAGGGGAGAGCTCCATGGGCGGGCACCTCATCGTGCGGGCGGGAGTGAAGCCAGTATGGCGCGCTCGTGACGCCAGTCAATAGAGCGATACATGCTTTCGGGCGACGGGGGCCTGTGGTGCGCCTGGGGCGTGCGGTGCGCCGGGGCGAACGGGTACGCCCCGCGGCCCGGTGGGGCCTGCGGGGCGATCGCGGGGGGCTTGGGGGTGCTGGAGGGTGTGCTCAGGCCGCGGTGCCGTGGAAGACGGCGTCCGGGGTGCAGCCGGCCGCGGCCTGCTGGGCGCGCTCGGTGAGCAGCCGGGCGAACGGGGTGAGGCCGGGCAGCGCGATCGCGGCGCCCGGCCCCTCGTAGTGCACGGACAGCAGCGTCGAGCCGACCCGGACCACCAGCTCCGCCGTCGACGCGCCGCGGGTGCGGGCGGCGCTCTGGTCGCCGATCGGCGGGATGGTCGCCGCGGTCGCGTCGCCCCGGGCATCGACCAGGTCGAGCCTGGTGCCGAAGGCGCGGCCGGCCGCCTCGGGGGAGGCGAAGGTGGCCACGGTGAACTGCGCGGACGGGACCGCAGTGGCGCTGAACGTCACGGTGGCGTAAGCGAGTTGCTGGTCACAGGCGTCCGGGAGCAGGCACGGCGCGTCCGGCCCGCTGCCGGTCCCGGACCGCGGCCCGCTCGCCACCTGCCAGCCGTCCGGCATCGCCGCCGCGTCCGGCAGCACGCCCTGCACCTGCGCGGGGTCGCGGATGGTCCGCGCGGCGTGGGCGAAGTCGGGCCCGTTGGGGTGCAGCAGCGGGCGCGAGCCGAGGTGGATGCCGAGCGCGACCAGCGCGGTGATCAGGACCAGGGCCAGGGTGACGATGACGGCGGTGTTGCTGCGCCGGGCGGCCAGGCCCCGGGCGCCGGTGGCGGCCTCGTCGAGCCGGAGCTGGACGGTGGACGACTCCTTGGGATCGACCCGCAGTTGGACGGTGGACGGTTTCCCGGGATCGACCCGCAGCTGGACGGTCGTCGGGTCGGTCGGTCCGCCGAGCTCGGTGGTGGTCAGGTACTGGGCGAACCCCCGGTCGATGGCCAGCAGTTGGGTGACGGCGGCGGTCAGTTCGGCCCGCGCCCGCGGATCGTCCGGGCCCGCCTCGATGGCCGCCACGGCCCGCGCCCCCTCCGGCATCAGCCGCAGCCGGGCCCGTACCGCCTCGGCCACCGCGTGCCCGGCCCCGCCGGCCGCGCCCCGCGCCAGCCGTACCAGCGCGCCCACCACGCCTGGTACCAGCTGTCGGCCGTCCCCCATGGCAACTCCCCCTGCCGTACGAGTCGTTGCCATCAGGCTCCCGGACCGGCGGCCGGGACGCACCCCGGCCGGACCGAACGGAGACGCAACTGCAACCGGGTGCGGACACGGCGGACACCAGGTGCCCCATGGGCTCCTCCCCTCACGAGGAGGCCAGCTCCACCATGACCGCCTGCGGCAGGGCCGGGTTGGCCGCAGCCGCCTGAGCGGTGCGGGAGTCCGGGGAGGCGAGGCAGGTGGCGAGGGCGGCGGGGGAGGAGTTCGGGTGGGCGGCGACGGCGCGCAGGGCCTTGACGGGCACGGTCGGGGTGGCCGCGATGCGGTCGAGCAGCGCGCCGGGGGTGCCCGGGTTCGCGGCCACGGCGGCGGCCACCGTCGTCCCGAACCTGTCCAGCGCGGCGGTGAGTTGGGCGGTGCTGAGGTCCGGGTCCGGGGCCACCGACTTGACCACCTTGGCGACCGGGTCGGCGGCCAGCTGGTCACGGAGGGCCGACGGCAGGTCGCGGCGCGCGGCGACGAGCGCGCGGACCCGGGGCTCCGGCGAGGCCGCGAGCTCGGCGAGTTCGGTGGGATCGGCGCCGGCGATCCGGGGGAGCAGGATCGGGCCGATCTTGACGGTCGTGGCGAGTCGGGCGAGTACGTCGAGCGGGACGGCCGGGTGCTGGGCGAGCGAACGCCGTACGTCGTGGCCGTCGTCCTCGGCCAGGTGGCGGATCAGCCGTTCGTCGATCCCCGGGTTCTGGGCGAGGTTGGACCGGACCCAGGGGATCTCGTCCCGGGTGAGCCGCTGGTACGTCTCGGCGGGCAGCCCGGGATGGGCGGCGAGCGCCTGTCGGATCATGGCGTGGTCGGCCACCAGCCGGGCGGCGGCCGCCCCCGGAGTGGTGGGATTGCCCGCCGCCTGCTCGCGGACCAGCACCTCCGGATCGTCCAGCAGGGCCGTCAGTGACTCCGCGGGCATGGCCTCGTTCGCCGCGGCCCAGCGCCGCACCATCGCCGACGGGTGCGCGGCGAGGCGCACCAAGAGGTCCAACCATGTGGTGTTGACGGCGAGTTCGGCCACCACGTCGTCGGACTCGTCGGCGGCGAGGAGCTCGGCGACCTCGTCCGGCAGCTCCGGGCAGGTGGCGAGCCGCTGCCGGACGTACGGGTCCGGAACCAGCGCCAGCAGGCGCGCCCAGCCCGGCTCTCCGCGCCCCTGCTCCACCAGGGCGACCGCCACCGTCGGTCGGGCGAGCGGATCGACGTCCCCGCTGGTCAGCCGGCCGTCGGCGACGAGCAGGAGGGCGGCGAACTCGGACCGTTCGGCCAGCTGTCGGACCTGGTCCGGGGCGAGGTCCACCCGGTCCGCGAGCGCGCCCGCCAGCTCCTCGTCGGCATCGGCGATCAGCCGTCCGAGCAGTTCGGGCGGCAGGGCGGGATTGCGGGCGACGGCGTGCAACAGCGACGGCATCCGCGCATTGTGCCCGCGGCCCGGCCGGGCCCGCCGCCGAATTTCCGCGACGGACCCCGAGCGCGGGTCCGCCGGCGCCTCGAGCCGGCTCGGCGCACGGGTGTCGACATGTAGACCGCGCGCCGCCCGGCGGCGAGGCGGAACGCGTGCCGCCCGGCGGCGTCCGGGACCGCGCGTCGCGGGCCTCGGTTCCGGACGTGAGGACGAATTCCCCGCCTTGATCCGAACGACCGTGCGGGTCCGGGCGGTTCAATGCCGTCGATCGGGCCGCCGGGGTCAATCCCCGGTGTGAACCTGCCGATAACGGCATTGACGTCACGACGCCGTTCGGAGGAGCCAGCATGCCCGAACTGTGGCTGCCCGGTGCCGAGATCCACGACCTCGGTGACCACGCACCGACCGACCACCAGTACCCGCCGAAGGCCATCGCCCACATCACCTGGGACCGCAACGCCACCGCCGCCGCACCGCAGGACTGGTGCTCCTACGAGGACCTGGTCGGGTACTTCACCGGCGCCGGTGCCGGTGACGCCCCGCACCTGGTCTGGGACCCGTTCAGCGGGCGCGCCGCCCAGCTGTTCCCCGCCGACTCCCGCTCGAAGAGCCTGCTCAGCCCCGCCCAGAGCCCGACCCGCACCAACCGGGCGGGGCGGGTGGTGATCCAGATCGAGGCGGTCTTCTTCCCGTACTGCCGCCACCAGGGCACGGTCTACCCGCGGCTGGTCGACACCCCGTGCGCGGGCTGGCAGCGGATCCACGCCTGGGTCTCCTCCTGGGGCGTGCCCGACGCCTGGCCGATGGGGCGGCCGACCGACTTCTCCGACCACCGCGACGAGCACGTCTGGGAGACCCGCGGCGGCTGGTACGCGCACGCCCACGTGCCGTTCAACGACCACGTCGACCCCGGCTCCTGGCCCGACTTCAGGGGCGGCTCCGGCACCCCGTCCGACCCGCCCCCGTCCGGGGGGTCCGTCCCGGCCCGGTACCAGGTCACCATCAACGGCCTGGCGTACGGGTACGGCGCCCAGGGCTACCAGGTGACCGCCGTCGGTCGGGCGCTGGTCGCGGCCGGCTTCGGTGCCCATTACCACTCCGGGCCCGGCCCGACCTGGACGGACGCGGACACCGAGAACTACGCCGACTACCAGGCGAGCCTGGGCTACTCCGGGCCGGCGGCGGACGGCGTACCGGGCGAGGACTCGCTGCTGCGGCTGCTCGGCTACCTGCCCGGGCCGCGCACGGTCTCGCTCGCCCACGTCGTCGCGGCGGCGCGCAGCGACCCGGGGGCGGAGCAGGGGCACCGGACGTACGGGGCCGAGGTGGCGATCGTCGAACAGGCGCTGGCGGACGAGGGGTTGCTCGAACAGCGCTGGGTGGACGGCTCGTACGGCAGTCTCACGGTCGCGGCGTACGCGGGCTGGCAGCGGCGGTGCGGGTACACGGCGGGGGCCGCGGACGGCATCCCCGGTCGGGACTCGCTGCAGCGGCTGGGTGCGGCGCAGGGCTTCGCGGTGACGGACTGAGCCGGGCGGGGCGTTGGTCCACTTCCGGGGGAGTCCGCCGGTGGCGGTGAGCGGCGGGCGCGTACTCGCCGGGGAGTAGCTGAGGTTACTTCCGCTGTCAGATGCCCGGTGAGGGGCGGGCGGGGGAGTCTGGGCGCATCGTCGTGGCCCCGACTCGAAGGAGGCACCCGTGCGTCCGGTCCGTCCGGCCCCTGAGCGGGGTGGCGCTGGGCCCGGCGCGCCCTGGGGCCCGTTCCGGTACTACTGGGTGAGCACCAAGTTCTGGTTGACGCTCGGCGCGATGGCGGCCTCGGTCTTCGCCCTCACCGCTCGGCTGCACGACGCGGTCCGCGTGGCGGACGCGCACCCGACCGGTCCGATCCCGGTGTCGGAGCTCGGATTCGTCCGGTACGACACGGTGATCGTCCCGGCGGTCGCGTTCTCGCTCTACCCGTTCAACGTCATCCTGTCGGAGTACCAGCCCTGGGGGCGCCGCAACGCCGCGGGAGAGCGCCCGGGGCGAATACCCGGGGCCCGGTGACCGATGACGGCGCGCCCGGTCCGGTCCGGGCCCGGGAATGCCCGCGCGGCAGAGGGGTGTTGTCCACCCACGTGATCAGCGCGACGCCCACGGCCAGGCTCTCCGTCCTCGACCGCTCCCGGACCAGACAGGGCGAGGAGCCGGCGCAGGCGCTTCGGAACACGGTGGCCTTCGCCCGGGAGGTCGAGCGGCTGGGCTACCACCGCTTCTGGGTCTCCGAGCACCACGGCGTGCCCGGGGTGGCCGGATCGGCGCCGACGGTGCTCGCCGCGGCGGTCGCGGCGACCACCACCCGGATCCGGGTCGGTACCGGCGGGGTGATGCTGCCCAACCACCGGCCCATGGTGGTGGCCGAGCAGTTCGGGGTGCTGGCGTCGCTGTTCCCGGGCCGGATCGACATGGGCCTGGGCCGCTCGGTGGGCTTCACCGACGGCGTCCGGCGGGCGCTCGGGCGGGAGAAGGACGCCGCGGACGACTTCGCCGGCCAGCTGGCCGAGTTGCTCGGCTACTTCGACGGCTCGCAGCAGGTGCACCGCGACGTCCACGCCCGGCCGGCCGAGGGCCTGCAGGTGCCGGTCTTCGTCCTGGCCACCGGCGCCGGCGCCGACCTGGCCGCCGAAGCCGGACTGCCGCTGGTCATCGCCGCCGCGCGCGGAGAGGGGCGGATGCTCAGGGCGATCGAGGAGTACCGCAGCCGCTTCCGTCCCTCCGCGCAGGCCGCCGAGCCGTACGTGGTGGTCTCCGGCACGGTCGCGGTGGCCGAGACCGAGGAACTGGCGCGCGAGCTGCTCGTCCCGGAGGCCTGGGCCGGCGCCTACTCCCGCACCCACGGGGAGTTCCCGCCGCTGGCGCCGCCCGCCGGGATCCGGGCACGGGCGATGAGCGGGCGCGAGCGGGCCGCGTTCGAGCAGTCGCTCAAGGGCCACATCGCGGGCACTCCGGAGCAGGCCGCCGCCGAGTTGGCCGCCCTGGTGGAACGCACCGGCGCGGACGAGTTCCTGGTGGCGACCAGCACCTACGATCGCACCGCGCTGCTCGACTCCTACCGGCTGCTCGCCGAGGCGGTCGGCCAGGTCTGAGCCGGTCTCCCCGATTTCTGACTTGGTGTGATGACCTGCTATTGTTCTGCACGTCGAGAGGAAATGATCTTCCGAAGCGAGGATCTCTCGAACGTGCGTCAGCGGTGCTACCAGAGCACGTCCCACTTTCAGTGGGAAGAGTCCGTGCGACCCGGGCCTGGCGCTCCACCCGAAGGGGCCCGTTCCATCCAATGGAACGGGCCCCTTCGTCATGTCCGCCCGCCGTCATGTCCGCCCGTCGGGCCGTCGACGAACATGCCCTCTTATCGCACTTTCGGCCTCGAAACTCCCGGCTGCAATCCGGTATCGGCCAAGGTCCCGTACCAGGTGATCGCTGGGCGACTCTCCGTGACGGGCGCCACGCCAGCGGCTTTGCCTCCTGGGCAGGACTGACCCACCCTCATACCTTGGCCGGAATTCGCCGCAGTTGGTGTGAATATGCCACTGGAATGTTCGTCATACGGAATCCGGCAGTAGCCTTCCGTGTCGAACCTGCCACTGCTGGTGGCGACCCGGCCGGAGCCGCGCTGCGCCCGGCCACTCAGACCCCTCGAAGGAGCCGGCGTGCCGGGTATCGACGAATGCCTCTCCGGAGCGATGGCGATCGCCGGAGCCCGGTCGGCGAGCCTGGTCGACTGGAGCAGCGGACTCGCCCTCGGCAGCCTCGGCGACAGCCCGGTCGGTGAGCACGAGACCGCGGCCGCCGAGGCAACCGACCTGGTGCGCGCGGCCGTTGAGAGCCAGACCTTCACCGTTGCGGAGGACCGGCACGCGCCGCTGGAGGACATCATCGTCACCGCCGGCCGCAGTTACCACCTGATCCGCTTCATCGACACCGCCTTCGACAGCCGGCTCGTCCTGCACCTCTGGCTCGACCGCGAGTCGGGAAACCTGGCCGTCGCCCGCTTCCGCCTCCAGGCCCTCGCCGAGGAACTGGTGCTGGGGTGAGCGCCGCGCCCGCCCCGACCACCGCACACCGGCCGGCCGACCGCGTGACCGCCGCTCGTCACACCTCCCGGAACGCTGCGCAGGGCCTCCCTCGGGCGACGCCGCGCCGTACCCACCGGCGGTGGCCCGCGTGACCGCCGCCGCCCGCCTGGTCGAACCGGCCCCCCGGGCCCCCCGGGCCGAGTCCACCGCACCGAGGAGCCCCGGCGAGGCCGTCGCCCTGCTCGCCGCCCGCCGCGCCACCGGTGCCCTGCACGGCCCGCTCGGCCTCCTGTACCTGGTCGACGGCCAGGTGGCCGCCGCCGAGTCCCCACGCGCGCCCGGCCTCGCCGACCTGCTCACCGGCTGCGGCCGGATCACCCCCGAAGGCTGGGCCGAACTCCTGCACCGCCACGGCCCGCAGGGGCGAGTCGGCGAGGTACTGGTCGAACGCCGGCTGCTCACCCGCGGCGAACTCGAACTCGGCCACCTGGGAACGCTGTTCGACGCCGCCTACTTCGTCCTCGCCGACCGGTCCGGCGGCACCTGGCGGTTCGAGTCCGACGCCCGGCACTGGCTCGGCACGGTGGCGCTGGTCGACCCGGCGCGGCTGGGCCGCGAGGTCGAGCGCCGACGCCGACTCCTCGACGGGATCTGGCCCTGGCCGCAGCTCGACACCGCACCCGTCCGTCCGGTCGAGCGCAGCCGGTGCCCCTCGCGCCGCCCGCCCGGCCGCCGCAGCCGTGACCTGCTCGACCACGCCGACGGCCGAAGAACCCCGGCGGACCTGGCCCGGCTGCTCGGCCGCTCCGGCTTCGGCGTGACGGCGGACGTCCGCCGCCTGGCCGCCGCCGGGCTGCTCGACGCCCCGCGGCACGCGGCTCCGACCGGCACATCCCCGGCCGCGGCCCCCGCGCTGCCGCCCGTACCGCCCGCGCCGCCGACCACCATGCCCGCACCGCCGGCCGCGATGCCCGCCCGACCAGCGACGACGCCCGGACGACCGACGACGGCGCCCACGCCGCCGGCCGCCGTACCCGCGCGGCCCGGCGGTGGCCTGCACCGCAGGGTCCCCGGCGCCACCCTCCGCAGCGCTCCGGCCACCGGCCCCGCGGCCACCGGGCCCGCAGCCCCCGCGCCCACCCGCTCCGACCGACCGCCCGCCACGGCAGCGGCCCACCCGCTGACCGTCCCCGACCCGGACATCGCGCTGCTGACCCGGGTCCGAGACCTTCTGGAGGCCCGACTTTGAACCACCCTCCGCCCGCGACCCCGCCGTACCGGCCATGAGGCGGGCGCTCAAGCAGCGTGTCGGAAGGAGACAACTGATCGCCTTGGAGACCGAGCTGCTCGCCGAGCTCCGCGCCGTCAAACGCCGCGTCCCGCACCTCGCGGGCGGCCTGGTGGCCAGCGTGGACGGCCTGCTGGTCGCGCACGACACCCACGGGACCGAACCCTCCGGCCTGGCCGCGATGACGGCCGCCTCGCTCTCGCTCGCCCAGCGGCTCGCCGACACCACCGGCCAGGGCGAGTTCCGCGAGTCGGTGGTGCGCGGCGAGCACGGCTACGTCGCCACCTACGCGGCCGGCGGCAGCTGCGTGCTGACCCTGCTGGCGCACCCGGACGTCAACGTCGGCCGGCTCCACCTGGAGGCCCGCCGCTGCGCCCGGCGCATCGCGGACCTCCTCAACGACGCCCTGGCGCCCAAGGACCCGCGCGACCTGGGCCGACCAGTCCCTTCGACCGTCCCCCCTCGACCGAACACCCCACCATCCAACGGGAGTTGAATACCATGACCGACGCAGCAGGCGCGCTCAAGCAGGCCATGACCAGCATCGAGGGCGCCATCGGCGCCGCCCTGGTGGACTACAACAGCGGCATGGCGCTCGCCACCCTCGACGGCCCCGGCGGCCTGGACCTCAACGTGGCCGCGGCCGGGAACACCGACGTGGTGCGCGCCAAGATGCGGACCATGGACATGCTCGGCCTGCAGGACGGCATCGAGGACATCCTGATCACGCTGACCAGCCAGTACCACCTGATCCGCCCGCTCACCGGCCGCACCGGCAAGGGCCTGTTCCTCTACCTCGCGCTGGACAAGGCACGCGCAAACCTGGCGATGGCCCGCCACCAGCTCACCAGGATCGAGGCCGACCTGGAGGTCTGACCAGCCACCGGCTGACGGACGGGCCCCGGTGGACGAGGCCGACGGACGGGCCCGGCGGCGGCTCACACCCCGCCGGGCTCCGTCCGCTGCGCCTCCCCGCCGGGCTCCTTCCACGGCCCCTCCCACCGGACCTCCCCGCCCGGCAGCCCCGCGCACACCGCCCCCTCGGCGGTCAGCACGCTCCACGGCGCGAGCAGCGCGTGCGGCGGCACGGACAGCACGCCGCCCTCCGCGAAGCCCAGCTCGAGGCCGCCGGCCGGGGTGATCCGAACGCTGCCGACGGTCCGTCCGACCAGCGCCAGCAGGGTGGGGGTCGGCCGGAAGGTCAGCGCCGGGAAGAAGTGCTCGACCTCCTCCGGCGCGGCGAAGGACGGCGCCGCGAAGCGGAACTCGTGCGCCACCCGTACGGTCACCGACCCGTCGAGCCGCAGGTCGAGCCGGACTCCGCCGCTGACCGCCTCGACCCGCCGACCGGCCAGCACCTCTGTGATCGCGTTCTGCATGTTCCCAGTCTTCACCCGCCGGACGGTTCCCAACCGACCGCCCGCCCGCGCACCAGCTCGACCGGCCCGCCGGCCCGCTCGCGGGCGGCCAGCGCGGCGGCCACCCGGTCCCAGGACGGCCCGGACAGCAGCGACCGGGCCTCGGCCGGCTCGCAGAGCCGCCATTCCACCAGCTCCTGCTCCTGCAGCGCGATCGAGCCGAGCAGTCGCTCCGTCACCGTGCCGCCGTCGTACACGTACACCAGGACGGCGGTGTCCCGGCCGGTCGCCGGATCCGCGTCGGGATCGGCCGCCGCACCCGGCTGCCAGTCCAGCGCCAACAGCCGCCCGGGTTCGACCTCCCAGCCGAGTTCCTCGCGGATCTCCCGCCGCGCCGCCGCTCGGGGCGTCTCCCGGTCCGCCTCGATGCCGCCGCCCGGCAGCGTCCAGTACGGCACGTCCTCGTACGGCCCGGACCACGGTCGCAGCCGTACCAACAGCACCCGCCCGTCACCATCCGTGAACAGCGCCCGCGCCTTCGCCCGGATCCGCGGCCGGGTGGCGTAGTAGGTGTCCCGGTCCATCGGCGGCTCCGGCGACCGCACCTCCGCCGCCTCCGACCCGGGCGCGGTTCCCAGGCCCGGCGCCACCTCCAGTCCCGCCCCCACCTCCAGGCCCGCCCCCGCCCCCAGGCCCGGCGCGGCGGCCAGCCCGGTGTACTCGGGCGCCGGCCCGTCGGCGGGCAGCTCCCGCAGGGTGTGTCCGACCGGCCGGCTGTCCTCCAGCTCCAGCGGCCCGGCCGCCCGCGGCGCCCGCATGCACGCCGTCACCCGCCGGGACAGCCGGGGCGGCAAGGCGTGCGCCGCCGCCTCCGTCGTCAGCCACACCCACCCGCCCACCTCCGCCGCATCCGGCCGGATCGCCGCCACCTGCTCCGCCGTCAGTGGCTCGGCCCAGTACAGGTACGCCACGATCGGCGGACGGGTCCGGGACATCGCCCAGTCGACACATGCCAACGGGCCCAGCCGCGGCGTGAACCCCAACTCCTCGGCGATCTCCCGAAGGGCGGTCTGCCGCGGCGAACGGTCGGCCGGCTCCCACCCGCCACCCGGAACCGCCACCGGATGCTTCCGGTCGTACGGCAGCCGCACCACCAACACCCGCCCCTGCGCGTCCGGGAACAGCACTCCGGCCGCCGCCAGGATCCCCCGCCCCGCCCTGCTCGACGTCTCCACCCCGGCTCCTTCCACCACATCGCTCCCCGGGGACGACACCCCCGCAGACCCGATGGTTCCCTCCCGACGCCCGCTCTGATCACCACCAGGGGATGATGCGGCCCGCGTCCCGTTCGAGGGGCACCGCCAACGGGTTCGCGGCACAACGGGCATGACGGATGATCATGACATCGAGAACCCTGCTCGGGCGCACGGCCGTCGGGAACGCGGAGTCAGCCGGTCTGCCCGGTCGGCCGCATGGTGATGTGGTTGATGTCCACGCCCGCGGGCTGGTCGAGGGCGAAGGCGATCGTGTCCGCGATCTGCTCGGCGGTCAACGCCGGCGCGGCCTCGGGAGTGCCGCCGCGCTCGTCCCAGAACGGGGTGTCCACCACGCCGGGGGCGACGACGGTCACGCCGACTCCGTCCTTGCCGACCAGCAGCCGGGTGTTCTCGGCCAGTGCGTGCGCGGCCCACTTGGTGACCGAGTACAGGTTGCCGGGCGTGTTGCGGACCCCGGCGACCGAACCGATGATCACGATCCGGCCCTTGGACTCCCTGAGCCGCGGCAGGGTCTCCCGCACCAGCAGGGCCGGGCCCAGGACGTTGGTGAGGACCATGTCGCGCATGTCCTCCGGGGCGTGGCTCTCCAGGTTGCCGGGCAGCGAGAACCCGGCGTTGGCGATGACGTTGTCCAGTCGGCCCCAGGTGTCCACCACGTGGCGCACGGCGGAGGCGACGTCGGGCGCGTGGCTGGTGTCGCCGGTGATCGTCAGCAGCCGCTCGTCCGCCGCGGCCGAGGCGGCGAAGGCGGCCAGCTTGTCCGCGTCACGCCCGGTGACGGCCACGCGGTGGCCCTGCTTGAGCAGGGCGCGGGCGGTGGCGGCGCCGATTCCGCTCGAGCCACCGGTGATCAGCGTGACGGGTTCCATGGGACGGCCTCCTCAGCGACGTGGTCATCGGGGCTCCGCCAGGCTCCTGGACGGCCCTGGACGCGAACTGGCGCGTGCGGTGGGCCGAATCCGGGTCGCGGGTTCCCCGAAACGCCTGCACTATACCCAGCGATCTTCACCGCCGAGCCGGTACGCCAGCGCTGACCGGGCACGATGCCGGACAATCCGGCCGAACCCGAACCCGCGCTGCCGGGCCCGGTGTTGGCGCCCGCTCGGCGCATGCGGTCCCCGAGCCGCGCACGCTCCGGTCCGGCGGACGACCCGTCACCCCAGCGCCGCCAGGGCCTGGGCCGCGGCGCGCGCCATCTGCTCGTCGTGCCGCCCGCTGGACCCGCGCAGCCGGGCGGCGCCCTCCGCCGCCGCCAGGGCGAGCAGGCCCGGCAGCAGGTCGGTGCTGCGGGCGGCGACCCAGCGGGTGCCCCGGGTGGCCATCCACCACAGGTCGGCGGCGAGGCCCGGTGGGGGTTCGGCCGGTTCGGCGGCGGGTGGCGGGCCGAGCGGGTGGCCGGCCGTGGTGAGCAGCTCGTGGAACCGGCGGGCGATCAGGTGGTGGCCCGCGGCGCTGGGGTGGAGGCGGTCGACGCTCAGCAGCCCGCGCCGTGCGCACCAGGGCAGTTCGGCGAGGTGGAGGTGCACCGCCCGGTGCCGCACGGTGAGGGCGTGCACCACGGTGTTGACCGCCCGCATCCGCCGGGCCAGCGGTCGGGCGAGCGGTGCCGGGAGCCGGAGCAGGGCGCCGGGGTCGGGCAGGCAGGCGGTCAGCAAAACGGCGCCGTGGCGGGCGAGTTCACCAAGGGTGGCGTCCAGCTCCAGGGTGGTGCGCCGGATGTCGAAGCCGGCCCGCAGGGTGTCGTTGCCGCCGACGACCACCGCCGCCAGCTGGGGCCGCCGGTCCAGTGCGTCGGTCAGTTGATGTGCCGTCAAGTCGGCTGTGAGGGCGCCGCTGTACGCCAGGTTGGTGAACTCGACCGCCCGCCCCTCCGGCGCCAGTGACCGGGCGAGGACGGCGGCCCAGCCGCGCCACTGCTCGCCGACCTGGTCCCCGACCCCCTCCGTCAACGAGTCCCCGAGCGCGACGAAGCGCAGCAGCTCGCCCGCGGCCGGGCGTTCCTCCGCCGCCCGGTCAGGCCCGGCGTCCAGCACGCTCATCCCGACCCCCTTCCGCAGCCATCGAGTTCCGTGCCCCTTCGGTCGCTCCGGAGTTCCGCACCCCGTGCGCCGCCAGGAAGCCCGCCACCGCCGCCGGCCAGCCGTACCGTTCGGCCTGCGCCCGGGCGGCCGCCCGTCGTGCCTCCTCCGGCCGGTCCAGCAACTCCCGTACGGCGGAGGCGAATCCGGGCCCGGTGTCGGCGGCGGCCACCCCGGCGAGACCGATCAGCCCGGGCAGCGCGGAGGAGCGGCTGGCCACGACCGGTGTGCCGCAGGCCAGTGCCTCCAGCGCGGCCAGTCCGAAGGTCTCCACCGGCCCGGGGGCCAGCACCACGTCCGCACTGCCCAGCAGCCCGGCCAGCTCCGCGCGCCCGTTCAGGTGACCGAGGAAGCGCACCGGCAGCCGCAGCCGCGCGGCCCGGGCGGCCAGCCGCTCCCGCAGCGGGCCGGTCCCGGCCACCGCCAGGACGGCGGGCAGCCCGCGCGCCCGCAGTCGGCCCAGTGCCTCGACCGCCCGCTCGGGCCGCTTCTCCGCGGAGAGCCGCGAGCAGAGCACCAGCAGCACGTTCCCGGCCGCCGCGTACCGGGCCCGCTGCGCCGCCCGGGCGGCGGCCGGCAGCGGCCGCATCGCCGCCAGGTCCACCCCGAGCGGGGCCCGGACCAGGTTGGGCACGCCGATCCGCCGGAACTCCGCGGCCGCCCAGTCGGTGGTGCAGAGCACCGAGTCGTAGGCGCGGGCGGTGGCGGCGTTGAGCCGGTCGGCGGCCGCGGCGGCGAGCGGACCGGGCACTCCCCAGGTGCGCAGCAGTCCGGTGGCGCTCTCGTGCGAGACCATCACCGAGCGGACGCCGTGCCGACGGGCCCAACCGCCGGTCCAGCGCAGGGTCGTCCGGTCGGACACCTCCAGCCGGTCGGGGCCGAGCCGGGTGAGCTCGGCGGCCACCGCCCGCCGGTCGGCCAGCAGCCGGTAGCCGCCGCTGGCCGGCAGCACCGGCCCGGGGATGGTGATCACCAGTCCCTGCTCGGTCTCCTCCGCGGAGCGCCGCTCACCGGGCACGATCAGCACCGGCCGGTGGCCGGCCGCCCGGTACCCGGCGCCCAGGTGGCGCAGTGCGGTGCGCAGGCCGCCGGAGACCGGGGTGACGAAGTTGGCGAGCCGCACGATCGTCAACGGCCCGGTCCGGGGCGGGGGCGTCGTCATGCCGGCAGCTCCTCCGGCAGGACCGGCACCACCGGCTCGGCCGAAGCCGCCGCCGACGGAGGGAGGGGAGTGGGCAGTCCCCGGTGCTCCGCCAGCACTTCGGCGTAGTGCCGCAGCAGCAGGTCGCCGACCGCCTCCCAGGTCCGGGCGGTCACCTCGGCCCGCCCGGCCCGCCCGTACGCGGCCCGCCGCGCCGGGTCGGCGGCCAGTTCGGCCACCGCCCGGGCCACCGCGGCGCCGTCCCTGGGCGGCACCAGCAGCCCGGTGCGGTGGTGCGCGACCAGGTCGAGCGGGCCGCCGGCCGCCGGGCCGATCACCGGTACGCCGCTGGCCATCGCCTCCTGGATGGTCTGGCAGAAGGTCTCCAGCGGGCCGGTGTGCACGAACAGGTCCAGGGCGGCGAAACAGCGGGCCAGTTCCTCGCCGGTGCGGCGGCCGAGGAACACCGCGCCCGGCAGCGAGGCCTTCAGCCCGGGCGCCGAGGGCCCGTCCCCGACCACCACCACCCGCACTCCGGGCAGGGCGGACGCGGCGGCCAGCAGGTCCACCCGCTTCTCCGGCGCCAGCCGCCCGACGTACCCGACCAGCACCTCCCCGCCCGGGGCGAGCGCCCGGCGCAGCGCCTCGTCGCGGTGCCGCGGGTGGAAGCGCACCGAGTCCACCCCGCGCGGCCACAGCCGCACCCGGGGCACCCCGTGCGCGGTGAGGTCCTGCGCGGCCGGGGTGGACGGCGCCAGCGTGCGGGCGGCGGCCCGGTGCACGGCCCGGATCCGGCGCCAGGCCGCGGCCTCGCCGAGGCCCCGCCCGGCCCGGTAGGCGTGGGCGTACCCGGCGAGGTCGGTCTGGTACACGGCGACGGCGGGCACTCCGAGCCGCGCCGCGACCCGCATCCCGCGCGCGCCCAGCACGAACGGGCTGGCCAGGTGGACGATGTCCGGCCGGTGCCCGGCGAGGGCGGCGGCCAGCTGCCGGCTCGGCAGCGCGATCCGTACCTGCGGGTAGCCCGGCAGCGGCATCGAGGGGATGCGCACCACGGGGATCCGCTCGGCCTCGACGCCGGAGCCGAAGGTCCGGGGCGGGCAGTGGGCGCCCCGTGCCGGGGCGGGAGTGACGACGAGGGGCTGGTGGCCCCGGCGGACCAGGTGCTCGGCCGTCCGCAGCACGCTGTGGGCGACTCCGTTGACCTCGGGCGGGAAGGATTCGGTGACGATGGCGACGCGCATGCCCGTGTTGTCTCCGCGCCCGGCGTGCACCCGGCCAAAGGGATCTGTCGTACAGGCGAACGCGGGTCGGCGATTTGCACCACCGACCCGCGCGTCGAACGCCGTCCGAACCTCAGGCCGATCCGGCCGTCTCCTTGAGCTCCGCGTACGGCGCGAGCTTGCGGATCGACTCGATGCTCTTCAGGCAGTCGTCCTTGCTCTCCTGCGGGTCGCCCGTCACCACGATGGACCCGTTGCTCGCCTTGAGCCGGAACCGGTGCATCCCGCTCTCGTCCTTGTACAGCTCGAATTTCCCAGCCATGCCGAAACAGCCTCTCGCTCGTGTGGCCCCCTGGCTCCGCACCGTAGGTCCAACTGCCTTGCTTCGCCCGTCAGATGATCCATCCGAGTCATCGGCCCCCTGCCGCCTGACCCGTTCGGGTCAGATGGCGCTCACTGCCGGCGACGACTTGCCAACCCCTCAACCGGATAGCTCACGAAGTCGCACTGGAGTGCTGGCGGGACGATGATGTGTCGGCGCACCCCGTGGGATGTACTGGGACTCGGTCCTCGGGGGACGCTACGTCGTACCGGGGCCTGCTGCTACGGCTGAGTGACAAGAGTGCGGCTCCCCGAAGATGTTCACGGTGTGACGAGTCGAGCCCTCTTAACTTCTTCTGACACTCGACTGTGTCGCCCAGCAGGCGGTTGCCCGCGTCCGCCACCCATGGAGGTCATCTGATGAATCTTCGGCCCTGGGTCGTAGCGTCCCTGGCCGGTGTGGCCATCGCTCTCGCTCCTGCGCCTGCAGGCGTCGCCGTGCAGGCGTCCACACCGCACGCGCCCGGCTCCGCGTGGCCCCGGGAAGAGGACGGGGAAGGGGCAGGAGAAGGGGGTGGGGAGGGGCACCGCCATCACTACAGCCCCTGGCGCCACTGCTTCAGCCCCCGCCGCGTCGTGCTCATCGACAGAACCCTCAGGGCGATTCTGACCAACAGTCGGCGTGGGCCGGAGGCTCTCGTTCTCCAGGGGAGTCCGTCGTCCTCGTCCTCGTCGCCGGAGGCACCGTGGGACAACTTTTCCGTTTCAACGTATATGGACGTGAACTATCCCACCCAGACCAGCAACCAGTATGAGTTTCAGATCCGTGGCTTCTTCAGGGAACACCCGGTCTTCGTGGTGAAGGCCTTCGACCGCCACGAGCGAGTCTTCCCCTTCGCGGCCGCCCGCTGCGTCGACGACTACGACGACGACCACCGCCACGACGACGGTGACCGCGATGACCACGCCCGTCCGCACGATGGTGCGGCTGCCGAGGGGAGAGACCCGTCCGGCGCCCCGTCGCCCCAGGAGTCGGGCTCCCCGTCACCCCAGGAAGGGGACCACGGGCACAACGGCCAGACCACTCCGGAGACTCCCGCCTCCGGCGGCACCAGCCTCCCTCCTCCGCCCGATGGCACGGTTGTCGGTGGGAGCGTTGGCCGCCTGGGCGCGAAGCGCGTCGGGATCGCGACCGGCGGCTTGCTGACGGTTCTAGGAGCGGTGGCCGCGGCCTGGCTTCACCGCCGCCGTCGGCGGCGTGCCACTCGGCCGGAGCAGGGACCGGCAGCACCGCCGACCCCTGACGGCACATCGGACCAGGAGCCCGATGTGCCGCCGACCCAGCCGTAGTGATGGCGAACGGCCGGCCTCCCGGCGGAACCGGTCAGGAGGAAGTGCTGCCTTCGGAGGGGTCCGACGTGGCCGAGGGACTCGGGCGGGGGTCGTGGGGGCAGATCCAGTTGGGGTTCTTGATCCCGAAGCTCAGGCCCCACTCCCTGTCACAGCCGCCCCAGTATGCTCTCACCCAACCGCAGTAGGGGCCGCCGTAGCTGTGACAGGGGCGCACTGGTTCCTGCGGGCCCGGATTCGTCGAGAGCGGCCAGGACCGTTCGGCCTTGCTCAGCGACGTGCCGGAGGATCCGACCATGCGGACCCGCGTGGCATCGGAACCGTGGGACGTCCGGTCCATGAGGAAGAGGGGCAGGCCGAGGGCCGAGACGGAAGCCGCCACCGATGCGGCAGCGAGAGCGCAGCGGGTCAGGCGCATGACTGTTCCTCCTGGCTTCGTGGTCTGTGGCAGGTGCGGACGAACTCTGCACACGAGTGCCGCCACCGTGAGCGCCGGAGTTGAACGTATGGTCTGGAAAACTTCCCGGCCGCCAGCGAACCGCCAATTGGGCGGCCTTGCCCCGGTTCTTCACTCGAAGGGGTCTCGTCCCCTCCCGGAGATCGACCGGGAGGGGACGCCCGTACCCGAGAAGCCGTACGCCCTGACCGGAGGAACCGGGTCAGGGCGCTGAGTCGCGGGTCGACGGAGGTGGTGGAACTCGGGGGCGGACCTGGCTGCGGCGAGTGATGGCGAGAGATGTTTTCCCAGGCCAGAAGGCCTGTGTGGGCGCTAGCCAACCCCCTCGCACCGCACCGTAGGGGTGGCCCCGGCGCGCCGCCCGCCGACCGGGGCATCCGAGTCATCGGGCCCCGGGCCGACGTGGCCCGTTCGGGGCACGTCGGGAGCGCGGGCGTGCGCGCCGGACTCAGACGCAGTTGAGGCGCTCGGCGATGGAGCGGAGGATCCGGGCCTGGTGGTGGATCAGGTAGAAGTGGCCGCCGTCGTGGACGTCGAGGGAGAAGGCGCCGGTGGTGTGGTCGGACCAGGCGGCCGCCTCGTCCTCGGTGACCATCGGGTCCTCGGTCCCGATGAGGACGTGCACGGGGCAGTTCAGCTCGGGGCCGGGCCGGTAGCGGTAGGTCTCGGCCGCCTTGTAGTCGTTGCGGATGGCGGGCAGCGCCATCCGGAGCAACTCCTCGTCGCCGAGCACCTGTTCGTCGGTGCCGCTGAGTTCCCGGAGCTTCGCGATCAGTTCGCCGTCGTCGCCGAGGTGGACGGTGCCGCCCTCGCGGTGGCGGGAGGGGGCGGGCCGGGCCGAGACGAAGAGCGCGCTCGGCACCGTGCCGGCCTCCTCGAAGCGGCGGGCCAGTTCGAAGGCGAGGCTGGCGCCCATGCTGTGGCCGAAGAACGCCACCGGGCCGTCCGTGTTCCGCCGGAGCACGGGGAGGAGCTGGTCGGCGAGCTCGTCGATCGACTCGACCAACGGCTCCGAGCGACGGTCCTGTCGACCCGGGTACTGGACCGCCACCACTTCACAACGGGGGGCCAGCGCGCGGGACATGGGGAAGTAGAAGGTGGCGCTGCCGCCCGCGTGCGGGAGGCAGACGAGGGTCGGGGCGCCGGGATCGGCCTGGTGGTAGCGGCGTATCCAGAGCTGGTCGGTGGTGACGGTGCGAGTCATGGGTGGGGCTGTCCTTCCGGGGATCGTCAGCGCGGCTGCTCGGGTTCGATCTCCGCGTAACGGTCGCGGAGTTCGGCCAGGATCGGATGATCCGCCGCAAAAGGCACGGATCCGATGGCGGAGATCGGCCGGACGCCGACGGCCGCGTTCGTGGCGAACGCCGCTTCCATGGCCGGGAGCTGGTCCAGGGTCACGGTCCGTGACACACAGCGTTCGTGAATTCCGGTCAGCAGTGCCTCGGTCACGCCGGGCAGGTGCTCCGCCTGCGGCCAGACCACCCGGTGGCCGTCGAAGAATCCCACGTTCCAGGTGGCGCCCTCGGAGATCCCCAGCTCGTCGCCGTGGAACAACGCGTCGTCGAAGCCGTCGAGTTGCGCCGCGCGACGCAGGTGCAGGCTGTCGAACAGTCCGGTGTGCTTCACCCCGGCGACCTGGCGCAGGTGCCTGACGGGCTGGACGCGCATCGGCCCCTGCGGAACCGCCGGTGCGGGACGCGTGGTGACGAGGATCCGCGGGGCGGCCGGTCCGGCCGGGTGAGGGAGGCTCAGGTCCGGATCGAAGACGGTGATCCGGACGATGATGTCATCCGTCGTCAGATCCACTGCGCGGCAGAGTTCTTGACTGACCTGATCCAGGTTCAGTTCGGCGCCGAACACGGTTCGGCAGTCCCGTGCCAGTCGTGCGAAATGCAGCCCGAGCCCGCGTATTGCGCCGCCCTCGACGCGCATGGTTGTGAAATGTCCGTAACCGGTCAGTGCGAGCGACGTGATCTCGTCGACGCCCAACTGTCGCTCGTCGAGCTCTTCCATGGCGCACAGTGTTCCACCTGCGAGGTTGCCCGACGACAGTGACGATCATCACCACCCGGGAGGGCATTGTCGCAGGCCGTGGACTTCTGGCAAGATCACGACCGCTCGCTGGTGAGAAACCGTCACCGGTGTCGGCGCTATTGAGACTGGAACCGGGGGGGCCGTCAGTTGATCGAGAAGTTCGAGCGCGCAGCCGAGGAAGCGGGTTTCGTTCTCGACGCCTCGCAGATCGCCGCGGCCGAGCGGCTTTCCGCGCTCGCCGCCGAGTTGACCGGCCGGCGCCGCTTCTTCGGCGGGAAGCAGCCGCGTGGCGTCTACGTGTGGGGACCGGTCGGACGCGGCAAGAGCTGGCTGACCGGGGTCTTCTACGAGGCGCTGCCGGTACGGAACAAGCGCCGGGTGCACTTCCACGAGTTCTTCCGGGAGTTCCACGCCGTCTACGCCCGGCACCGCAAGGAACGGAACGCCTGCGACCTGGCCGTCGCCGAGCTGCTGAGCGACTGCCGGCTGCTGTTCTTCGACGAGTTCCACGTGCACGACCCGGGCGACGCCATGATGATGGGCCGCGTCCTGACCTCGCTGTTCGACCAGAAGGTCACCCTGGTGACCACCTCGAACTACCCGCCCGACGGCCTGCTGCCGAACCCGGTCTACCACCACATGTTCGAGCCGACCATCAAGCTGCTCGAAGGCAACCTGGACGTCCTGGAGGTCGCGGGCCCGCAGGACTACCGCGCGGAGAGCACCACCGGAGCGGCCCGTTCGCAGTTCCAGCGCGGGGCCTACATCTGGCCCGGCACCGAGCAGCAGCTGCGCGAGGCCGGGCTCGAGCCGCCGACCGACGGCGAGCGGCAGCGCATCGACATCGGCGGCCGGGACCTGGTGGCCCGCGCCGTGCGCGACGACCTCGTCTGGTTCGACTTCCACGAGCTGTGCGACGAGCGCACCTCGACCATCGACTACCTGGGCCTGGCCGACCGGTTCGGCACCTGGGTGCTCTCCGGACTGCCGGAACTGACGTCCGGCAGCAGGGACGCCGCGCAGCGCTTCGCCAACCTGGTCGACGTCCTGTGCGACCGGGACGCGAAGCTCTACCTCGTCGCCGACGGCCCCCTGGCGGACTGCCTGCGGGGCGATGCCCTGCCCATCGACATCAACCGCACCGCCAGTCGCCTCATGCTCCTTCCGGGCTCCGCCACGCCGGGTGCGACGCGGGCGACCAGACAGGCGTGAACGAGGACCGGACGGTGGTCCGAGGCCGCCGTCCGGCCGTGGCGAATCCCGTAGGAGGAGCAAGACCATGGCGGCTGAAGAGAAGCTGCGCGACTACCTGAAGCGGGCCACCGCCGAGCTTCGCAACGTCCGGCAGCAGCTCCAGGAGGCGGAGGAATCCGCCCACGAGCCCATCGCGATCGTCGGGATGAGCTGCCGGTACCCGGGCGGGGTCGGTTCGCCGGAGGACCTGTGGCGACTGGTCGCCGACGGCACCGACGCGATATCGCCCTTCCCGACCGACCGCGGCTGGGACACCGAGGGCATCTACGACCCCGACCCGGAACGCCCCGGCCGCACGTACACGCGGGAAGGGGGCTTCCTGCGGGGCGTGACCGAGTTCGACGCCGAGTTCTTCGGGATCAACCGGCGCGAGGCCCTCGCCATGGACCCGCAGCAGCGGCTCCTGCTGGAGACCGCGTGGGAGGCCGTGGAACGCGCCGGCATCGACGCGACGACGCTGCGCGGCAGCCGCACCGGGGTCTTCGCCGCGGTGATGTACCACGACTACGAGGGCCTGCTCGAAGGGCAGGACGAGCTCGCCGGCTACGTCATCAACGGCAGCGCCGGCAGCATCGCCTCCGGGCGCATCGCGTACACCTTCGGCTTCGAGGGCCCGGCGCTGACCGTCGACACCGCCTGCTCGTCCTCCCTCGTCACCCTGCACCTCGCCGCGCAGGCGCTGCGGCGCGGCGAGTGCACCCTGGCCCTGGCCGGCGGGGCCACCGTGATGTCGACGCCCGCCTCGTTCATCGAGTTCAGCCGGCAGCGCTCGCTCGCCCCCGACGGCCGCTGCAAGGCCTTCGCGGCCGCGGCCGACGGCACCGGCTGGGGCGAGGGCGTCGGCATGCTGTTGCTGGAGCGGCTCTCCGACGCCCGGCGCAACGGCCACCCCGTCCTCGCGGTGGTCCGGGGCTCGGCGGTGAACCAGGACGGCGCGAGCAACGGCCTCACGGCGCCCAACGGACCCTCCCAGCAGCGGGTGATCCGCCAGGCGCTGGAGAACGCGCGACTGCGCTCCGACGAGATCGACGCCGTCGAGGCGCACGGCACCGGCACCTCCCTCGGCGACCCCATCGAGGCCCAGTCCCTCCTGGCCACCTACGGGCAGGAGCGCGCCTCGGACCAGTACCTGTGGCTCGGCTCCCTCAAGTCGAACATCGGCCACAGCCAGGCCGCCGCGGGCGTCGGCGGCATCATCAAGATGGTCATGGCGATGCGGCACGGCGTCCTGCCGAAGTCCCTGCACTGCGCCGAGCCGACCGGGCACGTCGACTGGTCCTCCGGTGCCGTCCGGCTGCTCACCGAGGCCAGGCCCTGGCCGGAGACCGGCCGGCCCCGGCGCGCCGCCGTGTCCTCCTTCGGCATCAGCGGCACCAACGCGCACGCGATCCTCGAACAGGCGCCGGTGGCCGTCGAGGAGGAGCCGGCGCCCGCTCCCGAGCAGACGCCGCGGGCCACGCCGTCCGTCCTCCCCGAGGTGCCACCGGTGATCCCGCTGCTGCTGTCCGGCAGGTCGGCGGACGCCCTGCGGGCGCAGGCCGAGCGGCTGCGGGAGAGCATCGAGGCGGAGCCGTCCGCCGACCCGGCGGACATCGCGGCCGCGCTGGTGCGCAACCGCTCCTCCTTCGAGCACCGGGCGGTGGTCCTCGGCCGGGACCGGCAGTCCCTGCTGCGGGAGTTGACCGCCCTCGCCGAGGACGCCCCGACCGTGCCGCGGGGAACCGCCCCGGCCGGTGCCCGACCGGTGTTCGTCTTCCCCGGCCAGGGTTCCCAGTGGACCGGCATGGCGCTCGAACTCCTCGAGTCCTCCCCGGTCTTCGCCGCGCGCATCGAGGAGTGCGACCGGGCGTTCGCACCGTACCTCGACTGGTCGCTGACCGGGGTGCTGCGCGGCGCCGAGGGCACGCCGTCCCTCGACCGGGTGGACGTGCTCCAGCCCGCGCTGTTCGCCGTGATGCTGGGACTCGCCGAGGTGTGGCGGGCCTGCGGGATCCAGCCCGCCGCGGTCGTCGGCCACAGCCAGGGCGAGGTGGCCGCCGCGGTGGTGGCCGGCGCGCTCTCGCTGCCCGACGCCGCCCGGATCGTGGCCCTGCGCAGCCAGGCCCTGCTCGAACTGTCGGGCACCAGCGGCATGCTGTCCGTCTCGCTCTCGGCCCGGGCGGTCGAGGAGCGGCTGCGGCCGTGGGGCGAGCGGCTCTCCGTCGCGGCCGTCAACGGGCCGCACTCCGTGGTGGTCTCGGGCGACAGCGGCGCACTGGAGGAGTTCCGCCTCGCGCTGGAGGCCGACGGGACGTGGGCCCGGCGCATCCCGGGCGTCGACACGCCCGGGCACTCGGCCCGCATCGACGAGGTCCACGAGCGCATGCTGGCCGCGCTCGCCGAAACCGCGCCGAGCGCCTCGGACGTGCCGTTCTACTCCACCGTCACCGGCGGCCTGCTCGCCACCGACGAGCTCGACGCCGACTACTGGTACCGCAACATGCGCCAGACCGTGCAGCTGGAGCCCGCGACGCGGGCGCTCGTCGCCGACGGCTACGCGCACTTCCTGGAGATCAGCCCGCACCCCGTCCTGCACGTCGGGATCCGGGAGACCTGCGAGGCGGCCGGCGGCCAGGTCTTCCTGGGGGAGACGCTGCGCCGCACCGACGGCGGTCCGCAGCGGCTGCTCACCTCGCTCGCCCAGGCCTGGATCCACGGTCTCGCACCGGACTGGGGCGTCGTGCTCGGCGACCGCCGGCCGCAGCCGGTGGAGCTGCCCACCTACCCCTTCCAGCGGGTGCGCCTGTGGCCGCAGGCCCGGCAGGGCCGGACGGACGCCGACTCGCTCGGCCTGCGCAACGCCGACAACCCGCTGCTGGGCGCCGGCGTGCCGCTGCCCGAGACGGACGGATTCCTCTTCACCGGGCGCCTGTCCCGCGGCAGCCACGTCTGGCTCGCCGACCACGCGCTCGCCGGCACCGTGCTACTGCCGGGTACGGCCTTCCTCGAACTCGCCCTCCACGCGGGCCGGCTGCTCGACTGCGGACAGGTCGACGAACTGCTGCTGGAGAGCCCGCTGCCGCTGCCCGAACAGGGCGGTGTCCAGGTGCAGTTGACGGTGGCGGCGCCCGACGCCTCGGGCCGCCGTACGGTGCAGGTGTACGCCCGCCCGGACGAGCCGGAGGCCTTCGCCGTCGGAGAGCCGTGGACCAGGCACGCCACCGGCGTCCTCGCCCCCTCGGCCCCCATCACCCCCGTGCCGCTGGGCAGCTGGCCGCCCGAGGGCGCGGCCGAGCTCGAAGTCGGCGACGTCTACGAGCGCTTCGCGGCGGCCGGTTTCGAGTACGGTCCCGCCTTCCGGGGGATCCGGGCCGCCTGGCGCCGGGGCGAGGAGGTCTTCGCCGAGGTCGCGCTGCCCGACCGGCTCCGGCCGGACGCCCAGGGGTTCGGGATCCATCCGGCGCTGCTCGACGCGGTGCTGCAGACCATTCCGCTGGGTGCGCTGGTCGGCGAGGACGGCGGGATCGAGCACGGCCGGATGCCGTTCGCCTGGCACGGCGTCTCGCTGCACGCCGCCGGCGCGGCCGCGCTGCGGGTCCGGCTCGCCCCGGCGGGCGAGGAGGCCGTCACGATCCGGGTCGCCGACCAGTCGGGACTGCCGGTGGCGACCGTGAAGTCCCTGGCGCTGCGCCCGGTGAAGACGGAACAGCTCGCGGCGGCGGCGCGACGGGCCGACTCGCTCTTCCGGCTGACCTGGGAGCGGCTCGCCGCCCCCCGGGCCGCGCAGCAGGCGCGGACCGTGCTCGGCCCGGACACCCCGGGGCCGGAGGGTGCCGAACGGCTGGACGGCTTCGCGCAGTTGCGCGCGGCGCTCGACGCGGGAACGGGCGCCGGAACCGAGGTCCCCGCTGTCGTCCTGGCCTCGGTCGGGGAGACCGGGGTGCGCGCCGCGGCGACCGCCGCCCTGGAACTCCTCCAGGCCTGGCTGGCCGAGCCGCGGCTGGAGGACTCCCGGCTGGTGCTGCTCACCCGGGGCGCCGTCGCGCTCCCCGGCGACCCGGCACCCGACCTCGCCCAGGCCGCCGTGCTGGGCCTGCTCCGTTCCGCCCAGTCGGAGAACCCGGGCCGCTTCACGGTCATCGACACGGACGGCGACCAGGCCTCGCGCCGGGCGCTGGCCGCGGCACTGGCGGCCGACGAGCCGCAGCTCGCGCTGCGCAAGGGCGAGCTCCACGTCCCTCGGCTGGCCCGCGCGACCCACACGGAGCCGGACGGGCCGGCGTTCGCCCCGGACGGCACGGTGCTGGTGACCGGCGGCACCGGCGCGCTGGGCCGCGCCGTCGCCCGCAGCCTGGTCACCGACCACGGCGTGCGGCGGCTGCTGCTGGTCAGCCGGAGCGGAGCGGCCGGTGGGCTGCAGGAGGAACTCGCCGCCCTGGGCGCCACGGTGACCGTCGCCGCCTGCGACGTCGCCGACCGGGAGGCCCTGGCCGCACTGCTGGACTCCGTCCCGCGGGAGCACCCGCTGACCGGGGTGGTGCACACGGCGGCGGTGCTCGACGACGGGATCGTGCAGTCGCTCACCGCGGAGCGGTTCGACACCGTGCTGCGTCCGAAGGTGGACGCGGCGGTGCACCTGGACGAGCTGACCAGGGACTCGGACCTCTCGGCCTTCGTGCTCTTCTCCTCGGCCGCCGCCCTGTTCGGCGCACCGGGGCAGGGCAACTACTCCGCCGCCAACGCCGTGCTGGACGCCCTCGCCCAGCGCCGTCGGGCCGAAGGCCGGCCCGCGGTGTCCCTCGCCTGGGGGCTGTGGGCCGAGTCGAGCGGCATGACCGGCCACCTGGACGACGCGGGCATCGCCCGCATCGAACGGGACGGGCTGCGGGCGCTGTCGACCGCGGAGGGTCTGGAGCTGTTCGCCGGCGCGCTGGGTCACGAGGAGGCGGTGCTCGTACCGTTCCGGGTGGACTTGAGGCAGCTGCGTGCGCAGGCGCCCGGCGGCGTCGTCCCGCACCTGTTCCGGGCCCTGCTGCCGGTGCCGGTGCGCCGGGACGCTCCCGCGGCGGCGGCGGAGTCCTCGCTGCCGCGGCAGCTCGCCGCGGTGCCGGCGGCCGAACGCGGGCGGATCCTGGCCGATCTGGTCCGTACGAACGCCGCCGCCGTGCTCGGCCTGGCCGACGGTCAACTGGTCGACGAGAGCCGTGGGTTCTTCGACATGGGGCTCGACTCGCTCACCGCGGTGCAGCTGCGCAACCGGCTGGGCGCCGCGGTCGGGGTGACCCTGCCCACCACCCTCGTGTTCGACTACCCGACGCCGACGGCGCTGAGCGACTACCTACTCGGGGAGCTGGCGATCGAGGAGGCGCCGGTTCCGCTGATCGGCGAGCTGGACGGGATCGAGACGGCGCTGCGGGCCGTGGTCGCGGACGGTGACGAGGAGGTGCGCGGGAAGCTGTACGAGCGCCTCCAGGAGCTCGCGCGGATCTGCGCGGCTCCCGCGGCCACCGGTGCGGAGGCCGGCTCCGGCGGGGGCCTGGACTCGGCCTCGGCGGACGACATCTTCGCGTTCATCCAGCAGGAGTTCGGCAAGGCCTGACCGCCACCCTGAGGCCGCGGCGGAAATGCGAAATGGCCGTTGGTCTCCGAATCGGAGACCAACGGCCTTTCCGGACGCATTGTCAGTTCTTGTGCAGACGCACCGGAAGTCTTTCCAGGCCCTGCATCATGAAGCTCTTGCGCCACTTCAATTCGGAGTCCGGGACGGCCAGCTCCAGGTCCGGGAACCGGCCCAGCAGGTGACGCAGGGCGATCTCCATCTCCAGGCGGGCCAGCGGGGCGCCGACGCAGTAGTGGATGCCGTGCCCGAAGCCCAGGTGCCCGGCGGTGGAACGGGTGACGTCGAGCTGGTGGGGGCAGCCGAACTGGGCGCCGTCCCGGTTCGCCGCGCCCAGCAGGACGGAGACGTACTCACCGGTGCCGACCGTCACGCCGCCGAGCTCGAACGGCTCGGTGGCGTAGCGCAGCGTCGCCCGGTTTCCGGGGCCCTCGTAGCGGAGGAACTCCTCGTTGGCGGCCGGGATTCCGCTCGGGTCGAGGCGCAGGGCCGCGAGCTGCTCCGGGTGGTTGAGCAGGGCCCGCAGGCCGTGGCCGATCATGTTGACCGTGGTCTCGTAACCCGCCACCACGAGCAGGAAGACGGTGGAGACCAGCTCGATGTCGGAGAGCTTGTCCTCCTCGTCCCTGGCGTGGATCAGCGCGCTGACCAGGTCTTCGGCCGGCTGGGCGCGCTTGAGCTGGATCATCTCCCCGATGTGCTGGCCGAACCGGGCCATGTTCGGGCCCGCGTTCTCGTTGTCGTTGGACATGATCGCGGCGGTCAGTCCGGTCAGGACCGGGAAGTGCTCCTCGCTGATGCCGAGCAGCTGCCCGAGCACCCGGACGGGGAACTGCGCCGTGTACTCCTCGACCAGGTCGACGACGCCGCCCTCGGCGGCGGCCTTCCGCTCGGCGGCGTCCAGGAGTTCGGTGCTGATGGCCTCGATGACCGGCTCGAGCTTCTTCACGCTACGGGCCGTCAGGGCCTTGTTCACGAGCTTGCGCAGCCGGGTGTGGTCCGGCGGGTCCATGTTGAGCATGTGCCGGCCGACCGAGCTGTGCTCCAGGCGCGGCGTGCCGCCCTCGGACATCTCCCGGTCGAAATATCCGAGTTGAACCGAAGTGTCGATGTCCTTGGACAGCGCCGGGTGCGAGAGCGCGATGCGCGCCTCCTCGTAGTTGACGACCGCCCAGACCTTCAGCCCGCTCGGCAGCAGCATCCGGTGCACCGACCCCTTGCTCTGCAAGGCGTCGTAGGCCGGATACGGGTTCCTCATGAACTCCTCATCCATGATCGGCAGGGACACGGATTCTCCTTGAATCAGCGGACTTGTGGATTTCGCATATGTCCGGTGTGCGATGCGTTCACCGGGATCGATTGGGGAGCGTACAGGCCGGGCGACGGAACTGACAGTGGGTAACACCGGCGTTCGTGATATCTGACATGACGTCATAATCCCTGGTGGGGGGAGAAAACGCCGACCGGTGTGACGCTCGCAACAAGGCCATTGATCTCGGCCTTCCCCCTCCTATATCGTCGCCGACGAAAGATCATCAGCTCTACGCGATGCTGTACGGGGGAACGCGCTCTAGAGGGCCTTTCTTCGTGCTGCCCGGAGCCATCGGTCCGAGTCGCGTCCTTTTCTGAGTGGGAGTCAGCCGTGTCGGCTATCCCTGTTCGTTCCGTCGTGGATGCCCTCCGAGCGCACGCCATTGAGCGTGGACACGTCATCGCCTACTCTGACCAGGCACGCAGCACGACCTACGGGGAGCTGGAAGCGTCCACCGCGCGACTGGCCGGCCACATCGCCGAATTCGGAATCGCCCGGGGCGGGCGCGCCGTGGTGTGCCTCGGCAACCGGGTGGAAATGGTGGAGAGCTGCTTCGCGCTGACCCGCGCGGAGCTCGTCACCGTCCCGGTCAATCCGCATGCCGGCGATGACGAGCTCGCGCATATTCTGCGCGACTCCGAGGCCGTGCTCGTCATCACCGAGGAATCGAACTTCGAGCGGCTCCGACGGCTCGACGGCCTTCGGAATGACCTCCACTTCGTGATCGTGACGGACAATCAGGAAAGCGTCGGGGACGGCGAATGCGTCCACGACTACCGGCGAATGACCGTAGGCGAACCGAGCGCACCGGCGCCGGACGGACTGCGGCCCGACGAGATCGCCTGGATGCTGTACACCTCCGGAACGACCGGCGCCCCCAAGGGCGTTCTCTCCACCCAGCAGGCGGGGCTCTGGTCGGCCGTCAACGGCTACGCCGCCGTGCTGGACATCGGACCGGGGGACCGGCTGCTCTGGCCGCTGCCACTGCACCACAGCTTCGCCTTCAACCTCTGCGTCCTCGGAGTGATGGCGGCCGGCGCGACCGCCCGGATCGCGGCCGACTTCGCCCCGGACGACATCGTCACCGAACTCGGCAGCTCCTCCTACACCCTGATGGCCGCCGTGCCCACGATGTGCCACTACCTCCTGGACTCCGTCCCCGAGGGCGAACTCGACCTGAGCGGCCTGCGGGCCTTCCTGGTGGCCGGAGCGCTCACCAGCGCCGCCCTCGGCGCACGGTTCCGGGACGCCTTCGGCGTCCCGCTGGTCGACAGCTACGGAAGCACCGAGACCACCGGTGTCATCACCTGCAACCCGCTGGGCGACCACCGGGTGCCCGGTTCCTGCGGCCGGCCCGTCCCCGGGGTGACGGTCCGCATCACCGATCCGGAGACCGGCCTCGAAGCGCCCACCGGCCACGAGGGCGAGATATGGGTCCGGAGTCCCAGCCTGATGGCCGGCTACCACAACGACCCGGAGCGGACGGCCGAGGCCTTCCACCAGGGCTGGTACCGCACCGGCGACATGGGCCGCCAGGACGCCCAGGGCTTCGTGAGCATCACCGGGCGCCTCAAGGAACTCATCATCCGGGGTGGGGAGAACATGCACCCCGCCGAGATCGAGGACGCGATCCGCGCGAGCGCCGAGGTCGCGGACGTCGCGGTCGTCGGCCGCGAGCACGGTGTGCTCGGCGAGGTGCCGGTCGCCTACCTGGTGCCGAAGGCGGACCAGCCGCTGCCGGTGGCCGAGTTGGTCGCCCGGCTGCGCGACCGCCTCGCCTACTTCAAGGTTCCGGCGGAGCTGCACCTCACCGACCGGATCCCCCGCACGCCCTCCGGCAAGACCGTCCGCCGACTCGTCGGCGCCGAGGGCTCCCGACTGCTGGCGAACACCGGAACCCACCACGGCCGACTGACCTTCCGCGCTCCCGGCTCCCCCGACTCCTCCGCTCTGCCGGCCTCGCTGCCGGCGGACGACCGGAGCACCGTGCGCGGCAAGCCCGTCCTGCTGCTCGCCGACGCCGCCGCCACGGCGCGCGCCGAGGAACTGGCGGCGCACCTCCGCTCCGCGCACGGCTGCGCCGAGACGGTGGTCGAGCGCTGCGAGCCCGCCGACGGCGAGTTGCTGCGGCGCGCGACGGCAGGCCGGGACGGGTACGTGCTCGTCCTGCTGACCGGGGCCGAGGAAGCGGCTCCCTTCGACGAACTGGCGCGCGAACTCGCCGGTGCGGGAGGGATCGCGGTCTCGCTCAGTGCCGGGGACGAGATCGGCGCGCAGGGGCTGCGCGACGCGCTGGACGCCGCACTGATCGAGAACGCGCCCGTCGTACGGGCGTCGGCCGTCGACGTCCCGGGACCGCTCTGGGGCGTCGCGGCCGAGCCCGCTCCCGAGGTGGCAGCCCGACTGCGGGACGAACTCCGGGACCTGGGCGACCGGGACGTCGAACTCCGGCTGCTGGCCCTGGTGGCCGCCGAGTGCGCAGCCGTCCTCGGCAACGCCGCCGCGGCCTCGCTCGACCCGCGCAAGCCCTTCCGCACGCTGGGCTTCGACTCGGTGGCGTCCGTGGGCCTGCGCGTCCGGCTCCAGAACGCGACCGGGCTGCGGCTGCCGGCCTCGCTCGCGTTCGACCACCCGACCCCGCGGGCCGTGGCCCGGTTCCTCCGTGACGGACTGCTCGGTGCCCGCGGGACGGGCGAGGCCGTGGTCCTCGGGGCGGGCGCGGTGGCGGACGAGGCCGATCCGGTGGTGCTGGTGGGCATGGCCTGTCGGTACCCGGGCGGTGTGCGGTCGGCGGAGGACCTGTGGGACCTGGTCACGGCCGGTACGGACGCGGTGGGGCCCTTCCCGGAGGACCGGGGCTGGGACCTGCCCGGGCTGTTCGACGAGGACCCGGACACGGCGGGAACCACGTACGCCTCGCAGGGCGGATTCCTCGACGGCGTGGCCGAGTTCGACGCCGGGTTCTTCGGGATCTCGCCGCGGGAAGCGCTGGCGATGGACCCGCAGCAGCGGCTGCTGCTCCAGACCTCCTGGGAGCTCTTCGAGCAGGCCGGCATCGACCCGGACACGCTGCGCGGCAGCCGCACCGGCGTCTTCGCCGGGCAGATGTACCACGACTACGCGATCCGCCTCACCGGCGAGCCCGGGGTGGAGGGCTACCTGAGCACCGGGCTCGCGGGCAGCGTGCTCTCCGGCCGACTCTCCTACTTCTACGGCTTCGAGGGGCCGGCGCTGACGGTGGACACCGCGTGTTCCTCGTCGCTCGTCGCCCTGCACCTGGCAGCGGACTCGCTGCGGCGGGGCGAGTGCTCGCTGGCGCTCGCGGGCGGAGTCGCGGTGATGTCGACGCCGACGTCGTTCGTCGACTTCAGTCGTCAGCGCGGTCTCGCCGCCGATGGCCGCTGCAAGCCGTTCGCCGCCGCGGCGGACGGTACGGGCTGGGGTGAGGGTGTCGGGCTGCTGTTGCTGGAGCGGTTGTCGGACGCGCGGCGCAACGGGCACCGGGTGCTGGCCGTGGTCCGTGGCACTGCGGTGAACCAGGACGGTGCGTCGAACGGTCTGTCGGCGCCGAACGGGCCGTCGCAGCAGCGGGTGATCCGTCAGGCCCTGGCAAGTGCGCGGCTGGCGGCCGACGAGGTCGACGCCGTGGAGGCGCACGGCACGGGTACGGCCCTGGGTGACCCGATCGAGGCGCAGGCGCTGCTGGCGACGTACGGGCAGGGGCGTTCCGCGGACCGTCCGCTGTGGCTGGGGTCGGTGAAGTCCAACCTGGGGCACACCCAGGCGGCCGCCGGTGTGGCGGGTGTGATCAAGATGGTGCAGGCGATGCGGCACGGTGTGCTGCCTCGGACCCTCCACGTGGACGCGCCGTCGCCGCACGTGGACTGGTCGGTGGGTGAGGTCTCGCTGCTGACGGAGGAGCGGGAGTGGCCGGAGACGGGGCGTCCGCGTCGGGCGGGTGTGTCCTCCTTCGGCATCAGCGGGACCAACGCGCACGTCATCCTCGAACAGGCCCCGCAGGACGACGAGTCGGGCACCGAGGTGGCGGCGGAGGTGCCGGTTCCGCCGGTCTCGGTGCTGTCCGCCGCCGACGATGCCGCGCTGCGGGAGCAGGCGGCCCGGCTGGCCGTCCGCGTCACTGCGGACAACTCCCTGACCGTGGCCGACCTGGCCTTCTCGCTGGCGACCACGCGGGCCGTGCTGGATCGGCGTGCGGCGGTGGTGGCGGGGGACCGTGAGGGGCTGCTGCGGGGGCTGGAGTCCCTGGCGGAGGGGCGCCCGTGCCAGGAGGTGGTGGATTCTGCTGCTTCCGCCGGAAAGCTGGCGTTCCTGTTCACCGGGCAGGGTTCCCAGCGGTTGGGGATGGGCCGGGAGTTGTACGGCGCTTTCCCGGTGTTCGCGGGCGCGTTCGACGCGGTGTGTGCGGAGCTGGACGGGCATCTGGACGGTTCGGTCCGCGACGTCGTCTTCGGTGACGACGCCGAGTTGCTGAACCGGACGGTGTGGGCGCAGGCTGGGCTGTTCGCGCTGGAGGTGGCGCTGTTCCGCCTCCTTGAGTCGTGGGGTGTGAGCCCGGACCTCCTGCTCGGCCACTCGATCGGTGAAGTGGCGGCCGCGCATGTGGCGGGGGTGTTCTCGCTGGAGGACGCGGCCGCGCTGGTGGCGGCGCGTGGCCGGTTGATGCAGGCACTGCCCGCCGGGGGCGCGATGCTCGCGGTGGCCGTCACGCCCGAGACCGCTGTGGAGCTCCTCGCCGGCTGTGAGGGCCTGGTCGATGTCGCGGCGGTCAACGGTCCGCGTTCGGTGGTCCTTTCGGGCGACGCGGGGGCGATCGAGAAGGTCGAGCAGAAGGCACTGGCAGCCGGCCACCGGGTCAAGCGCCTGTCGGTGAGCCATGCCTTCCACTCGCCGCTGATGGAGCCGATGCTGGCCGAGTTCGGTACGGTCGTCAGCGCTCTCAAGGCGGACGAGCCCCGGATCCCGGTCGTCTCCAATGTGACCGGCGCACTCGCCACCGCCGAGGAGCTGACCAGCCCCGACTACTGGGTGCGGCACGTCCGCCAGGCCGTGCTGTTCCACGACGGCGTGCGCACCGCCTCCCAGTTGGGTGCGACCCGCTTCGTCGAACTGGGCCCCGACGGCGTCCTGACGGCGCTCGCCCAGGACTGCCTCACCGGCACCGACGGCCACGCCTTCACCTCGCTGCTCCGCCGCGACCGCCCCGAGGACCAGGCCGTCGCCGCGGCCCTGGGCGCCCTGCACTGCTGGGGCACCGTCCCCGACTGGCAAGCCGTGTACGACGGTTCGGGCGCGCACCGCGTCGACCTGCCCACGTACCCCTTCCAGACCGAGCGCTACTGGCCGGTGACGCCGATGAAGGGCGTGGCCGGAAGTCCGGCGGAGCCGGGCGACCTGCTCTACCGCGTCAGCTGGGAGTCGCTCGCGCAGGTTCCCGCGCCGGAGCCGTCCGGCACCTGGATCCTGGTCACGGACACCGAGGACGCGCTCACCCAGGACTGCGTGACCGCTCTCGATGCCACGGCCGCCCGGGTGCTGCGCCTGTCGCTCTCCGACGGGGCGGCTGATCGTGCGGCCCTCGGCGCCGTCCTGGCCCAGCTGGCCGCCGAGGCCGTGCCGACCGGGGTGTTCGCGCTGCTGCGCGGTGAACTCGCCCCGCTGAACGCCGTGGTGCTGCTGCAGGCGCTCGGGGACACCGGTTCCGAGGCCCCCGTGTGGCTGGCGACCCGGGGCGCGGTCGGTGTCGGCGGCCCGGACGGTCCGATCAGCACGCAGCAGGCACAGCTCTGGGGCCTCGGACGAGTGGCCGCACTGGAGGCGGCCGGCACCTGGGGCGGACTCGTCGACCTCCCGGAGCGGCTGGACGCCGAGGGTGCACGACGGCTCTCCGCCCTGCTCCTGGGTGCGATGGCCGAGGACGAGGTCGCCGTCCGGGCCGAGGCGGCCTACGCACGCCGCCTTGTCAGGGCGGCCCGGGAGGACCAGGCGGAACCGAACCGTTGGGCTCCGTCCGGGACCGTCCTCGTCACCGGCGGCACCGGCGCCCTCGGTGCCCATGTCGCCCGTCGCCTGGCCCAGGCCGGGGCCGACCACCTGCTGCTCACCAGCCGTCGGGGCGACCAGGCCCCGGGGGCTGCCGAGTTGGCGGCCGAGCTGGCGGAGCTCGGTGCCCGGGTGACCATCGCCGCCTGCGATGTCAGTGACGGGGAGGCGGTGGCCGCACTGCTCGGTGCGATCCCGGCCGAGCACCCGCTGACCGCCGTCGTGCACACCGCCGGCGTCCTGGACGACGGCGTGCTCATGGCTCTGACCCCCGAACGCCTCCAGCGCGTGGTCGCCGCCAAGACGGACGGCGCCCTCCACCTGGACCGGCTGACCCGCGATCTTCCCCTCTCCGCCTTCGTGCTCTTCTCCTCGCTCGCCGGCGTGGTCGGCGCAGCCGGCCAGGCGAACTACGCCATGGCGAACGCGGCCCTAGACGCACTCGCCGAACGGCGCCGACAGGCCGGGCTCCCGGCCACCGCAATCGCCTGGGGCGCCTGGGCGGGTGAGGGCATGGCCGCCACCGACGAGGTGGTGCGCGAGCGGATGCGCCGCACCGGGTTCCGCCCGATGCGCCCGGAGAACGCGCTGCGCGTCCTCGAAAGCGCGGTCCAGTACGGCGAGACCGCTCTCCTCGCGGCGGACATCGACTGGGAGCGCTACGCACAGGCGCACGGAGCGGCAGCCCGGCGCCCCCTGCTGCGCGCGCTGGTCGCCGGGCCCGCCGACGAGCCGACCGGGCTCGCCGCGACCCTGGCGGGCCGCACTCCCGCCGAGCAGCACTCCGCGCTGGAGCAGCTGATCCGCGGTCATGCCGCCGATCTGCTGATGCACCGGTCTGCCGAGGTCATCGACCCGCAGAAGTCGTTCCGCGCGCTCGGCTTCGACTCGCTCGCCTCGGTCGAGCTGCGCAACCGACTGGTCGCGGCGACCGGGCTGCGGCTGCCGGCCTCGCTCGCCTTCGACTACCCGAGCCCGGCCGGACTGGCGGACTTCCTCCGTGCGGAGCTGTTCGGCGCCGGCGAGGCGGGCGAGGCCGTGGTCGTCGGGGCGGGCGCGGTGGTGGACGAGGCCGATCCGGTGGTGCTGGTGGGCATGGCCTGCCGGTTCCCGGGCGGTGTGCGGTCGGCGGAGGACCTGTGGGACCTGGTCGCGGCCGGTACGGACGCGGTGGGGCCCTTCCCGGAGGACCGGGGCTGGGACCTGGCGGGGCTGTTCGACGAGGATCCGAGCGTTCCCGGGACGACGTACGCCTCCGGAGGCGCGTTCCTGGACGGCGTGGCCGAGTTCGACGCCGGGTTCTTCGGGATCTCGCCGCGCGAGGCGCTGGCGATGGACCCGCAGCAGCGGCTGCTGCTCCAGACCTCCTGGGAGCTGTTCGAGTCCGCGGGCGTCCTGCCGGGTGCGCTGCGCGGCAGCCGTACCGGTGTCTTCGTGGGATCCAACGGCCAGGACTACACCGCGCTCGTCGCCCAGTCCGCGGAGGACCTGGAGGGGTACCTCGGCACCGGTGGCGCGCTGAGCGTCGCCTCGGGCCGGCTCTCCTACTTCTACGGCTTCGAGGGGCCGGCGCTGACGGTGGACACCGCGTGTTCCTCGTCCCTGGTGGCCATGCACCTGGCAGCGGACTCGCTGCGGCGGGGCGAGTGCTCGCTGGCGCTCGCGGGCGGCGTCACCGTGATGTCGACGCCGGGTTCGTTCATCGACTTCTCCCGCCAGCGCGGGTTGTCCCCGGACGGGCGGTGCCGGGCGTTCGCGGCCGGTGCGGACGGTACGGGCTGGGGTGAGGGTGTCGGGCTGCTGTTGCTGGAGCGGTTGTCGGACGCGCGGCGCAACGGGCACCGGGTGCTGGCCGTGGTTCGTGGCACTGCGGTGAACCAGGACGGTGCGTCGAACGGTCTGTCGGCGCCGAACGGGCCGTCGCAGCAGCGGGTGATCCGTCAGGCCCTGGCAAGTGCGCGGCTGGCGGCCGACGAGGTCGACGCGGTGGAGGCGCACGGCACGGGTACGGCCCTGGGTGACCCGATCGAGGCGCAGGCGCTGCTGGCGACGTACGGGCAGGGGCGTCCGGCGGACCGTCCGCTGTGGCTGGGGTCGGTGAAGTCGAACCTGGGGCACACGCAGGCTGCGGCGGGTGTGGTGGGTGTGATCAAGATGGTGCAGGCGATGCGGCACGGTGTGCTGCCTCGGACGCTGCACGTGGACGCGCCGTCGCCGCACGTGGACTGGTCGGTGGGTGAGGTCTCGCTGCTGACGGAGGAGCGGGAGTGGCCGGAGACGGGGCGTCCGCGTCGGGCGGGTGTGTCCTCGTTCGGCATCAGCGGGACCAACGCGCACGTCATCCTCGAACAGGCCCCGCAGAACGCGCAGTCGGCCGAGTCGGCCGAGCCGACCGGGCCCCGGCCGTCGGTGGTGCCGTGGATCCTCTCCGCGAAGACTCCCGAGGCGCTGCGCGCGCGGGCGGAGCAACTGCGCGAGCACCTCGCGGCCCGGCCCGAACTGGATTCCGCTGCCGTCGGCCGTTCGCTGGCGGTGGGCCTGACCTCCTTCGAGCACCGCGCCGCCGTCGTCGCGCACGACCGCGCGCAGGCGCTGGCCGCACTGGCGGAGGTGGAGACGCACGGCACGGCGCCCGCCGGGAAGCTGGCGTTCCTGTTCACGGGGCAGGGTTCCCAGCGGTTGGGGATGGGCCGGGAGTTGTACGGCGCTTTCCCGGTGTTCGCGGGCGCGTTCGATGCGGTGTGTGCGGAGCTGGACGGGCATCTGGACGGTTCGGTCCGCGACGTCGTCTTCGGTGACGATGCCGAGTTGCTGAATCGGACGGTGTGGGCGCAGGCTGGGCTGTTCGCGCTGGAGGTGGCGCTGTTCCGCCTCCTTGAGTCGTGGGGTGTGAGCCCGGACCTCCTGCTCGGCCACTCGATCGGTGAAGTGGCGGCTGCGCATGTGGCGGGGGTGTTCTCGCTGGAGGACGCCGCTGCGCTGGTGGCGGCGCGTGGTCGGTTGATGCAGGCACTGCCCGCCGGGGGCGCGATGCTCGCGGTGGCGGTCGATCAGCAGACCGCTGTGGAGCTCCTCGCCGGCTGTGAGGGCCTGGTCGATGTCGCGGCGGTCAACGGTCCGCGCTCGGTGGTCCTTTCGGGCGACGCGGGGGCGATCGAGAAGGTCGAGCAGAAGGCAAAGGCGGCCGGCCACCGGGCCAAGCGCCTTTCCGTCAGCCACGCCTTCCACTCGCCCCTGATGGAGCCGATGCTCGCCGAGTTCGGCACGGTCGTCAGCGCTCTCAAGGCGGACGAGCCCCGGATCCCGGTCGTCTCCAACGTGACCGGCGCACTCGCCACCGCCGAGGAGCTGACCAGCCCCGACTACTGGGTGCGGCACGTCCGCCAGGCCGTGCTGTTCCACGACGGTGTGCGCACCGCCTCCCAGCTGGGTGCGACCCGCTTCGTCGAACTCGGCCCGGACGGCGTCCTGACCGCCCTCGCCCAGGACTGCCTCACCGACATCGACGGCCACGCCTTCACCTCCCTCCTGCGCCGCGACCGCCCCGAGGACCAGACCATCGTGGCCGCCCTCGGCACCCTGCACTGCTGGGAGGTCACCGTCGACTGGCCCGCCTACTTCGGACCCGGCACCGGCGCCACCGGCCTCCCCGGATACCCCTTCCGGGCGGAGCGCTACTGGCCGCGCCCGCGTCCGGTCGGCGTGCCGCAGGGGCCGGACACCCACCCCCTGATCGGCGGAGGCATTCCCCGCGCCGATTCCGAGGAGGTCCTGTACAGCTCCAGGCTGTCAGTCCGCACGCACCCCTGGCTGGCCGACCACGTGGTGAACGGCACGGTGATCCTTCCCGGGACGGCGTTCGTCGACGTGGCGCTGCACGCCGGTCGTGCGGTGGGCAGCCCGACCCTTGAGGAACTCACCGTGCAGGCGCCGCTCCGGCTGTCCGGAGGCTCGGCGGTGGACGTCCAGGTGGCCGTCCGGCCGCTCGACGAGCCAGGACGCCGGTCGGTGACCGTGTACGGCCGTCCGGTGGGCGCGGACGGCGGCTGGACCACCCACGCGGCGGGCGTGCTCACGGAGGAACGCGGCGAGGAGCTCGTCGCCGACCTCACCTGGCCGCCCGTGGGCGCCGAACCGGTCGCGGCCGAGGACGCCTATGACCGCGCCGTGGACATGGGCTTCGACTACGGCCCGGTGTTCCGGGGCCTGCGGGCCGCCTGGCGGCGCGGCGACGACGTCTTCGCGGAGGTGACCTTCGCGGAGGACTCCGGGCAGGAGCCGGAGCGCTTCGTCTTCCACCCCGCACTGTTCGACGCGGCACTGCACACCGGCTTCGTCGACTCGCCCGGCTCGTCGGACGCGGCCGGTCGGCTGCCCTTCGTCTGGCAGGGCGTCACGGTGTACCGGCCGGGAGCGGCCGAGGCCAGGGTCCGGCTGAGCCGGATCGGCGCGGACGAACTCGCGCTCCACGTCACGGATCCGGCCGGCCGCACCATCGCGGTGGTCGACTCGCTGACGCTGCGGCGGGTCCGCCCCCAGGACCTGGCGGAGTCCGGGGCCGAGCTGCTGGCCCCGGTCCTGGAGCCGGTCGAGGACGCCGGAACCGTCACCGGAACGTTCGCCGGGGCCGTCGCGGTCCTCGGCGAGGATCCGGCCGGCCTCACCCGGGCGCTCGACGGGAGCGGAATCGTCGCCGAGCACCACCGGGACCTGGCGGCTCTGGAGGACTCGTTCACGCTGCCGGAGGCCGTCGTCCGCTTCGTGGACCTCTCCGGTCCGCTGGGCACGGACGAGTCGGCCGAGCACGCGGTCGAGGCCGTCTGGCGCACCGCGGCCCTGCTGCGGGAGTGGATCGACGGCGGTCTGTACGACGACGCCCGCCTCACCCTGGTGGTGTCCGGGGAGCCGGGAACCACGTCCGGCGCCGTACGGGCGATGCTGCGCACCGCGCAGTCCGAGCACCCCGGCAAGTTCCAGGTCGTGGAGCTGGACGGCGACCCGAGGTCGCCGGCCGCGCTGGCCTCGGCCCTGTCGGTCGAGGCGCGCGAAGTGGTGGTCCGCGAGGGACAGCTGCTGGCACCCCGACTCGCCCCCGCCGGGAACGAGGAGCCCGCCGAACCCCGGCCGACCGACGGCGCCGTGCTCATCACGGGCGGCACCGGCGGCCTCGGCGCGGTCGTCGCCGAGCACCTGGTGCGGCGCCGCGGCGTGACCGACCTGGTCCTGCTGAGCAGGCGGGCGGACGGCCCGGAGCACGGCCGGCTCGCCGACACCCTGCGCGCGCTCGGGGCCCGGGTCACCCTCGCGGCCTGCGACGTCACCGACCGGTCCGCGCTCGCGGAGGTCGTGGCGGGCCTCGGTGCCGACCGGCCGCTCAGGGCGGTGATCCACACGGCGGGCATCGTCGACGACGGCGCGCTCAGCACGCTCAGCCGTGAGCAGTTCGCGCGCGTCGTCCGGGTGAAGGCGGAGGGCGTGCTCGCCCTGCACGCCGTCACCGCCGGGCACGACCTGGACGCCTTCGTGCTCTTCTCCTCGGCGGCCGGTGTGCACGGCAGCCCCGCGCAGGCCAACTACGCCGCGGCCAACGGCTTCCTGGACGCCTTCGCCGACCACCGCCGCTCGCTCGGACTGCCCGCCCTCTCGCTGCAGTGGGGCCCGTGGGCGGAGCAGCGCGGCATGGCCGGTCGGATCGGTGCCGAGGCCATCGCCCGGATGGCCCGCCACGGCACCGTACCGATGACCAACGAGGAGGCGCTGGCGCTGCTCGACCGCGCCCTGGACGGGCCCGGTTCCCGGAACCTGGTCGCGGTCCGGCAGTCACGGCGCACGGACCGTCCGGCCGCACCGGTGCCGGCGGCCCGGCCGACGAGGACGGCCGGCGGGCCCTCGCCGGCCGAGCGGCTGGCCGAGCGCCTGGCGGCCGCCGACCCGGCGCAGCGCCGACGGCTGCTGACGGACCTCGTGACCGCGCAGACGGCGGCCGTGCTGGGGCACCGCGGCGGCGACCAGGTGCCCGGCGAGCGGTCCTTCCGCGAACTCGGCCTGGACTCGCTCGCGGCCGTCGAACTGCGCAACCGGCTCGGCGCCGAGACCGGACTCAAGCTCTCACCCACGCTGGTCTTCGACTTCCCCACCCCCGCGGCGCTCGCCGGGCACCTCGACGAGGAGCTGGGCGAGAGCGAGGACGCCCCGGCGCAGCCGGTGATCCGCGGGCTCGACGAACTGGAGGCACAACTGCGCGCGGCCGCGCCGGACTCGGCGACCGGCCGGTACGCCGAACAACGGCTGCGCGCCCTGCTGGCCCGACTGGGCGGCACCACGAAGAAGTCGGACGTCCATGACGACGTCACCGACGAGGAGCTGTTCGAAATCCTGGACGGGGAGATCGGGATCTGACCGGCCCCGCCGGTCGAAACCCTGAGGAACACTGATGGCCCATATCGCATTTTTCAGTGTGGCCGCCCACGGCCACGTATCGCCGACCTTCGGCATCGTCGCGGAGCTGGTCTCCCGCGGCCACCAGGTCACCTACTTCACCACGAAGGAGTTCGAGGAGCGGCTCGTCCGGCTCGGCGCGACGGTGTGCCGCTACGACGTCGCCACCTCCTCCGGCCACTCGCCGCGCGCCTTCGCCGAGAACGACCTGAGCGCGCTGCCGCTCTTCTTCCTGTACGGCAGCGCGGACCGGATCGCGCTCGCCGAGGAGCGGTTCGCCGACGGGCGGCCCGACCTGGTCGTGTACGACAACACGGCGCCGTTCGTCGGCCGGGCGCTGGCGCGCCGCTGGGGCTGCCGCTCCGTGCAGTTCTTCCCCAGCATCGCCTCCAGCCGCGGCTTCGCCCTGATGGACGCCATGCTCGCCCGGACCGGCCGCTCCGCGGCCCACGAGGCCAACGGCGCCGAATTCGACCGCCGGCTCGGGGAGTTCCTGACCGCCGTCGGGCTCGGCGGCACCGCCACCGAGGAGTTCATGGACTTCGAGGAGGAGCTCAACCTGGCCTTCCTGCCCCGGGAGTTCCAGCCCGGGCAGGACGCCTTCGGCCCGCACTACCGCTTCGTCGGCCCGAGCCTCGGCGACCGGACGGCGCAGGAGCGGTGGCAGCGCGCCGAGGACGGCCGGCCGCTGGTCCTGGTCTCGCTCGGCACGGTGTTCAACCGGGCGACCGGGTTCTACCGCGGCTGCCTGGAGGCCTTCGACGGCACCGAGTTCTCGGTGGTCATGTCGATCGGCGCGCAGACCGACCCGGCCGACCTCGGCACGCTGCCGCCGAACGTCGAGGTGCACGCGAGCGTGCCCCAGCTGTCCGTGCTCGACCGGGCGTCCGCCTTCGTCACCCACGGCGGCATGGGCAGCACCATGGAGGCGCTGTCCTTCGGCACGCCCATGGTGGTGGTGCCCCAGATGGTCGAGCAGGAGATCATCGCCGACCGGGTCGCCGAACTGGGCCTCGGCCTGCGGCTCGACCCCGCGGCGCTGACCCCCGCCGGTCTGCGCGAAGCGGTGCGCACGGTCAGCACCGATCCGGCGACCGCGGCCCGGATGGCCGGGATGCGGCAGCACGTCCACGACGCGGGCGGGGCGGTGGCCGCCGCGGAGGCGATCGAGCGGCACCTGGTCCGCACGGAAGGAGAGGTGGCGGCGGTATGAGCACTCCGGAGATCCTCATCGTCGGTGGGGGAGCGGTCGGTTCGCTGCTCGCCTGCGACCTGTTGCAGCAGGGCGTCCCGGTCCGGCTGATCGACGGCAAGCCCTCGCTGGAGGAGAGCGACCCGCACTCGCGAGCCGTGATGATCTGGCCGCGCGTGCTCGAACTCCTGGAGAAGACGGGCATCGCGGAGGAACTGGTCTCCCGCGGACGCCCCGCGACCGACGTCAGCTTCTTCTCCCGCGGCCGCCGGCTCGGCACCGTGCCCATGCACGGCATGGACACCGCCTACCCGTTCGGACTCGGCATCGTCCAGCGCGAGCTGGAGGACCTGCTCTGGGCCCGCCTCGCCGAACTCGGCGGCCGGGTCGAGTGCGGTACGGAGCTCCACGCCCTCGACAACTCCGGGCCGCTGCCCCGGGCCACCCTGCGCCACCGGGACGGCACCCGGGAGGAGACCGAGCCGCAGTGGCTGATCGGCGCCGACGGCGCCGGCAGCCTCACCCGCCGCCTGCTCGACATCCCGTACCCGGGCCTGCCCTTCCCGCTCGGCATCTCGCTCGGCGACTTCCCGATCAGCGGGCCGGCGGTGTCCGGCGTCGAGTACCACTACGGCGAGACCGGGATGCTGCCGCTGGTCCACCTGCCCGACGGAGTGTGCCGGCTGGCCACCGTGGTGCTGCCCGGGGAGCCGGACTGGTCCGACCGGCCGCTCGCCGACTGGCAGGAGATGGTCGATCAGCGCACCAGCCTCCCGTACGAACTCGGTGAACCGCTGTGGAAGCGCACCTACTTCCCGCGGCCCGGCGTGGCCGAACGGTTCCGCGACGGGCGGGTGATCCTGGTGGGGGACGCCGCGCACAGCGTGGTGCCGCTCGGCGGACAGGGGCTCAACCTCGGCCTCCAGGACGCCGTCAACCTCGGCTGGAAGCTGGCCGGCGTCGTGCGCGAGGGGTGGAGCGACGCCCTGCTCGACAGCTACGACAGCGAGCGCCGACAGGCGGTCGAGCAGGTCCGCACCGTCATCCGCACCGAGATGGAGCTGTCGGCGCCGCAGACCCCCGAGGACGCCGCGCGCCGCGACGAGGCCGTCGCCGCCGCCGAGCGCTCCGGCTTCCTGCGCAAGGTGGCCGCGCCGCTGATGAGCCAGCTCGGACTGAGCTATGCTCCACTCGAAGAACCCCTGTGGCGCTCGCAGTTGAAGCGCCGGCTGACCGTCGGCGACCGGGTGCCGTTCTTCCACTCCTCCCGAACCGAGCCCGGCTCCCCGGTGCTCGACCGGAGCGCCCACATCGCCCTGCTGTGGCCGGGCGAGGGCCTCCCGGAGGACTGGACCGCCGTGGCCGAGCGGGCCCGCGCCGCGTTCGGCGAGCGGATCGCCGTGCACGACCTCGCGCGGCTCACCGACGACGGACGCGGCCGACTGCGGGCCGGGTTCGGCCCGCTCCCGCTGATCGCCCTGGTGCGCCCCGACGGCCACCTCGCCCGGCTCGCCCCGGCCGACCGGCCGCAGGACTGCCTTGCCCACCTGGACCGGCTCACCGGCCGCTCCACCCCCTCCAGCGCGAAGTGAATGAGACCGTGCGGACGCTGCTGATAGACAACTACGACTCGTACACCTACAACCTGTTCCACCTCCTCGGGCAGGTGAACGGCGAGGAGCCCGTCGTCGTCACCAACGACGCGGTCGAACTCCCCGACCTGGACGGGTTCGACAACGTCGTGATCTCCCCCGGCCCGGGCCATCCGGCCCGCGCCCGCGACTTCGGCATCTCGCTCGACGTGCTGCGCCGGGCGAGCGCCCCGGTGCTCGGCGTCTGCCTCGGCCACCAGGGCCTCGCGGTGTCCGAGGGCGGCCGCGTGGTGCCGGCGCCCGAGGCCCGCCACGGGCACGTGGAGCGGGTCACCCACCAGGGCGACGCGTTCTTCGCCGGGATCCCCCGGGAGTTCGGCGCCGTCCGCTACCACTCGCTGTGCGTCGCCGAGCCGCTGCCGGACGACCTCGAACCCATCGCCCGGGCCGAGGACGGCGTGATCATGGCGCTGCGGCACCGGCGGCTGCCCCGCTGGGGCGTGCAGTTCCACCCGGAGTCCATCGAGACCGAGTACGGGCTGCGGATGATGGCGAACTTCCGCGACCTCACCACGGCCGCCCAGGGCCGCAGGTCCTTCGCCGTTCCCGTCGTCGCGCCGTCGGCGCCCGTTCGCGAGCAGTCCCCGGCAGGGCAGCGGCGCTACAGCCTGCAGGTGCGCGAGCTGGACCGGGCCGTCGACACCGAAGCGGCCTTCGATGCGCTCTACTCCGGCTCCACGAACGCCTTCTGGCTCGACAGCGCGCGCGTCGAGCGGGGCCTGTCCCGGTTCTCCTTCCTCGGGGACGCCGCCGGCCCGCTCGCCGAGACGGTGCGCTACCGCGTCGCCGAGCGCGCCGTCGTGGTCGACGGGCCGGCCCCGGCGGTCCACGCCGGGACCGTCTTCGACTACCTCCAGCGGGAGTCGGAGCGGCGGGTGGTCGACGCGCCGCCGCTGCCCTTCGACTTCACCGGCGGCTACGTCGGCTACTTCGGCTACGAGCTCAAGGCCGACTGCGGCTCCAAGAACCGCCACACCGCCGAAACCCCCGACGCCGTCTGGCTGTTCGCCGACCGCTTCCTCGCCGTCGACCACGAGCAGGACCGCACCTACCTGCTGGCGCTCGGCACCGACGAGACCACCCGGGCGGCGGCGGAGGACTGGCTCACCGGGACCGCGGAGGTGCTGGAGGGCCTGCGGACCCTCCCGGAACCCGCCCCCGTCCCCGCCGCCTCCGTCGAGCCGTTCCTCGCCAAGCAGCGCGCGGACTACGTCCAGGACGTCAGGGCCAGCCAGGAGTACCTGCTCCAGGGCGAGAGCTACGAGATCTGCCTCACCAACGTGGCCGAGGTGCCGGCGACCGACGGTGGCTGGGAGACCTACCGCCGACTGCGCCGGCTCAACCCGGCCCCGTACGCCGCCTACCTGCACCTCGACGGCATCGACGTGGCCTGCTCCTCGCCCGAGCGATTCCTGAAGATCACGGCCGACCGGGTGGCCGAGGCCAAGCCCATCAAGGGCACCGCCCCCCGCGGCGCCACCCCGGCCGAGGACGAGGCCGCCCGCGCGGAACTCGTCTCCAGCGCCAAGACGCGCGCCGAGAACCTGATGATCGTCGACCTGCTGCGCAACGACCTCGGACGGGTCTGCGAACTCGGCAGCGTCGAGGTCCCGGTCCTGATGGCGGCCGAGAGCTACGCCACCGTCCACCAGCTGGTGTCCACCATCCGCGGCACCCTCAAGGCGGACGCCGACACCATGGACTGCGTGCGCGCCTGCTTCCCCGGCGGCTCGATGACGGGCGCGCCCAAGCTGCGCACCCTGGACATCATCGAGTCCCTGGAGCAGCGGGCCCGCGGCATCTACTCCGGCTCCATCGGCTACCTCGCCTGCAACGGCAGCGCCGACCTCAACATCGTCATCCGGACGATGGTCCGCACCGGTGAGCACTGGCAGTTGGGCGCGGGCGGGGCCATCGTCCTCGACTCCGACCCCGACGAGGAGTACGACGAGATGCTCCTCAAGGCCAGCGCGCCCGCCCGCGCCCTGCGCGCCCCCGAACCCCAGGCCACCGTGCCGGCCGCCGCCCCCGCCGCCCCCGCCGCCCCCGCCGACAGCAACGGAAGTGAACTCGCATGACCACCCAGACGCCCGTCGACGCCCCCGTCGACGTCCACGCCCTGATCGCCGAGATGACCCTGGAGGAGAAGCTCTCCTTCGTCCACGGCGCCGACGACCCCGAGAAGCTCGGCCAGTCCGGATACGTCCCGGGCGTCCCGCGGCTCGGCATCCCGCCGCTGCGGATGACCGACGGCCCCGCCGGTGTGCGGATGAAGCGCAGGACCACCACCGCGCTGCCCGCGCCGATCGCGCTCTCCTGCGCCTTCGACGAGGAACTCGCCGCCCGTTACGGCGAGTTCCTCGGCCACGAGGCCCTCGCCAAGCGCCAGGACGTGCTCATCGGCCCCATGCTCAACGTGCTGCGCCAGCCGTACGGCGGCCGCAACTTCGAGCTGTACGGCGAGGACCCGCTGCTGGTCACCGCGATCGGCACGGCCGTGGTGGCGGGCATCCAGTCGCAGGGCGTCATCGCCATGCCGAAGCACTTCGCGGCGAACAACCAGGAGGAGAACCGGATGGTCGTCGACGTGCGCGTCGACGAGCGGACCCTCCGGGAGATCGAACTCCCCGCCTTCCAGTCGGTCGTGGAGGCCGGCGCCGGTGCCCTGATGGGCGCCACCAACAGCGTCAACGGCGACTTCAGCTGCCAGAACGGGCCGCTGCTCACCACCCTGCTGCGCGAGGAGTGGGGTTTCGAGGGCTGGGTGATGTCCGACTGGGACGCCGTGCACGACACCGCGGCCGTCGAGCGCGGGCTCGACCAGGAGATGCCCGACGGCAAGCACCTCGGCGCACCGCTGGCCGAGGCGATCACCGAGGGCCGGATCGACGAGAAGGTGCTCGACCGCTCCGTCGCCCGCATCCTCGGCCAGATGGCCCGCTTCGGCCTGCTCGACCCGGCCGGACGCCCCGCCGTCGAGCGGGACGCGGAGCGCGGCCGCGCCCTGGCCCTGGAGGTGGCGCAGGCCGGCTCGGTCCTGCTGCACAACCCGCGCGGCGTCCTCCCGCTGAGCGAGGACCGGCTCCGCGACAAGGGCCTCGCGGTCATCGGGCTGGCCGCGGCCGTGCCCAAGACCGCCGGCGTCGGCAGCGCGCTCGTCGTCCCCGAGGTCGCGAGCACCCCGCTGGACGTGCTGCGCCGGCGCCTCGGCGAGGACCGGGTCGAGTTCCGCATCGGCGAGGACCCGGCCGGCCGCCCGATCCCCGAGTCCGCGCTGCAGCCGCCCTTCCGCGAGGGCGAGGTCCCCGCGGGCCCCTCCACCGAGCCGAACTACTTCTACGAGGGCCGCCTCACCATCGAGACGCCCGGCCGCTACCGCATCGCCGTCACCGCGCTCGGCGGCTACGCGGCGATCGACCTGGAGGGCCACCCGCGGGTCTTCGCCGGCAGCTCCTTCGGCGACACCGCGGGCATGACCCTCGACCTGGAACCGGGCAGCTACAAGCTGGTGCTGTCGGCCCTGCCGGTGCCCGGCAACCCGGTCAAGCTCACCCTCGGCTGGGTCACCCCGCAGCAGGCCCGCACCGACATCGAGGAGGCGGCCGAGGCCGCCCGCAACGCCGAGGCCGCGCTGGTCTTCGTCTACGACGAGCTCGCCGAGCTGATCGACCGTCCGGAACTCGGGCTGCCCGGGCTCCAGGACGAGCTCGTCACCGCGGTGGCCGAGGCCAATCCGAACACCGTGGTGGTGCTGAACACCGGCTCGTCCGTGCCGATGCCCTGGCAGGACCGCGTCGCCGGCGTCCTGGACGTCTGGTACCCCGGCGAGATGGGCGCCGAGGCGACCGACGCCCTGCTGTTCGGCGACGTCAACCCGAGCGGCAAGCTCACCCAGACCTTCCCGGTGGACGCCGACCACACCTCCGTCTCCGGCGACCCGCTGCGCTACCCGGGCGCCGACGGCCGCGTCGAGTACAGCGAGGGCCTGTTCGTCGGCTACCGCTGGCACGACCAGCACGGCGACCAGCCGCTGTTCCCCTTCGGCCACGGCCTCAGCTACACCACCTTCGCCTACGAGGACCTCGAACTGACCGCCGGGGGCCGCACCCTGCGGGTCGCGTTCACCATCCGCAACACCGGTGCGCGGGCCGGGCGCGAGATCGCCCAGGTCTACCTCGGCGCCAGCCCCGAGGCCGGCGTCGACCAGGCGCCCAGGGCCCTCGCCGGGTACACCTCGGCCCGGCTGGAGCCGGGCGAGTCGGCCCGGGTGGAGGTCGAGCTGGCCGCCCGGTGCTTCGAGTACTGGGACGCCGACGCCCGCGCCTGGACCGTCGGCGCCGGCCGCCGCACCGTCCAGGTCGGCGCCTCCTCGGCGGACGTCCGGCTCACCGCCGACGTGCTGGTCGCGAGCTCGGGCGAGGTCGGGGAGTGACCCCGCCGGGGCGGACACCGCACACCCCCGTCTGCATCATCGGGGCCGGACCCTCGGGCCTGCTGCTCGCCCGGCTGCTCCGGCTGAACGGCATCGACTCGGTCGTCCTGGAGCGGCGCACCCGCGCCCACGTGGAGAAGCGGGTCCGCGCCGGGCTGCTGGAACAGGGGACCGTCGAGGTCCTGCGCGACGCCGGGGTCGGCGAACGGCTCGACCGCGAGGCGCTCGTGCACGAGGGCTTCGAGTGGCGCCTCGACGGCGTCGTGCACCGGATGCCCTTCACCGAGCTCTGCGGTGCGTCGGTGTGGATGTACGGTCAGCAGGAGGTCGTCAAGGACCTGCTGGACGCCCACGGCGACGGGCCCGGCCTGCACTTCGGCGTCGAGGACGTGCGGATCGCCTCGGTCACCGCGGACGGCGCGCGCGTCGTCTGCACGATCGACGGTCAGCCCACCGAACTGACCTGCGACTTCATCGCGGGCTGCGACGGGTTCCACGGGGTCAGCCGGCAGGCCGTGCCCGGTACGGAGCTGGTCGGCCACGAGCTGACCCACCCCTTCGCCTGGCTCGGGGTCCTGGCCGCCGCCCCGCCGCTGTCGCCCGAGTTGATCTACGCCGTCGGCGACCGCGGGTTCGCGCTCCAGAGCATGCGCTCGCAGCAGGTCAGCCGGCTGTACCTGTCGGTGCCGCCCGGCGAGGGCGTGGACGAGCGCGGGGACGAGGAGATCTGGCGGGAGCTGGACCTGCGGCTCACCGGCGGCCGGGGCACCCTGCCGACCGGCGAGATCCTGGAGCGGGTCATGGTGCCGCTGCGCAGCTTCGTGGCCGAGCCGTTCCAGTACCGCCGGCTCTTCCTCGTCGGCGACGCCGCGCACATCGTCCCGCCGAGCGCCGCCAAGGGCCTCAACATGGCCGTCGCCGACGCCCGGCACCTCGCCGAGGCGCTCGCCGACTGGTACGCCCACGGCCGGCGCGAGGCCCTGGACGGCTACTCGGCCACCGCCGTGCCCCGGGCGTGGCAGGGCCAGCAGTTCTCGGCCTCGATGACCACCCTGATGCACGCCGCACCGGACGAGACGGTCTTCGACCGCCGGCTGCGCAGGGCCCGGTTCGAGCGCCTGCTGTCATCCACCGCCGAGGCGACGGCCTTCGCCGAGCAGTACACGGGTATCGCACGCCGCTGACGTTCACGGGGGCGCGAGCCGCCCCCGTGAACGGTGTCACTTTTTTGATCGACTGGAGTCCGGACGTCATGACCAACGAAGAGAAGCTGCTCGACCACCTCCGCTGGGTGACCGCCGAACTGCACCAGACCAAGAAGCGGCTGCACCAGGCCGAGACGGCCGAGCCGATCGCGATCGTGGCGATGAGCTGCCGCTACCCCGGGGGCGTGACCAGCCCCGAGGACCTGTGGCAGCTCGTCCTCGACGGCCGCGACGCGGTCGGCCCCTTCCCCGACGACCGCGGCTGGGACACCGCGGCCGTCTACCACCCCGACCCGGACCAGCAGGGCACCACCTACGTCCGGGAGGGCGGATTCCTCGACCGCGCCGACGAGTTCGACGCCGGCTTCTTCGGGATCTCCCCGCGCGAGGCCCTCGCCATGGACCCCCAGCAGCGCCTGCTGCTGGAAACCTCCTGGGAGGCCTTCGAGCGGGCCGGCATCGACCCGTCGTCCGTGCGCGGCAGCCGCACCGGCGTCTACGTCGGCGTCATGCACCACGACTACGCCTCGCGCCTGGACACCCTCCCGGAGGGCGTCGAGGTGTACGCCGGCAGCGGCAACGCGGGCAGCGTGGCCTCCGGTCGCATCTCCTACACCCTCGGCCTGGAGGGGCCGGCCGTCACGGTCGACACCGCCTGCTCCTCCTCGCTGGTCACCCTGCACCTGGCCGCCCAGGCCCTGCGCCAGGGCGAGTGCACCCTGGCCCTGGCCGGCGGGGTCACGGTGATGTCGACGCTCGACCTGTTCGTCGACTTCAGCCAGCAGCGCGGTCTCGCCGCCGACGGCCGCTGCAAGCCCTTCGCCGCCGCCGCCGACGGCACCGGCTGGGGCGAGGGCGTCGGCCTGTTCCTGCTGGAGCGGCTCTCCGACGCCCGGGCCAACGGGCACCCCGTGCTCGCCGTGCTGCGCGGCTCGGCCGTCAACCAGGACGGCGCCAGCAGCGGGCTGACCGTACCCAACGGACCCTCGCAGCAGCGGGTGATCCGGCAGGCCCTGGAGCAGGCCGGGCTGACGCCCGGCGAGGTCGACGCCGTCGAGGCGCACGGCACCGGCACGACGCTCGGCGACCCGATCGAGGCCCACGCGCTGCTCGCCACCTACGGGCGGGAGCGCTCCGAGGGCCACCCGCTGTGGCTCGGTTCGGTCAAGTCCAACCTCGGGCACACCCAGGCCGCCGCGGGCGCGGCCGGCGTCATCAAGATGGTGATGGCGCTGCGCAACGGCGTGCTCCCCAAGACCCTGCACCTGGACGAGCCGAGCCCGCAGGTCGACTGGACCGCCGGCGACGTCCGGCTGCTGTCCGAGCGGACCGACTGGCCGCAGACCGGTCGTCCGCGCCGCGCGGGCGTGTCCTCCTTCGGGATCAGCGGCACCAACGCCCACGTCGTCCTCGAACAGGCCCTGGCCGAGGACGCCGAGCCTGCCGAGCTCGCGGATCGCCCCGAACTCCCGCTGGCGGCACTTCGGTTGGCCGCCCGCAGCGCCGAGGCCGTACGGGACCAGGCCGCCGCCCTCGCCGCCCGGCTCACCGGGACCGAGACCATGGCGGACCTCGCCGACCTCGGCTACTCGCTCGCCACCACCCGGACCGCATTCGACCACCGGGCCGTCGTCCTCGGCGCCGACGCCGCCGAGATCCGCGAAGGGCTCCTCGCCCTCGCCTCCGGCACCCCCTCCGCGGCGGTCGTGCGGGGAAGCTCGGGCAGCGGCGCGCGGACCGCCTTCCTGTTCACCGGACAGGGCTCCCAGCGGGCCGGCACGGGACGGGCACTGTACGGCGCCTTCCCCGTGTTCGCCGAGGCCTTCGACGCGGCCTGCCGCGAACTCGACCGCTACTTCGACACCCCCGTCCGCGAGGTCGCCTTCGCGGCGCAGGACAGCGCGCACGCCCAGCTGCTCCACCGCACCGAATACACCCAGGCCGCCCTGTTCGCCCTCGAAGTCGCCCTCTTCCGGCTGACCGAGAGCTGGGGCATCCGCCCCGACGTCCTGCTCGGCCACTCCATCGGCGAGCTCGTCGCGGCGCACGTCGCCGGCATGCTGACGCTGCCGCAGGCCTGCGCGCTCGTCGCCGCGCGCGGCAGGCTGATGCAGTCGCTTCCCGAGGGCGGCGCCATGCTCTCCGTCGAGGCGGCGGAGGACGAAGTCCGCCCGCTGCTCGCGGAGTTCGAGGGCCGCGCGGACATCGCGGCCGTCAACGGCCCCGCCGCCGTCGTCCTCTCCGGCGACGAGGACGCGATCGACGCGCTCGCCCGGCAGCTCACCGGTCGCCGCACCAAGCGGCTGCGGGTCAGCCACGCCTTCCACTCGCCGCGCATGGAACCGATGCTCGACCGCTTCCGCGGCGTCGTCGAACGACTGGACTTCCGCCCCCCGACCATCCCGATCGTCTCCAACGTGACCGGCCGGATCGCCACCGCCGAGGAGCTGAGCACCCCCGAGTACTGGGTGCGCCACGTCCGCGAGGCGGTGCGCTTCCACGACGGCGTACGGGCCCTCGACGCCCACGGCGTCACCACGTACCTGGAGCTCGGGCCCGACGGCGTGCTGAGCGCCATGGGGCAGCTCTGCCTCGCCGACACCCCGCGGGACGCCCGCTGGAGCTCCGTGCTGCGCCGCGGCGCCGACGAGGTGCGCAGCCTCGGCCGCGCCGTCGCCGAGATCCACACCCACGGCACCGGCGTCGACTGGGCGGCCGCCCTGCCGGGCGCCGCGCGGGTCGACCTGCCGACCTACCCCTTCCAGCGGGAGCGCTACTGGCTGGAGGGCGGCACCGCCACCGGCGAGGTGGCCTCGGCCGGTGTGGAGGCCGTGGGTCACCCGCTGCTCGGGGCGATGGTGGTGCTGGCCGGGTCCGACGGCTTCGTGTTCACCGGCCGGCTGTCGCTGCGCTCCCAGGCCTGGCTGGCCGACCACGCCGTGAACGGCGTGGTGCTGCTGCCCGGGACCGCCCTGGTGGAGCTCGCCGTCCGGGCCGGGGACCAGGTCGGCTGCGGACGGCTGGAGGAGCTGACGCTCGAAGCGCCGCTCGTCCTGCCCGAGGAGGGCGAACTCCAGCTCCAGGTCGCCGTGGACGCGGCCGACGGCACCGACCGGCGGACCGTCACCGTCTACGCCCGAGGGCTGGACGGCGAGTGGACCCGGCACGCCAAGGGCGTCGTCGCCCGGGAGGCCGGGGCCCGGACCGAGGGGCTCCCGGCCGCGGAGGAGACCTGGCCGCCCGTCGGCGCCGAGCCGGTGGACCTCGCGGACTTCTACCGGCAGCGCGCGACAGCCGGCTTCGGCTACGGCCCGGCCTTCCAGGGCTTGCGGGCGGCCTGGCGGCGTGGTGCGGAGGTGTTCGCGGAGGTCCGGCTGGACCAGGAACAGGAGGCGGGCCGGTTCGGTCTGCACCCGGCGCTGCTCGACGCCGCCCTCCAGGCGATGGGCGTCGGGGCACTGCTGCCCGAGGACGGCGCCGCACGGCTGCCGTTCGCCTGGAGCGGCGTCACGCTCCACGCCGCCGGCGCCTCGGCCCTGCGGGTGCGGCTGGTCCCGGCGGGCGACGAAGCCGTGTCGCTGACCGCGACGGACGAGCGCGGCCTGCCGGTTGTGACCGTCGACTCGCTCACCCTGCGGCAGCTGTCCGCCGGGCAGCTCTCCCCGGCCGCTGACGCCCTCTTCCGACTGGACTGGGTGGCCCTCGGCAACCTGCCGAAGGAGGATGGCTGGTCCGGCTCGGTGGAGTTGGTGGAGGTGGACACCTCTGCTGGTGTGCGGGCTGCGGTGCACGGGGTGTTGGGCTCGGTGCAGGGTGTGCTGGCCGCGGATGGGGCTTCGCGGCGGTTGGTGTTCGTGACGCGTGGTGCGGTGGGTCTGTCGGGGGACGGGCTGGTGGATCCGGCCGCTGCGGCGGTGTGGGGTCTGGTGCGTTCGGCGCAGTCGGAGCATCCGGGGCGTTTCGTGTTGGTGGATGTGGACGGTTCGCCGGAGTCGTCGGCGTTGCTCGAGGTGGTGGGCGCGGGGGAGGAGCCGCAGGTCGCGGTGCGTTCGGGTGTGGTGTCGGTGCCTCGGTTGGTGCGGGCTGGGCTGGTGTCCTCCTCGGATGCTCCGGGTTTCGGGTCCGGGGGCACGGTGTTGGTGACGGGTGGTCTGGGTGTGTTGGGTCGTCTGGTGGCTCGGCACTTGGTGGAGGTTCACGGGGTTCGTCATCTGGTGTTGACGGGTCGTCGGGGTCTGGCGTCGGAGGGTGCCGCCGGGTTCGTGGCGGAGTTGGCGGGGTTGGGTGCGTCGGTTCGGGTGGTGGCGTGTGATGCGGGCGATCGTGGGGCGCTCGCGGAGCTGTTGGAGGGTATTGGGGCCGGGGAGCCGCTGAGGGCCGTGGTGCATGCGGCGGGTGTGCTGGATGACGGTGTGGTGGGCTCGTTGACCCCGGAGCGGGTGGATTCGGTGCTGCGTCCGAAGGTGGATGCGGTGTGGAATCTGCACGAGTTGACGGTGGGTCTGGGGTTGTCGGCGTTCGTGGTGTTCTCGTCGGCTTCGGGGGTGTTGGGGGCTCCGGGGCAGGGGAGTTATGCGGCGGCGAACGCGTTCCTGGATGCGTTCGCGCAGTACCGTCGTGGTCTGGGTCTGCCGGCGACCTCGTTGGCGTGGGGTTTGTGGGCCGAGCGCGGTGGGATGACGGCCGGTCTGGGTTCGGTGGAGGTGGGGCGGATCTCGCGTGGCGGGATGCTGCCGTTGTCCACGCGGGAGGGTCTCGCGCTCTTCGATGCCGGCCTCACCCACGACCACCCCGTGCTGTACCCGATGCGCCTGGACCGCGCCGCGCTGCGCACCGCGGGCGAACTGCCGCCCGTCCTGCGCGCCCTGGTGACGGCCCCGGTCCGGAGGAACACGGCTGCGCCGACCGGGACCGGCTCGACCGACGGCGACCGACTCGCCCGGAGCCTCGCCAACCTGCCCGAGGCCCAGCAGGAGCGGGTGCTGCTCGACCTGGTGGCCACCGAGGTGGCGACCGTGCTCGGTCTGGCGGCGAACGAACCGCTCGACCCCACCCAGGTGTTCAAGGACCTCGGCTTCGACTCCCTCACCGCCGTCGAGCTGCGCAACCGGCTCGGCGCCGCCACCGGACTGCGCCTGCCCGCGACCCTCGCCTTCGACCAGCCCAGCCCGTCGGCCCTCGCCGGCTACCTCCGGACCCGACTGCTCGAAGGCCGGACCGCACTCCCGACGGCGGGCGCGACCACGGCCGCGCCGATCGACGAGCCGATCGCCATCGTCGGCATGAGCTGCCGCTTCCCCGGCGGGGTCCGCAACCCCGAGGACCTCTGGGACCTCGTGGCGAACGGCGGAGACGCGATCAGCGCCTTCCCCGACGACCGCGGCTGGGACCTGGACGCACTGTTCGACCCGGACCCCGAGCGCCAGGGAACCTCGTACGTCCGTGAGGGCGGATTCCTCGACGGAGCAGCCGACTTCGATCCGGTCTTCTTCGGGATCTCGCCGCGTGAGGCCCTCGCCATGGACCCGCAGCAGCGGCTCCTCCTGGAGTCCGCGTGGGAGACCTTCGAGCGGGCCGGGATCGCACCGGCCTCGGTCCGGGGCAGCCAGACCGGCGTCTTCACGGGCGTGATGTACCACGACTACGTCAACCTGGTGCAGGACCAGGAGGGCCTGGAGGGCTACGCCGGCAACGGCAGCGCGGGCAGCATCGCCTCGGGCCGGATCGCCTACAGCCTCGGCCTCGAAGGACCGGCCGTGACGATCGACACCGCCTGCTCCTCGTCGCTCGTCGCGATGCACCTGGCGAGCCAGGCGCTGCGCGAGGGCGAATGCTCGCTGGCGCTCGCCGGCGGCGTGACCGTGATGTCCAGCCCGAACACCTTCATCGAGTTCTCCCGTCAGCGCGGTCTCGCCGCCGACGGCCGCTGCAAGCCGTTCGCCGCCGGCGCCGACGGCACCTCCTGGTCCGAGGGAATCGGACTGGTGCTGCTGGAGCGGCTCTCGGACGCGCGGCGCAACGGCCACCAGGTGCTGGCCGTGATCCGTGGCTCCGCGGTCAACCAGGACGGCGCCTCGAACGGGATGACCGCGCCCAACGGCCCCTCCCAGCAGCGGGTCATCACCATGGCGCTCCAGAAGTCGCGGCTGGCGGCCGACGAGGTCGACGCGGTGGAGGCGCACGGGACCGGCACCACCCTGGGTGACCCGATCGAGGCGCAGGCGCTGCTCGCCACGTACGGGCAGGGGCGTTCCGCGGACCGTCCGCTGTGGCTGGGGTCGGTGAAGTCCAACCTGGGGCACACCCAGGCGGCCGCCGGTGTGGCGGGTGTGATCAAGATGGTGCAGGCGATGCGGCACGGTGTGCTGCCTCGGACCCTCCACGTGGACGCGCCGTCGCCGCACGTGGACTGGTCGGCGGGCGAGGTCTCGCTGCTGATCGAGGACCGGGAGTGGCCGGAGACGGGGCGTCCGCGTCGGGCGGGTGTGTCCTCCTTCGGCATCAGCGGGACCAACGCCCACGTCATCCTCGAACAGGCCCCGCAGAGTGCCGAGTCGGCTGCTCCGGCGAGCTCGGCGGCGGTTCCGCCGGTCTCCGTGCTCTCCGCGCGCAACGATGCCGCGCTCCGGGACCAGGCCGCGCGACTGGCCGTCCACGTCTGTGCGGACGGCTCCCTGACCGTGGCCGAGGTGGCCCGCTCGCTCGCGACCACCCGGTCCCCGCTCGCCCGCCGTGCGGCGGTGGTGGCGGCGGACCGTGAGGGGCTGTTGCGGGGGCTTGAGGCCCTGGCGGAGGGTCGCCAGGCCAAGGAGTTGGTGGATGCCGCTGCTGTCGGCGGCAAGACGGCGTTCCTGTTCACCGGTCAGGGTTCCCAGAAGCCAGGAATGGGCCGGGAGTTGTACGAGGCCTTCCCGGCGTATGCCAGCGCCTTCGATGCCGTGTGTGCGGAGCTGGACAGGCACCTGGACGGTTCGGTCCGGGAAGTGGTGTTCGGCGACGACGCCGAGCTGCTGAACCGGACCGTGTGGGCGCAGGCTGGGCTGTTCGCGCTGGAGGTGGCGCTGTTCCGCCTCCTTGAGTCGTGGGGTGTGAGCCCGGACCTCCTGCTCGGCCACTCGATCGGTGAAGTGGCGGCCGCGCATGTGGCGGGGGTGTTCTCGCTGGAGGACGCCGCTGCGCTGGTGGCGGCGCGTGGTCGGTTGATGCAGGCACTGCCCGCCGGGGGCGCGATGCTCGCGGTGGCGGTCGATCAGCAGACCGCTGTGGAGCTCCTCGCGGGCTGTGAGGGGCTGGTCGATGTCGCGGCGGTCAACGGTCCGCGTTCGGTGGTGCTTTCAGGCGACGCTGGGGCGATCGAGAAGGTCGAGCAGAAGGCAAGGGCGGCCGGCCACCGGGTCAAGCGCCTTTCCGTCAGCCACGCCTTCCACTCGCCGCTGATGGAGCCGATGCTGGCCGAGTTCGGTACGGTCGTCCGCGCTCTCAAGGCGGCCGAGCCGAGGATCCCGGTCGTCTCCAACGTGACCGGCGCACTCGCCACCGCCGAGGAGCTGACCAGCCCCGACTACTGGGTGCGGCACGTCCGCCAGGCCGTGCTGTTCCACGACGGTGTGCGCACCGCCTCCCAGCTCGGCGCGACCCGCTTCGTCGAACTCGGCCCCGACGGCGTCCTGACCGCCCTCGCCCAGGACTGCCTCACCGACACCGCCACCCACGCCTTCACCTCCCTCCTGCGCCGCGACCGCCCCGAGGACCAGGCCGTCGCCGCCGCCCTCGGCACCCTGCACTGCTGGGGCACCGTCCCCGACTGGCAAGCCGTGTACGGGGGTTCGGGCGCGCGCCGAGTCGACCTGCCCACGTACGCCTTCCAGCGTCAGCGCTACTGGCCCGACGCCGTCCCGACCGAGCCGCACCGGACGCCGTCGCACCAGCAGGCCGTCCCGGAGGAGAACGCCGCCGCTCCGGCCTCGACGCACGGCTTCGACTCGGCCGAGGACGCTGGTCGCGCCCTGCTCGACCTGGTCCGGGAGACCGTCGTCGCCGTGCTCGGGCACGACGCGCAGGAGACCGAGGACGCCGAACGCGCCTTCCGTGACCTCGGCTTCGACTCCATGACGGCCGTCGAGTTCCGCAACCGGCTGAACCGGGCGACCGGGCTAAGCCTGCCCACGACCCTGGTCTTCGACCACCCCACCCCCGCCGCACTGGTCCGGCACCTGCGGGCCGAACTGCTCGGGGGAGACGACCGGACGCAGGTCGCACACCGCACGGTCGGCAGCGACGAACCGATCGCGATCATCGGCATGGCCTGCCGCTTCCCGGGCGGGGCGAACTCCCCGGAGGAGCTGTGGCGGCTGGTCGAGGGCGAGGTCGACGCCATCACGCCGTTCCCGGCCGACCGGGGATGGAACCTCGACGCCCTCCACGACCCCGACGCCGACCGGATCGGCACGACCTACACCCGGGGCGGTGGATTCCTGCACGACGCGGCCGAGTTCGACGCCGGCTTCTTCGGGATCTCGCCGCGCGAGGCGCTGGCCATGGACCCGCAGCAGCGGCTCCTGCTCGAAACGAGCTGGGAGGCCTTCGAGCGGGCCGGGGTGACGCCCGAGTCGGTCCGCGGCAGCGGTACCGGCGTGTTCGTCGGCACCAACGGCCAGGACTACACGGCGCTCGTCTCGGCGTCCGCGGAGAACCTGGAGGGGTACCTCGGCACGGGTGGTGCCGGGAGCGTCGCCTCCGGCCGGATCGCGTACACGCTGGGCCTCGAAGGACCGGCGCTGACGGTGGACACCGCCTGTTCCTCGTCGCTGGTCGCGCTGCACCTGGCCGCCGAGGCACTGCGGCGCGGTGAGTGCTCGCTCGCGCTGGCCGGCGGGGTGACCGTCATGTCCACCCCGGTGTCCTTCATCGAGTTCTCCCGGCAGCGCGGGCTGGCCCCGGACGGCCGCTGCAAGCCGTTCGCCGCCGCGGCCGACGGCACGGGCTGGTCGGAGGGCGCGGGCATGCTGCTCGTGGAGCGGCTGTCGGACGCGCGGCGCAACGGGCACCGGGTGCTGGCCGTGATCCGTGGCTCGGCCGTCAACCAGGACGGCGCGTCGAACGGTCTGACGGCGCCCAACGGCCCGTCCCAGCAGCGGGTGATCCGCCAGGCCCTCGCCAACGCGGGTCTGACCGGCGCCGACGTCGACGCCGTGGAGGCGCACGGCACGGGCACGGCCCTCGGCGACCCGATCGAGGCGCAGGCGCTGCTCGCCACCTACGGCCGGGAGCGCCCCGAGGACCGTCCGCTGTGGCTCGGTTCGATCAAGTCCAACATCGGGCACACCCAGGCCGCGGCCGGCGTGGCGGGCGTCATCAAGACGGTCATGGCGATGCGAAACGGCGTGCTGCCGAGGTCGCTGAACCTGGACGAGTCGACTCCGCACGTCGACTGGACCTCCGGCGGCGTTGCGCTGCTGACGGAACGCCGGGAGTGGCCGGAGTGGGGCCGGCCGCGGCGAGCCGCCGTGTCCTCGTTCGGCATGAGCGGCACCAACGCGCACCTCGTGCTCGAACAGGCCCCGACGGAGGCCGAGACGGCCCCGGTCGCGCTGCCGTCCACCACCCCGGTGGTGTGGCCGCTGTCGGCCAAGTCGGAGGAGGCGCTGCGCGCCCAGGCCGAGCGGCTGGGCGAGTACCTCGCCTCCCGCCCGGACGCGGACCTGGTCGCGGTCGGGCGCGAGCTCGCGGTGGCCCGTACGGCCTTCGCCCGCCGCGCCGTGCTGACCGCTGCGGACCGCGCGGAGCTCCTCGGCGCGTTGGAGGCTCTGGCGGGCGGTGCGGGGGAGATCCTGCTCGCCCGGGAGAGCACGAGGACGGTGTTCCTGTTCACGGGGCAGGGTTCCCAGCGGTTGGGGATGGGCCGGGAGTTGTACGGGGCGTTTCCGGTGTTCGCGGGCGCGTTCGACGCGGTGTGTGCGGAGCTGGACGGGCATCTGGACGGTTCGGTCCGCGACGTGGTCTTCGGTGACGATGCCGAGTTGCTGAATCGGACGGTGTGGGCGCAGGCGGGGCTGTTCGCGCTGGAGGTGGCGCTGTTCCGCCTCCTTGAGTCGTGGGGTGTGAGCCCGGACCTCCTGCTCGGCCACTCGATCGGTGAAGTGGCGGCCGCGCATGTGGCGGGGGTGTTCTCGCTGGAGGACGCCGCTGCGCTGGTGGCGGCGCGTGGTCGCCTGATGCAGGCACTGCCTGCGGGCGGCGCGATGCTCGCCGTCGGGGTGCCGGTCGAGGAGGCGGGGGAGCTGCTCGCCGGGTTCGCCGGCCGGGTGGATGTCGCTGCGGTCAACGGTCCGCAGTCGGTGGTGCTCTCGGGTGAGGCCGGGGCGATCGGGGAGATCGAGCAGGCGGCACTGGCGGCCGGCCACCGGGCCAAGCGCCTGTCGGTGAGTCACGCCTTCCACTCGCCGCTGATGGAGCCGATGCTGGCCGAGTTCGGTACGGTCGTCAGCGCTCTGGCGGCGGCTGAGCCGAGGATCCCGGTCGTCTCCAACGTGACCGGCGCACTCGCCACCGCCGAGGAGCTGACCAGCCCCGACTACTGGGTGCGGCACGTCCGCCAGGCCGTGCTGTTCCACGACGGCGTGCGCACCGCAGCTGAACTGGGTGCGACCCGCTTCGTCGAGCTCGGCCCCGACGGCGTGCTCTCCGCGATGGTGCAGGGCATCCTCGTCGGCCCCGAGACCGGAGCGAAGCCCGAGACCGTGACGATTCCGCTGCTGCGCAGGGGCCGGCCCGAGCCGCGGAGCCTGTTCGACGCGCTCGGACGGGCACACGCCACCGGTGTCCCGGTCGACCTGTCGGCGCTCCTCGGAACGACCGCCGCCTCCGCAGCCGACCTGCCGACCTACGCCTTCCAGCGTGAGCGGTACTGGCCGACGCCGGCCGAGCGGGCCGAGCTGCCCGCGTGGCTGGGCGGCGCCGCGGGCGCGTCCAAGCTGAACGAACTGCTGTACCGCGTCACTTGGGCGCCGCTCGTCGGCCGGGTTCCGGCTGTGCTGTCGGGGCGGTGGTTGGTGGTGTCGGTGGACGGGTGTGCCGATGTGGCGGGCGCGTTGGTCGCGGCGGGTGCCGAGGTCGTGGAGTGTGCGGCGGGGGAGGTGTCGCAGCGGGCGCTGGTGGGTGAGCGGTTGAGTGGTGTGGTGTCGTGCCTGGGGTCTTCGGGTGCGGTGCTGTCGCTGGTGAAGGTGCTGGGTGAGCTGGGTGTTTCCGCGCCGTTGTGGTGTGTGACGCGGGGTGCGGTGTCGGTGGGCGGGTCTGATGCCGCGCCGGATGCTTCGCTGGCTCAGGTCTGGGGTCTGGGCCGGGTGGTGGCTCTGGAGCGGTCCCAGTCGTGGGGTGGTCTGGTGGACGTGCCGGAGGTTCTGGACGCGGAGGCCGGTTCGTGGCTGGCGCGGGTCCTGTCCGGTGCGGCCGGTGAGGACCAGGTGGCGGTCCGCGAGGGCGGCGCCTACGGCCGCCGACTGGTGCGCGACGCCTCCGCCCCCGGTGCCGCCCCGTCCGGTGAGGAGTGGCGGGCCCCCGCCTCGGCGCTGATCACCGGTGGCACCGGAGCGCTGGGCGCGCACGTCGCGCGCTGGCTGGCCGGCCGTGGGGCCGAGCGGCTGGTGCTCACCGGCCGACGGGGCATCGAGGCCCCCGGTGCTCGCGAACTGGCCGCCGAACTACAGCAGTTGGGAACCACGGTGACGGTGGTGGCATGTGATGTCGCCGATCGCGAGTCCCTGGCGGCCCTGCTCGCCGAGCACCCGGTCGACGCGGTGTTCCACGCGGCGGGCGTCCTGGACGACGGCGTGGTGGAGTCGCTCACCGAGGAGCGGCTGGCCCGGGTGCTGCGCCCGAAGGCCGACGCGGCCGATCACCTCGACGAGCTGACCAGGGACTCGGACCTCTCGGCCTTCGTCCTCTTCTCCTCCGTCGCCGGTTCGGTCGGCGGCGCGGGGCAGGGCAACTACGCGGCGGCCAACGCCCACCTGGACGCCCTGGCCGAGCGCCGCCGCGCCCAGGGGCTTCCGGCCACCTCCATCGCCTGGGGCCCCTGGGCCGCCGGAGGCATGGCGACCGACCCGGCCGTCGAGGCCCGGATGCGGCTCGCCGGAATGTCGCCGCTGCGCCCCGACACCGCGTTCTCGGCGCTCGAACGGCTCCTGGCCGACGGGAGGCCCACGGCGACGGTCATCGACATCGACTGGGGACGGTTCGCGCCCGGCTTCACCTCGGCGCGTCCGAGCCCGCTGCTCGACGCGATCCCCGAGGCCGTGCGCACCGTGCCGCAGGACGGCCCGGCCGGATCCGGCTCCGGCTCCGGCTTCGCCGAGCGGCTGGCCGCCCTGCCGGTGCACGAGCGGGCGGACGCCGTCCTGGAGCTGGTGCGCACCCACGTGGCCGGCGTGCTCGGGCACGGTACGGCCGGGCGCATCGACGCCGAACAGGCCTTCAAGGACCTGGGGTTCGACTCGCTGACGGCGGTCGAACTGCGCAACCGGCTCGGCGCGGCCACCGGCCTCGCCCTGCCCGCCACCCTGGTCTTCGACCACCCGGCGCCGTCCGCGCTCGCGGACCACCTGCTGGCCGAGCTCACCGGCGGCCAGGGCGACACCGATCCCGAGGAGGCGAGGATCCGGCAGGCGCTGGCCACCCTGCCGTTCTCCCGGATCCGGGAGGCCGGATTGGTCGACGTACTGCTGAGGCTCGCCGGCCTCGAAGAGACGTCCTCGGCGCCCGCCGAGGACGCACCGGCCGCCATCGACGAGATGGACGCCGACGCGCTGATTCAGCTGGCCCTGGGCGACAACGGATCCTGAGCGATCCGCGGGAAAGTGTGGAACTGAGAAATGGTTGCATCGAACGACAAGCTGCTGGAAGCGCTGCGGACCTCGCTCAAGGAGACCGAGCGGCTGCGGGAACAGAACCGCCGGCTCGCCGACGCCTCCCGTGAGCCCATCGCGATCGTGGCGATGAGCTGCCGCTTCCCCGGCGGCGCGGACACCCCGCAGAAGCTGTGGGAGATGCTCGTCGCGGGCCGTGACGCCGTGTCCCCCTTCCCCACCGACCGCGGCTGGGACCTGGAGGCCCTGTTCGACGAGGACCCGGACCGCGCCGGTTCCTCCTACGTCCGGGAGGGCGCGTTCCTCCACGAGGCGGGCGAGTTCGACGCGGACTTCTTCGGGATCTCGCCGCGCGAGGCGCTGGCGATGGACCCGCAGCAGCGGTTGCTGCTGGAGACCGCCTGGGAGGCCTTCGAGCGGGCCGGTGTCGACCCGACGGCCGTGCGCGGCAGCCGTACCGGCGTCTTCGTCGGCTCCAACGGCGGCGACTACGGCACCGTCCTGGTCGCCGGGCCCGAGGAGATCGACGGCTACCTCGCCACCGGCAACGCGGGCAGCGTGCTGTCCGGCCGGATCTCCTACGCCCTCGGCCTGGAGGGCCCGGCCGTCACGGTCGACACCGCCTGCTCCTCCTCCCTGGTCGCCCTCCACCTGGCCGCCCAGGCGCTGCGCAAGGAGGAGTGTTCGCTCGCCCTGGCCGGCGGGGTCACCGTGATGGCCAGCCCGACCACCTTCACCGAGTTCTCCCGGCAGCGCGGGCTGGCCCCGGACGGCCGCTGCAAGCCGTTCGCGGCCTCGGCGGACGGTACGGGCTGGGGCGAGGGCGTCGGCCTGCTGCTCCTGGAGCGGCTCTCCGACGCGCGGCGCAACGGGCACCGGGTGCTGGCCGTGATCCGTGGCTCGGCCGTCAACCAGGACGGCGCGTCGAACGGTCTGACGGCGCCCAACGGCCCGTCCCAGCAGCGGGTGATCGGCCAGGCACTGGCCGACGCCCGGCTCGCGCCCGAGCAGGTCGACGCCGTCGAGGCGCACGGCACCGGGACCATGCTGGGTGACCCGATCGAGGCGCAGGCGCTGCTCGCCACCTACGGCCGGGAGCGCCCCGAGGACCGTCCGCTGTGGCTCGGTTCGATCAAGTCGAACATCGGTCACACCCAGGCCGCGGCCGGCGTGGCGGGCGTCATCAAGATGGTGCTGGCGATGCGCAACCGGCTCCTGCCCAAGACCCTGCACGTGGACGAGCCCACCCCGCAGGTCGACTGGTCAGCGGGCGCGGTGTCGCTGCTGACCGAGTCCCGTCCCTGGAACGGGACGGGCGAGCCCCGTCGCGCGGCCGTGTCCTCGTTCGGCATGAGCGGCACCAATGCGCACGTCATCCTGGAGGAGGCCGAGGAGGCCGAGGAGGCCGAGGAGGCCGATTCGGCGTCCCAGGCCCCGGTCCCGGACGACGCGGTGCTGCCGTGGATCCTCTCCGCGAAGTCCGCCGAGGCGCTGCGCGCCCAGGCCCGTGAACTGGCCGCCTTCCTCGGCTCCGTTCCCGGTCCGGCGCTCGCCGACGCCGCCTTCTCGCTCGCCGCCACGCGCGCCCGCTTCGAACACCGCGCCGTGGTCGTCGCGGCGGGCCGGGACGGTGTCCGCGAGGCGCTGTCGGCCCTCGCCGCGGGCGAGCCGGCCGGCCCGCTCGTCGAAGGCCGGGCGCCCCACGCGGTGAAGCCGGTGTTCGTGTTCCCGGGGCAGGGGGCGCAGTGGGTCGGGATGGCGGTGGAGTTGGCGCGGGTGTCGCCGGTGTTCGCGGCGCGGTTGGCCGAGTGCGGGCAGGCGCTGTCGCGGTTCGTGGACTGGTCGCTGGATGAGGTGCTGGTCGATGAGGTGGCGCTGGCGCGGGTCGATGTGGTGCAGCCCGTTCTGTGGGCGGTGATGGTCTCGCTGGCGGAGCTGTGGCGCTCGTTCGGTGTGGTTCCGGCGGCGGTGGTGGGTCATTCGCAGGGTGAGATCGCGGCTGCGTGTGTGTCGGGGGCGTTGGGTCTGGTGGACGGGGCGCGGGTGGTGGCGCTGCGTTCGCGGGCGCTGCTGGCGCTGTCGGGTCGGGGTGGGATGGTCGCGGTGCCGGTGGGCCGGGCGGAGGCTGAGGCGCTGTTGGTGGAGGGGCTGTCGGTCGCCGCGGTGAACGGGCCGCGTTCGGTGGTGGTCTCGGGTGAGGTGGGGCCGCTGGAGGAGTTGTTGGCGCGGGTGGAGGGTGCGCGCCGGGTTCCGGTGGACTACGCCTCGCATTCGGCGCAGGTGGAGGAGATCGAGGGTGAGTTGCTGGAGGTGCTGGCGGGTCTTCGGCCTGTGGCGGCCGAGGTGCCGTTCCTGTCGACGGTGACGGGTGAGTGGTTGGAGGGTGGTGAGCTGGACGCCGGGTACTGGTACCGCAACCTGCGCCGGACGGTGCGTTTCGAGGAGGTCACGGAGCAACTGGCCGCTCAGGGTCATGTGTTCATCGAGGTCAGTCCCCACCCCGTCCTCGTTCCCGGTCTGGACGCCCCGGCCCTCGGCACCCTGCGACGCCAGGAGGGCGGGCTGAGCCGCTTCCTGCTCTCCGCGGCCGACGCACACGTTCGCGGTGTGCCCGTCGACTGGTCTCCCGTCCTCGAAGGCGCCGGCCGGACCGAACTGCCCACCTACGCCTTCCAGCGACAGCGGTACTGGCCGCGCCCCGGCACCGCGGTGCCGGTCGGCCAGGATCCCGCGGAAGCCGCGTTCTGGGCCGCCGTCGAGCGCTCCGACCTGCCCGCGATCGCCGACGAACTCGGCGCCGCGACCGACGAGTTGACGGGCCTGACGGATGCCCTGCCGGTCCTCTCGTCCTGGCGCCGGACGCGCCGCGAGCAGGCCGACGCCGACTCCTGGCGCTACCGCGTCACTTGGGCGCCGCTCGCCGGCCGGGTTCCGGCTGTGCTGTCGGGGCGGTGGTTGGTGGTGTCGGTGGACGGGTGTGCCGATGTGGCGGGCGCGTTGGTCGCGGCGGGTGCCGAGGTCGTGGAGTGTGCGGCGGGGGAGGTGTCGCAGCGGGCGCTGGTGGGTGAGCGGTTGAGTGGTGTGGTGTCGTGCCTGGGGTCTTCGGGTGCGGTGCTGTCGCTGGTGAAGGTGCTGGGTGAGCTGGGTGTTTCCGCGCCGTTGTGGTGTGTGACGCGGGGTGCGGTGTCGGTGGGCGGGTCTGATGCCGCGCCGGATGCTTCGCTGGCTCAGGTCTGGGGTCTGGGCCGGGTGGTGGCTCTGGAGCGGTCCCAGTCGTGGGGTGGTCTGGTGGACGTGCCGGAGGTTCTGGACGCGGAGGCCGGTTCGTGGCTGGCGCGGGTCCTGTCCGGTGCGGCCGGTGAGGACCAGGTGGCGGTCCGCGAGGGCGGCGCCTACGGCCGCCGACTGGTACGCGCCGGGTGGGGCGCCCGCAGCGGCTCGGCCCCGGCCGCGTCCCTGGACGTCTCCGGCACGACGCTGATCACCGGTGGCACCGGCGCACTGGGCGCGCACGTCGCGCGCTGGCTGGCCGGCCGTGGGGCCGAACACCTGCTGCTCACCGGCCGACGCGGCCCGGACGCCCCGGGAGCCCGTGAACTGGCCGCCGAACTGGAGCAGTTGGGCACCAAGGTCACCGTAGCCGCCTGTGATGCGGGGGACCGCGAGGCACTCGCCCGGCTGCTCGCCGAGCACCCGGTCAGCGCGGTGTTCCACGCGGCGGGCGTCCTGGACGACGGCGTGGTGGAGTCGCTGACCGAGGAGCGGCTGGCCCGGGTGCTGCGCCCGAAGGCCGACGCGGCCGATCACCTCGACGAGCTGACCAGGGGCTCGGACCTCTCGGCGTTCGTGCTCTTCTCCTCGTTCGCGGGCGCCGTGGGCGGCGCGGGGCAGGGCAACTACGCGGCGGCCAACGCCCACCTGGACGCCCTGGCCGAGCGCCGCCGCGCCCAGGGGCTTCCGGCCACCTCCATCGCCTGGGGCTCCTGGGGCGGTTCGGGCCTCGCCACGGAGACCGAGGTCGTCACCGAGCGGCTCCGACGGGGCGGTATGGTGCCGATGGCACCGGAGTCGGCGATCGCCGCCCTGGAACGGGCACTGATCCGGGACGAGACCCACCTGGTCGTCGCCGCGGTGGACTGGGACCGGTTCGGACCCACCTTCGTCACCGGCCGGCCGAGCCCCTTGCTGTCCCAGCTCCCCGAACTGCAGTCGCTCGCCGGGGCGGCCGAGGACGCGAACACGACCGGCGGCGCCTTGCGGGACTCGCTGCGCGGCAAGTCCGCAGCCGAGCGGGAGGACGCCCTCCTCGCGCTCGTCCGGGGCCATGTCGCGGCCGTCCTCGGCCACGGCTCGCTCGAAGCGGTCCCCGTCACCCGCGCGTTCAAGGAAGCCGGATTCGACTCGCTGACCGCCGTCGAGCTGCGCAACCGCCTCGCCGCCGCCACCGGGCTGACCCTGCCGGCCACCCTGGTCTTCGACCACCCGACCCCCGCAGCACTCGCCGCCCACCTGGGCGCCGAACTCGCCGAGGACGGCCCCACCGAGGGCAGCACGCCCCAGGAGGGCCTCGACCGGCTGGAACGGGCCCTGGAGCAGCTCGGCTCCGGCTCGCCCGAACACACCCGGATCATGCTCCGCATGCAGGCCCTCGTCTCCCAGTGGCGGGACTCCGACGAGGAGCGGTCCGCGGAGTCCGAGGACTTCGACTCCGTCTCCGACGACGACCTCTTCGGCCTCATCGGCGAGAAGTTCGGCATCTCATGAACCGGCGTCCCAGGAACACGACGCCGATGAACGACCCACATCCCGCACCAAGCACTTCCCCGACGGAGAGCCATCCCGTGTCCAACGAAGAAAAGCTCCGGTACTTCCTCAAGCGAGTGTCGACAGAGCTGGAGCAGACGCAGGAGCGCTTCCGGGACAGCGAGAGCCGGGACCACGAGCCCCTCGCGGTCATCGCGATGGGCTGCCGGTTCCCCGGCGGAGCGAACAGCCCCGAGGAGCTCTGGCGGCTGCTCGTCTCGGGCGGCGACGCCATGACCGGCTTCCCCACCGACCGGGGCTGGGACCTCACCTCCCTGCTCTCGCCCGCCGCCGAGGGCGGCTCGCACGCGCGCCAGGCCGGCTTCCTGCCGGACGCGGCCGACTTCGACGCCGGGTTCTTCGGGATCTCCCCGCGCGAGGCCCTGGCCATGGATCCGCAGCAGCGGCTGCTGCTGGAGACCTCCTGGGAGGCCTTCGAGCGGGCGGGCATCGACCCCGGCTCGCTGCGGGGCGGCCGAACGGGCGTGTTCGTCGGTACCAACGGCCAGGACTACGCCCCGGTGGCGATCAACTCCACCGACGACCTCGCCGGACACATCATGACCGGCAACGCCGCGAGCGTGCTCTCCGGGCGCCTGTCGTACGTGTACGGGCTGGAGGGGCCCGCCGTGACGGTCGACACCGCCTGCTCGGCCTCGCTGGTCGCGCTGCACCTCGCCGCCCAGTCCCTGCGGCGCCGGGAGTGCGGGCTCGCCCTCGTCGGCGGCGCCACCGTGATGTCCATGCCCACGCTCTTCACCGAGTTCAGCCGCCAGGGCGGTCTCGCCCGCGACGGCCGCTGCAAGGCGTTCTCGGCCGCGGCGGACGGCACCGGCTGGGGCGAGGGAGCGGGCATCCTGCTGCTGGAGCGGCTCTCGGACGCCCGGCGCAACGGCCACCAGGTGCTGGCCGTGATCCGCGGCTCCGCCGTCAACCAGGACGGCGCCTCGAACGGGATCACCGCGCCCAACGGGCCCTCGCAGCAGCGGGTCATCGAACAGGCCCTCGGCAACGCCCGACTGACGGCCGACCAGGTCGACGCGGTGGAGGCGCACGGGACGGGCACCCAGCTCGGCGACCCCATCGAGGCACAGGCCCTGATCGCCACGTACGGGCGGAAGCGGCCGGCGGACCGTCCGCTGTGGCTGGGCTCGGTGAAGTCCAACCTGGGGCACACCCAGGCGGCCGCGGGCGTGGCCGGGGTCATCAAGATGGTGCTGGCGCTGCGGCACGGCGTACTGCCGCGGACCCTGTACGTCGAGGAGCCGACCCCCCAGGTCGACTGGTCGGCCGGCACCGTACGGATCCTCACCGAGAACGTCGAGTGGCCGAGGACCGACCGGCCGCGTCGCGCGGGCGTCTCGTCCTTCGGCATCAGCGGGACCAACGCCCACGTGATCCTGGAGGAGGCGCCGCCGGTCGAGCGGTCCGAGGGCGCTGAGGTGGTCCCGGCGCCGGGCCGTGCCGTGCCGATGGTGGTGTCCGCGCCGGACGAGGCCGGACTCCGGGCCCAGGCGGGCTCGCTGCGGACCTTCCTCGCCGATCGTCCCGAGCTGACCCTCCCGTCCGTGGGCTACTCCCTGGCGACCACGCGGGCCGTGCTGGATCGGCGTGCGGCGGTGGTGGCGGGGGACCGTGAGGGGCTGCTGCGGGGGTTGGAGTCCCTGGCGGAGGGGCGCCCGTGCCAGGAGGTGGTGGATTCTGCTGCTTCCGCCGGGAAGCTGGCGTTCCTGTTCACCGGGCAGGGTTCCCAGCGGTTGGGGATGGGCCGGGAGTTGTACGGCGCTTTCCCGGTGTTCGCGGGCGCGTTCGACGCGGTGTGTGCGGAGCTGGACGGGCATCTGGACGGTTCGGTCCGCGACGTCGTCTTCGGTGACGATGCCGAGTTGTTGAACCGGACGGTGTGGGCGCAGGCTGGGCTGTTCGCGCTGGAGGTGGCGCTGTTCCGCCTGCTGGAGTCCTGGGGCATCACGTCCGATCTCCTGCTCGGCCACTCGATCGGTGAGGTCGTGGCCGCGCATGTGGCGGGGGTGTTCTCGCTGGAGGACGCGGCCGCGCTGGTGGCGGCGCGTGGCCGGTTGATGCAGGCACTGCCCGCCGGGGGCGCGATGCTCGCGGTGGCGGTCGATCAGCAGACCGCTGTGGAGCTCCTCGCGGGCTGTGAGGGGCTGGTCGATGTCGCGGCGGTCAACGGTCCGCGTTCGGTGGTGCTTTCGGGTGACGCGGGGGCGATCGGGGAGATCGAGCAGGCGGCACTGGTGGCCGGCCACCGGGTCAAGCGCCTGTCGGTGAGCCATGCCTTCCACTCGCCGCTGATGGAGCCGATGCTGGCCGAGTTCGGTACGGTCGTCAGCGCTCTCAAGGCGGACGAGCCCCGGATCCCGGTCGTCTCCAATGTGACCGGCGCACTCGCCACCGCCGAGGAGCTGACCAGCCCCGACTACTGGGTGCGACACGTCCGCCAGGCCGTGCTGTTCCACGACGGTGTGCGCACCGCCTCCCAGTTGGGCGCGACCCGCTTCGTCGAGCTGGGCCCGGACGGCGTCCTGACCGCCCTCGCCCAGGACTGCCTCACCGACACCGCCACCCACGCCTTCACCCCACTCCTGCGCCGCGACCGCCCCGAGGACCAGGCCGTCGCCGCGGCCCTGGGCGCCCTGCACTGCTGGGGCGTCACCGTCGACTGGCGTGCCGTGTACGGGGATTCGGGCGCGCACCGCGTCGAGCTGCCCACGTACCCCTTCCAGCGCGAGCGCTACTGGCCCCGAACGGCCCCCACCGCAGGCTCGTTCGCGTCGGCCGTCCCGTCCTCGGCCGATCTGCAGTACCGGGCCGTCTGGCAGCCCGTCGGCGATCCCGGGGCCGCCACGCTCGACGGCACCTGGCTGGTGCTCGGGGCCGAGCGCGCCACGGTGGGCGCCGCCCTGGCGGAGCGCGGCGCCACGGTGATCAGCGCGGACCTGGCCGATGCGGCCCTGACCCGCCGGGACCTGGCCGTACGGCTGCGCGAAGTCATCGGCGGAGACGAGGAGTTGGCCGGAGTTCTGCGGCTTCCGTCGGCCGTCGGCGAGTCCGGCCTGACCGAGGTGCTGCTCCTGCAGCAGGCACTGGGCGACGCCGGGATCGACGCGCCGCTGTGGTGCGCGACCAGGGGCGCCGTGGCCGTCGGCCCGGCCGAGCGGCTCGCCGACCCGGCGCAGGCCCAGGTATGGGGACTCGGCCGGGCGGCGGCGCTGGAGGCCCCGGACCGCTGGGGCGGGCTGATCGACGTGCCGCAGGCCTTCGACGAGGCCTCGCTGGCCCGGATGTGCGACGCGCTCACCGGCGCCGGTGGCGAGGACCAACTGGCCGTACGCGCGGACGGTCTGTACGTCCGCAGGCTGGTGCGCGCCCAGCGGGCGGCCGCGCCGGTCGGCGAGTGGCGGCCGTCCGGCACGGTCCTGATCACCGGCGGCACCGGGGCGCTCGGTGGGCACCTCGCCCGTCGGCTCGCCGACCTCGGCGCCGAACACCTGCTGCTGACCAGCCGCCGGGGCACCGGGGCAGCCGGGGCCGACGCGCTCGTGGCGGAACTGGAGGAGCGGGGCACCCGGGTCACCGTCGCCGCCTGTGACGTGGCCGACCGCGAACAGCTCGCCGCCCTGCTCGCGACCGTCCCGGAGGAGTTCCCGCTCACCGCGGTGATGCACACGGCGGGCGTGCTCGACGACGGCGTGCTCGACTCGCTCACCCCGGACCGACTCGCCACCGTGCTGCGGCCCAAGGTGGCGGCGACCCTCAACCTGCACGAGCTGACCCTGACCCAGGAGCTGAGCGCCTTCGTGCTCTACTCCTCCTTCTCCGGCGCGGTCGGAGGCTCCGGCCAGGCCAACTACGCCGCGGCCAACGCCTTCCTGGACGCCTTCGCCGAGCAGCGCCGTGCCGACGGGCTGCCCGCGACCGCCATCGCCTGGGGCGCCTGGGACGGCGGCGGCATGGCCGCCGGGGAGGCGGCCGTCAGTGAGCGGCTCAGCCGGCACGGCGTGCGCGCCATGGCGCCCGGGCGCGCACTCGACGGGCTGCAGCAGGCACTCGACCACGGCGACGCCTGCCTGGCGGTGGTCGACATCGACTGGGGCCGCTTCGCCCCGGGGTTCACCGCCGTACGGCCGAGCCCCCTGCTGTCCGCGATACCCGAGGCGGCGCCCCGGGCGGCGGACGGCCCGGGACCGCGCGAGGCGCTCACCACCCTGCCCGACGAGGACCGGCTGCCGGCGCTGCTCGACCTGGTCCGCGCCCAGGCGGCCGCGGTGCTCGGCCACGGCAGCGCGGACAAGGTGGAGGCCACCCGGCCGTTCCGTGACCTCGGCTTCGACTCCCTGATGGCGGTCGACCTGCGCAACGTCCTCGGCGCCGCCACCGGTCTCGCGCTGCCCGCGACCGTCGTGTTCGACCACCCGAACCCCCAGGCGCTGGCCAGGTTCCTGGACACCGAACTCGGCGGCACCGCCGTCACCCGGGTGCTCGCCGACCTCGGCCGGTTGGAGGGCGCACTGCCCGGCCTCGACCCCGACGCTCTCCACACCGAGGTGGTGGGCCGCCTGGAGGCCCTCCTCGCGGCCGCCCGCGCCGCCGCCGGGATCCATGGACCCCTGGGGTCCCACGAATCCGACGAATCCGCCGAGAGCCCCGCGCTGGACAGTGCGGACGACCTCTTCGCCTACATCGACCAGAAGTACGGAACCCGCTGAACATGAGCAACGAACAGAAGCTTCTCCAGTACCTCAAGCGGGTCACGGCCGACCTCGACGACGCCAACCGGCGCCTGCGGGACACCGAGGACCGCAGCCACGAGCCGATCGCGATCGTCGGCATCGGCTGCCGCTTCCCCGGCGGCGTGCGCTCGGCCGAGCAGATGTGGGACATGCTGGCGGCGGGGACCGACACCCTCGTGCCGTTCCCCGAGGACCGCGGCTGGGACCTCGCCGCCCTCTACGACCCCGACCCGGACCGGGCCGGTACCAGCTACGTCCGCGAGGGCGGATTCCTCGACGGGGCGGCCGACTTCGACCCCGCCTTCTTCGGCATCAGCCCCCGTGAGGCGCGGGCCATGGACCCGCAGCAGCGCGTGATGCTCGAAGTCGCCTGGGAGACCCTCGAAAGCGCGGGCCTCGACCCGACGGCCCTGCGCGAGAGCCGCACCGGCGTGTTCATGGGCACCAACGGCCAGGACTACGGTGCCCTGTTCGGCGGGCAGCCCCCCGAGGAGGGGCTGGAGGGCTACATCGGCACCGGCAACGCCGCGAGCGTCCTGTCCGGCCGCCTCTCCTACGTGCTCGGTCTCGAAGGACCCGCCGTCACGGTCGACACCGCCTGCTCCGCCTCGCTGGTCTCCCTGCACCTGGCCGCCGAGGCACTGCGCCGGGGCGAGTGCACCCTGGCGCTGGCCGGCGGTGTCACGGTGATGTCCACCCCGCGCGTCTTCGTCGAGTTCTCCCGTCAGCGCGGGCTCGCCTCGGACGGCCGCTGCAAGCCCTTCGCGGCCGCCGCGGACGGCACCGGCTGGGGCGAGGGCGCGGGCCTGCTCCTGCTGGAGCGGCTCTCCGACGCCAAGCGCAACGGCCACCGGGTGTTGGCCGTCATCCGGGGCTCCGCCGTGAACCAGGACGGTGCCTCCAACGGTCTGACCGCCCCCAACGGCCCCGCGCAGCAGCGCGTCATCCGCCAGGCGCTCGCCAACGCGCGGCTGACCACCGACCAGGTCGACGCGGTCGAGGCCCACGGCACCGGAACCAGGCTCGGCGACCCGATCGAGGCGCAGGCACTGCTGGCGACGTACGGCCGTGGGCGGTCCGAGGAACGGCCGCTGTGGCTGGGCTCGGTGAAGTCCAACATCGGGCACACCCAGGCCGCGGCGGGTGTCGCCGGTGTGATCAAGATGGTCCTGGCGATGCGCAACGGCCTGCTGCCGCGGACGCTGCACGTCGACGAGCCGACCCCGCACGTGGACTGGTCGGCCGGCGCGGTCCGGCTGCTGGCCGAGGCCAGCCCGTGGCCGAGCACCGGCGCGCCGCGCCGAGCCGGCATCTCCGCCTTCGGCGTCAGCGGCACCAACGCCCACCTGATCCTCGAACAGGCCCCGCTCGACGAAGAGTCGACCGAGCCGGCCGAGCCGACCGGGCCCCGGCCGTCGGTGGTGCCGTGGATCCTCTCCGCGAAGACCCCCGAGGCGCTGCGCGCGCGGGCGGAGCAGCTGCGCGCCCACGCTGAGGCCAACCCGGACTTGGCCGTGGCGGACATCGCCCACTCGCTCACCCTGGCACCGCTGTTCGAGCAGCGGGCCGCCGTCACCGCGACCACGCGTGAGGAGTCCCTCGCGGGGCTGGCCGCCCTCTCGGACGGCGCGACCGCCGTCTCCGGCAAGACGGTGTTCCTGTTCACCGGGCAGGGTTCCCAGCGGTTGGGGATGGGCCGGGAGTTGTACGGCGCTTTCCCGGTGTTCGCGGGCGTGTTCGACGCGGTGTGTGCGGAGCTGGACGGGCACCTGGACGGTTCGGTCCGGGAAGTGGTGTTCGGCGACGACGCCGAGCTGCTGAACCGGACGGTGTGGGCGCAGGCTGGGCTGTTCGCGCTGGAGGTGGCGCTGTTCCGCCTCCTTGAGTCGTGGGGTGTGAGCCCGGACCTCCTGCTCGGCCACTCGATCGGTGAAGTGGCGGCTGCGCATGTGGCGGGGGTGTTCTCGCTGGAGGACGCCGCTGCGCTGGTGGCGGCGCGTGGCCGGTTGATGCAGGCACTGCCCGCCGGGGGCGCGATGCTCGCGGTGGCGGTCGATCAGCAGACCGCTGTGGAGCTTCTCGCCGGCTGTGAGGGGCTGGTCGATGTCGCGGCGGTCAACGGTCCGCGTTCGGTGGTGCTTTCGGGTGAGGCTGGGGCGATCGGGGAGATCGAGCAGGCGGCACTGGCGGCCGGTCACCGGGTCAAGCGCCTGTCGGTGAGCCATGCCTTCCACTCGCCGCTGATGGAGCCGATGCTGGCCGAGTTCGGTACGGTCGTCAGCGCTCTCAAGGCGGACGAGCCGAGGATCCCGGTCGTCTCCAATGTGACCGGCGCACTCGCCACCGCCGAGGAGCTGACCAGCCCCGACTACTGGGTGCGACACGTCCGCCAGGCCGTGCTGTTCCACGACGGTGTGCGCACCGCCTCCCAGCTCGGCGCGACCCGCTTCGTCGAGCTGGGCCCGGACGGCGTCCTGACCGCCCTCGCCCAGGACTGCCTCACCGACACCGCCACCCACGCCTTCACCCCCGTCCTGCGCCGTGACCGCGAGGAGCCCCTCGCGGCGATGTCCGCGCTCGGCGACCTCTTCACCCACGGTGTCGTCCCCGACTGGCAGGCGGTCTTCTCCGGCCGCCGCGTCGACCTGCCGACGTACCCCTTCCAGCGTCAGCGCTACTGGACGACCGTCGACCGCGTGGGCGACGTCGCCTCCGCGGGCGTGCTCCCGGTCGGGCACCCGCTGCTCGGCGCGATGGTGGTGCTGGCGGACGATGACCAGGTCCTGTTCACCGGACGGCTGTCGGTGAGCACCCACCCCTGGCTGGCCGATCACGCCATCGCCGGTACCGTCTTCGTGCCCGGAACCGCCTACGTGGAGCTGGCCGTTCGGGCCGGTGACCAGGTGGGTTGCGACCGCATCGACGAGCTGACCATCGAGGCCCCGCTCGTCCTGCCCGAGCAGGACTCCGTCCAGCTCCAGGTCAGCGTCGGCCGCCCCGACGCGCAGGGGACCCGCCCACTCACCTTCCACTCCCGCCACGGGGACGAGCCCTGGACCCGGCACGCCACCGGCCGCCTGGGCCTCGCCACGCCCACCCGTCCCGGCGGAACCGCCGGAACCGCCGCGCTCACCGTCTGGCCCCCGCAGGACGCCGAGGAGGTGTCGATCGAGGGGCTCTACCCGCACCTGGCCGAGGCGGGCTTCGGCTACGGCCCGGCGTTCCAGGGGCTGCGCGCGGTGTGGCGGCGCGGCCGGGAGGTGTTCGCGGAGGTCGAGCTGCCGCAGGAGCGCGAGGCCGGCCGCTTCGCCCTGCACCCGGCGCTGCTCGACTCGGCCCTGCACGCCGTGGGGCTGGGCGAGTTCGTCACCGACAACCGGCCCAGCCTGCCGTTCTCCTGGTCCGGAGTCACCCTCCACGCGACCGGGGCCACGGCCCTGCGGGTCCGGCTGTCCCCGGCGGGCACCGACGCCGTCGCCCTGGACGTCGCGGACGCGACGGGCGCGCCCGTCGCCACCGTCGAGGAGCTGGCCCTGCGCCCGGTAGCCGGGGAGCGGCAGCGGCAGCGGAGTGACTCGCTGTTCCGCGTCGACTGGGTGGCCCAACCGCTCCCCGAGACCACCGAGTCGACCCTCTGCTGGGTCGGTTCGGTCGAGGAGCTGCAGGCCCTCGACCCGGTGCCCGCCACCGTCCTGGTGTCCTGCGACCGGACGGGCGAGCTGCTCGCCGACGTCCACGGCACGACCCACGGTGCCCTCGCCCTGCTGCACGCCTGGCTGGCCGACGCCCGCCACCACTCCTCCCAGCTGGTGTTCGTCACCCGCGCCGCCCTGGCCGTCCGGCCCGGCGAGCAGGTGGACGGCCTGGAGCAGGCGCCGGTCTGGGGCCTCGTCCGGTCGGCCCAGGCCGAGAACCCCGGCAGCTTCCGCCTCGTCGACCTGGACGGCGACGCCGGTTCCGGCTCCGCCCTGGCGGCCGCCCTGACCCTCGACGAGCCCCAGCTCGCGCTGCGCGGCGGGCAGGTGCTCGCCCCCCGACTCGCCCGGGCGACGGGCGCGCCGGACGAGGCGTCCCCCTGGGACGGCGGGGGCACCGTCCTGATCACCGGTGGCACCGGCGGGCTCGGCGGCCTGCTGGCCCGGCACCTGGCCCGGGAACACGGGGTCCGGCAGCTGCTGCTGACCAGCCGCCGCGGACCGGCCGCCGAGGGCGCTGCCGAACTCGTCGAGGAACTCGCGGCACTCGGCGCCTCGGCCCGGGTCGTCTCCTGCGACGTCACCGACCGCACGGCGCTGGCCGAGCTGCTGGACGGCATCCCGGCCGAGCAGCCGCTGGCGGCCGTGGTCCACACGGCGGGCGTGCTGGACGACGGGGTGATCGGCTCGCTGACCCCGGAGCGGGTCGACACGGTGCTCCGCCCGAAGGCGGACGCCGCCTGGCACCTGCACGAACTCACCAAGGACCGCGGGCTCGCCGCCTTCGTCCTGTTCTCCTCCGCCTCCGGCGTCTTCGGCGCCCCCGGTCAGGGCAGCTACTCCGCGGGCAACGTCTTCCTGGACGCCCTCGCCCAGTACCGCCGCGGCCTCGGCCTGCCGGCGACCTCGCTGGCCTGGGGCCTGTGGGCCGAGGGCAGCGGCATGGGCGGCCGGCTCGCGAGCGGCGACCGGGAGCGGATCACCGGCTCCGGCCTCGCCGCGCTCTCCGCCGCGGAGGGCCTGCGGCTGTTCGACCTGGCGCTGGGTACGGACGAGGCGCTGCTGGTGCCGACGCCCCTCGACCTCCGGTCACCGGGCGGCTCGGTGGCGGTGCCCGCGCTGCTGCGCGGCCTGGTGCGGGTTCCGGTCCGCCGGACCGCCGCCGCGTCGGCGGCCGCGGCGAACCGCACCGACTGGTCGGAGCGGACCCTGCTGGGCCTCGTGCACACCCAGGTGGCCGCGGTCCTCGGCCACGCCGCGGCGGACGCGGTGGCCGTCGACCGGGCCTTCACGGAACTCGGCTTCGACTCGCTCACCGCGGTCGAGCTGCGCAACCGCCTCACCACCGAGACCGGCCTGCGCCTGCCCGCCACCCTGATCTTCGACCACCCCAGCCCGGCAGCCCTGGTCCGGCACCTGTGCGAGGAACTCGTCGGGGAGCCCGGCCGGGACGCGGCGGCCGAGCGGCCAGCCGTCCCGGGCGGCCCGGTCGACGACGACCCGGTCGTGGTCATCGGCATGGCCTGCCGATACCCGGGCGGCGTGCGCTCGCCCGAGGACCTCTGGGACCTGGTGGCCGCCGGCCGCGACGGCATCGGCGCCTTCCCCGAGGACCGCGGCTGGGACCTGGACGGACTGTTCGACCAGGACCCGGACGCGCCGGGCCGCTCGTACGTCCGCGAGGGCGGCTTCCTCCACGAGGCGGGCGAGTTCGACGCGGGCTTCTTCGGGATCTCGCCGCGCGAGGCGCTGGCGATGGACCCGCAGCAGCGGTTGCTGCTGGAGACCGCCTGGGAGGCCTTCGAGCGGGCCGGGGTGGACCCGTCCTCGGTCCGGGGCAGCAGCACCGGCGTCTTCGCCGGCGTCATGTACCACGACTACGCGAGCGGGCTCGGCGAGGTGCCCGAGGGCGTGGACGGCTACCTCAGCACCGGCAACGCGGGCAGCGTGCTGTCCGGCCGGGTCTCCTACGCCCTCGGCCTGGAGGGCCCGGCCGTCACGGTCGACACCGCCTGCTCCTCCTCCCTGGTCACCGTGCACCTCGCGGCGCAGGCCCTGCGCCAGGGCGAGTGTTCGCTGGCGCTCGCCGGAGGCGTGACCGTCATGGCGACGCCCACCACCTTCGTGGAGTTCTCGCTCCAGCGCGGGCTGGCCTCGGACGGCCGCTGCAAGTCCTTCGCGGCCTCGGCGGACGGTACGGGCTGGGGCGAGGGCGTCGGCCTGCTGCTCCTGGAGCGGCTCTCCGACGCGCGGCGCAACGGGCACCGGGTGCTGGCCGTGATCCGTGGCTCGGCCGTCAACCAGGACGGCGCGTCGAACGGTCTGACGGCGCCCAACGGCCCCGCCCAGCAGCGGGTGATCCGTCAGGCCCTCGCCCAGGCCAAGCTGACCTCCGACCAGATCGACCTGGTCGAGGCGCACGGCACCGGGACCAAGCTGGGCGACCCGATCGAGGCACAGGCGCTGCTCGCCACCTACGGGCGGGAGCGCCCCGAGGACCGGCCGCTGTGGCTGGGCTCCCTCAAGTCGAACATCGGGCACACCCAGGCCGCGGCCGGCGTCGGCGGCATCATCAAGTCGGTGATGGCCATCCGCGGCGGCCTGATGCCCAAGACCCTGCACGTCGACGAGCCGAGCCCGCACATCGACTGGTCCGCGGGCGCGGTGTCGCTGCTGACCGAGGCCCGGCCCTGGCCGGAGACCTCGCGGCCCCGCCGGGCCGCGGTGTCCTCCTTCGGGATCAGCGGCACCAACGCCCATGTCATCGTGGAGCAGGCGCCCGAGGCCCTGGCGGCCGAGCCGGTGGCCCAGGCCCCGGTCCTGGACGACGCGGCGCTGCCCTGGATCCTGTCCGCGAAGTCCGCCGAGGCGCTGCGCGCCCAGGCCCGTGAACTGGCCGCCCACCTTGAGGCGCAGCCCGAGCGGTCCGCCGCGGACGTCGGGCTGTCCCTGGCGACGGCCCGTACCGCCTTCGAGCACCGGGCCGCCGTGGTGGCGGCCGACCGGGAGGGGTTCCTCCAGGGCCTGGCCGCGCTTGCCGCCGCGGAGCCCGTCGAGCATCTCGTCACGGGGAGCGCGCGCACCTCTGCCAAGCCGGTGTTCGTGTTCCCGGGGCAGGGGGCGCAGTGGGTCGGGATGGCGGTGGAGTTGGCGCGGGTGTCGCCGGTGTTCGCGGCGCGGTTGGCCGAGTGCGGGCAGGCGCTGTCGCGGTTCGTGGACTGGTCGCTGGATGAGGTGCTGGTCGATGAGGTGGCGCTGGCGCGGGTCGATGTGGTGCAGCCCGTTCTGTGGGCGGTGATGGTCTCGCTGGCGGAGCTGTGGCGCTCGTTCGGTGTGGTTCCGGCGGCGGTGGTGGGTCATTCGCAGGGTGAGATCGCGGCTGCGTGTGTGTCGGGGGCGTTGGGTCTGGTGGACGGGGCGCGGGTGGTGGCGCTGCGTTCGCGGGCGCTGCTGGCGCTGTCGGGTCGGGGTGGGATGGTCGCGGTGCCGGTGGGCCGGGCGGAGGCTGAGGCGCTGTTGGTGGAGGGGCTGTCGGTCGCCGCGGTGAACGGGCCGCGTTCGGTGGTGGTCTCGGGTGAGGTGGGGCCGCTGGAGGAGTTGTTGGCGCGGGTGGAGGGTGCGCGCCGGGTTCCGGTGGACTACGCCTCGCATTCGGCGCAGGTGGAGGAGATCGAGGGTGAGTTGCTGGAGGTGCTGGCGGGTCTTCGGCCTGTGGCGGCCGAGGTGCCGTTCCTGTCGACGGTGACGGGTGAGTGGTTGGAGGGTGGTGAGCTGGACGCCGGGTACTGGTACCGCAACCTGCGCGGGACGGTGCGTTTCGAGGAGGTCACGGAGCAACTGGCCGCTCAGGGTCATGTGTTCATCGAGGTCAGTCCCCACCCCGTCCTCGTTCCCGGTCTGGACGCCCCGGCCCTCGGCACCCTGCGACGCCAGGACGGCAGCGCACAGCGCTTCACGACCGCACTCGCGGAGGCCTTCGTCCGCGGCGTCGAGATCGACTGGAGCCTGGTGTACCCCGACGCCGCGCTGGTGGACCTGCCGACCTACGCCTTCCAGCGGCAGAGGTACTGGCTGGAGGCCGGCACCGGCACGGGCGATGTCGCCTCGGCCGGTGTGGAGGCCGTCGGCCACCCGCTGCTCGGCGCGGCGGTCGCCCTCGCGGGCTCGGAGGGCACCGTCCTCACCGGCCGGCTGTCGCTGCGTTCGCACCGCTGGCTGGCCGACCACGCCGTGAACGGCGTCGTGCTGCTGCCCGGTACGGCCTTCGTCGAACTGGCGCTGCAGGCGGGCGAACAGGCCGGTTGCGCCCGGGTCGAGGAACTCACCCTGGAAGCACCCCTCGTGCTGCCCGCGACCGGTGCGGTGCAGCTGCAGCTGGCGCTCGAACCGGCCGACGCCCGGGGCCGTCGCGCACTCGCCGTGTACGCGCGCGGCGCGGACGAACCGGGGCAGCCCTGGGTCCGGCACGCCTCCGGCGTCCTCTCGGACGCCGAGGCTCCCGAGCCGGCCGTACGGGAGGTCTGGCCGCCGGCTCCGGCCGAGAGCATCCCGCTCGACGGCTTCTACCAGGGCCTGGCCGACGCCGGCCTCGAATACGGCCCGGCCTTCCAGGGCCTGCGGGCGGCCTGGCGGCGTGGCGCGGAGGTCTTCGCGGAGGTCCGGCTGGACCAGGAACAGGAGGCTGGCCGGTTCGGCCTGCACCCGGCGCTGCTCGACGCCGCCCTGCACGCCGTGGGCCTCGGTTCCTTCCTCGACGGCGGCGGGGTGCGCCTCCCCTTCTCCTGGAACGGGGTCTCGCTGCGCACCGCGGGTGCCTCGACCCTGCGGGTCAGGATCGCCCCGGCCGGCGCGGACGCGGTCTCGCTGACGGTGCACGACGGGACGGGCGCCCTGGTCGCCGACGTCGACTCCCTGGTGCTGCGCCCGCTGGCCAAGGACCAACTCGCCGCCCGGGACGCCCTGTTCCGCGTCGAGTGGAAGCAGGTGAACCTGCCGAAGGAAGCTGCCCGGCCTGGCTCGGTGGAGTTGGTGGAGGTGGACACCTCTGCTGGTGTGCGGGCTGCGGTGCACGGGGTGTTGGGCTCGGTGCAGGGGGTGCTGGCCGCGGATGGGGCTTCGCGGCGGTTGGTGTTCGTGACGCGTGGTGCGGTGGGTCTGTCGGGGGACGGGCTGGTGGATCCGGCCGCTGCGGCGGTGTGGGGTCTGGTGCGTTCGGCGCAGTCGGAGCATCCGGGGCGTTTCGTGTTGGTGGATGTGGACGGTTCGCCGGAGTCGTCGGCGTTGCTCGAGGTGGTGGGCGCGGGGGAGGAGCCGCAGGTCGCGGTGCGTTCGGGTGTGGTGTCGGTGCCTCGGTTGGTGCGGGCTGGGCTGGTGTCCTCCTCGGATGCTCCGGGTTTCGGGTCCGGGGGCACGGTGTTGGTGACGGGTGGTCTGGGTGTGTTGGGTCGTCTGGTGGCTCGGCACTTGGTGGAGGTTCACGGGGTTCGTCATCTGGTGTTGACGGGTCGTCGGGGTCTGGCGTCGGAGGGTGCCGCCGGGTTCGTGGCGGAGTTGGCGGGGTTGGGTGCGTCGGTTCGGGTGGTGGCGTGTGATGCGGGCGATCGTGGGGCGCTCGCGGAGCTGTTGGAGGGTATTGGGGCCGGGGAGCCGCTGAGGGCCGTGGTGCATGCGGCGGGTGTGCTGGATGACGGTGTGGTGGGCTCGTTGACCCCGGAGCGGGTGGATTCGGTGCTGCGTCCGAAGGTGGATGCGGTGTGGAATCTGCACGAGTTGACGGTGGGTCTGGGGTTGTCGGCGTTCGTGGTGTTCTCGTCGGCTTCGGGGGTGTTGGGGGCTCCGGGGCAGGGGAGTTATGCGGCGGCGAACGCGTTCCTGGATGCGTTCGCGCAGTACCGTCGTGGTCTGGGTCTGCCGGCGACCTCGTTGGCGTGGGGTTTGTGGGCCGAGCGCGGTGGGATGACGGCCGGTCTGGGTTCGGTGGAGGTGGGGCGGATCTCGCGTGGCGGGATGCTGCCGTTGTCCACGCGGGAGGGTCTCGCGCTCTTCGATGCCGGCCTCACCCACGACCACCCCGTGCTGGTGCCCGCCCGGATCGACCTTCCCGCCCTCCGGGCACAGTCCCGTGAGGAGGGGCTGCCGCCCCTGCTGCACGACCTGGTGCCCCCGGCGCCGAAGCGCGGCTCCCGGGAAACCGCGCCCGCCGCGGACCTGACCGACCCGCTCGCCCTGGTCCGCGCCCACGCGGCCGCGGTCCTCGGCTACGCCGGGCCCGACCAGGTCGATCCCGACCGGAAGTTCCTGGAGATGGGCTTCGACTCGCTGACCTCGGTCCGCCTGCGCAATCGGCTGAACACCGCGGCCGGACTGACGCTCAGCGCCATGGCGGTCTTCGACCACCCGACGCCCCGGCTCCTGGCCGACCACCTCCGCGGCGAACTGACCGTGCCGGAGGCCCCGGTGACGGCGGAGCCTGCGGGCACCATCGGCCTGCTCTACCGGCAGGCCTGCGCCGACGGCAAGGTGAAGGAGGCGACCGACCTGCTGATGGTGGCCTCGCAGCTGCGGCCGTCCTTCTCGGCCGGGTCGGTGGCCGAAACCCGGCCGATGCTGGAGCCGGTCCGCCTCGCGGACGGCCCCGCGGCACCGGCACTGGTCTGCCTGCCCTCGCTGACGGCGATGTCCAGCCCGCACCAGTACGCCCGCTTCGCGGCAGCCTTCGGACCGCGGCGCGCGGTGTCCGCGCTGCCCCTGCCCGGCTACCTCCAGGGCGAGGAACTGCCGGACAGTGCCGAGGCGATCGTCGAACTCATCGCCCGGTCGGTGCTGCACGGCGCCGACGGAGCACCGTTCGCCCTGGTCGGCTACTCCTCCGGCGGCTGGGCGGCGCACGACGTCGCCGCCCGTCTGGAACGGCTCGGCAGCCCGGCCGCCGCGCTGGTCCTGCTCGACACCTTCCTGCCGGGCGAGGCCGCCGATCCCGCCTTCCGCACCGACATGGTCAAGGCCATGTTCGACCGGGAGGAGGAGTACGGCTGGACCACGGACGCCCGACTGACCGCGATGGGCGGCTACTTCCGGCACTTCCACGGTTGGACGCCCGAAGCGATCTCGACCCCGACCCTGCTGGTCCGGGCGGAGCAGTCGCTCGGCGACCGCCGGGCCTCCTGGCCGCTGCGGCACACCGCGGTGGACGTCGAGGGCGACCACTTCACCATGCTGGAGGCCGCCGCCGGCAGCGCCGCCGGCGCGGTGGACGACTGGCTGCGGACCGTGCAGCCGAAGCAGAGCACCGAGGGGAAGACGACCCAGCAGTGAGCATACGTACCGAATCCAACCCGATCCCCCGTCAGGGTCTCGGCCCCGAGGTGTGGAAGGCCGCCACGGTGGTGATCCTGGGGTCGACCATGTCCTTCCTGGACTCGACGATCGTCAACGTCGCCCTCAAGGCCCTGGCGTCCGGCCTCGACGCCAGGCTCGACACCATCCAGTGGGTGGTGACGGCCTACCTCCTCGCGGTCGCCGCGGCGATCCCGGTCTCCGGCTGGGCGGCGCGCCGTTACGGAGCCCGGCGCACCTACGTGGCCGCGGTGGTCGTCTTCACGGTCGCCTCCCTCCTGTGCGCCGCCGCTCAGACCTCCGGGCAGCTCATCGCCCTGCGGGCCCTCCAGGGCCTCGGCGGCGGCCTGATCATGCCCGTCGGGCAGATCATCCTCGCGAGGGCGGCCGGACCGGCGAACCTCCCGCGCGTGATGTCGGTCGTCGGGGTGCCCATCGTGCTCGCACCCGTCGTCGGGCCGTTCGCGGGCGGGCTCCTGCTGCACTACGCGGACTGGCGCTGGATCTTCCTGGTCAACCTGCCGGTGGGAGCCGTGGCCGTGCTGTGCGCCCTGCGACTGCTGCGCCCCGACGGACCGCAGGACCCGACCCCGCTCGACCCGCTCGGGCTCCTGGCCGTCTCCGGCAGCATGGTCGCCCTGACCTACGGCCTCGGGGAGATCGGCCGGCACACCTCGGCCGTCCCGGTGCTGGTGCTCACCGCCGGGGTGGTGCTGCTGGTGCTGTTCATCGTCCGGACCCTCCGTACGGCGCACCCGCTCTTCGACATCAGGCTCTACCACGATGCCGTCTTCCGCTCGGCCTCGCTCACCACGGTCTTCCTGTCCATGGGCATGTACGCGGGCATGGTGCTGATGCCGCTGTACTTCCAGAGCGTGCGCGGCGCGGACCCGGTCGCCACGGGGGTGCTGCTGCTGCCGTCGAGCGCGGGCGCCGCCGCGGCCACCTGGCTGTCGGGGCGGGTCGTCGAACGGCTCGGCGGCGGGCGCACCGCGTTCCTCGGGGCGGCGCTGAGCCTCGCCGCGGCGGTGCCGTTCGTCCTGGTCGGGGCGGACACGCCGTACGCGGTGATCGGCACCGCCATGCTGCTCTCCGGCTTCGGGGCCGGACTGTCCGTGATGCCGGCCATGACCTCGGCCTTCCGGGCCGTCGACCCGCGCAAGATCAGCGATGCCTCGCCGCAGATCAACATGCTGCAGCGGCTCGGGGGGTCGATCGCGACCGCCGTGTTCGTGGCCGTCCTGCAGAACGGCCTGGACGGGGCGGGGGACAGCGCCGACAGCCGGATGTCGGCGTTCACCGTCACCTTCTGGTGGTCACTGGCCGCGGCGGCACTCGCCGCGCTGACCGCCCTGACCCTGGCCCTCGCCCAGCGGCGCGCGGCCACCCGTCGGAAGGCCGGGGCCTGACATGTCACTCACCGTGCCGAGCCGGGTCGACGAGTGGCAGGACGAACTCGCCGAACTCGACCGGTCCCTCATCCGGATGATCCGGCGCCGCGCCGAGCTGGTCGGTGAGATCGAGGCGCTCCGCCGGGCCGCGGGCCTGCCCCGTACCGAACTCACCAGGGAGAACCGGATGGTGAAGGAGTACCAGAGCGGCCTCGGCCGACCGGGCGCCCGACTCGCCCTGCTGCTGATCGAACTCGCCCGCCACCCGTCGTAACCGGACGGCCGGAGCCGCAACCGGGCGGAGCAGCCCGGTCGTACGCCCCCGATGAGAGAACACCTGATGGGAACCACCACATGACCGACATGTCGGCCCTCCTCGACGCGATCCTCAGCTCCGACGCCACGTCGGCGGACTTCGCGGCGATCAAGCTCCCCGAGTCCTACCGGGCGGTCACGCTCCACAAGGACGAGGAGCAGATGTTCGCGGGCCTGGACAGCCGCGACAAGGACCCCCGCAAGTCCCTTCACCTCGACGAGGTCGCCCTGCCCGAGCTCGGCCCCGGCGAGGCCCTGGTCGCCGTCATGGCCAGCGCGGTGAACTACAACACCGTGTGGAGCTCGATCTTCGAGCCGGTCTCCACCTTCGGCTTCCTGGAGCGCTACGGCCGGCTGTCGCCGCTCACCAAGCGCCACGACCTGCCGTACCACGTGGTCGGCTCGGACCTCGCGGGCGTGGTGCTGCGCACCGGCGCCGGGGTCAACGCCTGGAAGCCCGGCGACGAGGTCGTCGCCCACTGCCTCTCGGTCGAACTGGAGTCCCCGGACGGCCACGACGACACGATGATGGACCCGGAGCAGCGGATCTGGGGATTCGAGACCAACTTCGGCGGCCTGGCCCAGCTCGCCCTGGTCAAGACCAACCAGCTGCTGCCCAAGCCCGAGCACCTCACCTGGGAGGAGGCCGCCTCCCCCGGCCTGGTCAACTCCACCGCGTACCGCCAGCTGGTCTCGCGCAACGGCGCCGGCATGAAGCAGGGCGACAACGTGCTGATCTGGGGCGCCAGCGGCGGCCTCGGCTCGTACGCCACCCAGTACGCGCTGGCCGGCGGCGCCACCCCGATCTGCGTGGTCTCCAACGACCAGAAGGCCGGGATCTGCCGCGCCATGGGCGCCGAGGCGATCATCGACCGCTCCGCCGAGGGCTACCGGTTCTGGAAGGACGAGAACACCCAGGACCCGCGCGAGTGGAAGCGCCTGGGCTCGAAGATCCGCGAGTTCACCGGCGGCGAGGACGTGGACATCGTCTTCGAGCACCCGGGCCGGGAGACCTTCGGCGCCTCGGTGTACGTCACCCGCAAGGGCGGCACCATCGTCACCTGCGCCTCCACCTCCGGCTACATGCACCAGTACGACAACCGGTACCTGTGGATGTCGCTCAAGAAGATCGTCGGCTCGCACTTCGCCAACTACCGCGAGGCCTACGAGGCCAACCGCCTGATCGCCAAGGGCAGGATCCACCCCACCCTGTCCAAGGTCTACTCCCTGGAGGAGACCGGCCAGGCCGCCCTCGACGTCCACCACAACAAGCACCAGGGCAAGGTCGGCGTGCTCTGCCTGGCCCCCGAGGAAGGCCTGGGCGTGCGCGACCACGAACTGCGCGAGAAGCACCTGCCCGCCATCAACCGCTTCCGCGAACTGCCGGCCGGATAGCCCCCGCCCGGACCACTCGGCCCCGACGACTCCGTTCCAGCACAAGAGAAGTGGCCCCGGCGCGCGGTACACCGCACACCGGGGCCACCTTCGGCAACGAGGTCAGCGGGCGTCGTCCTCCGGCCGGGCCCGGCGGCGCCCGGCCAGCCAGACGTAGACCAGGATCCCGGCGAACAGGAACAGCACGCCCTGGTAGACGGCGGCGTAGCCGGCACCGGCCAGGAGCCAGAGTGAGAAGGCGAAGGCGCCGAGGCCGAGGACGGCGTCGCGCACCAGGTGGGCGCCGTCGACCTTGTCGGTGGCGCCGCGGACCAGCCAGTACAACTGGGCGGCGGTGGACAGCAGGTAGGGCACCACCGCGGTGAAGGTGGTGACCAGCACCAGCATGTCGAACGCGCCCTTGGCGCCGCTGGCGAAGTTGGCGATGGTCAGCACCGAGGCCAGGGCGACGCTGACGATCACGCCGAAGGTCGGCACGCCGCGCTTCTCCTTGCCGAACGCGGCCGGGAACAGCCCGTCCCTGGCGGCCGCGTACGGCGCCTGGGCGGCCAGCAGGGTCCAGCCGTTGAGCGCGCCGGTCATCGAGATCAGCGCGGCGACGGCGATCACCGTGCCGCCCCAGGTGCCGCCGAACATCGCGTTCATGGCGTCCGAGAACGGTGCGCTGGAGTTGACCAGTCGCTGGTGCGCGACGGTGCCGAACACCGCGAGCGTGCCGAGCAGGTAGACCACGGCGGCGCCGCTGGTGCCGAGCACGCTGGCCCGGCCGACGTTGCGCTCGGGGTCGCGGACCTGACCGGCGCTCATCGCGGCCGACTCCACGCCCAGGTAGCTGAACAGCAGGATCGCCGCGGCGGCCGTCATGCCGCCCATCCAGCCCTGGCCGTTGCCGTCGAAGGGCCCGATGTTCTTCGGGTCGAAGAAGCACAGCCCGCCCACCGAGACCAGCAGCAGTGGGATGAACTTCAGGACGGTGGAGACGAGTTGGACCGCCCCGACGAACCGGGTGCCGGCCAGGTTGGCCAGCGCGGGCAGCCACTGGAAGGCCAGCGCGGCGGTGATCTCCAGCGCGGTGTCGTGACCGACCGGCACCAGCACGTCCAGGTAGCCGACGGCGGCCACGGCGAGCGCGGCGTTGCTGACCCAGGTGGTGATCCAGTACGACCAGGCCGACAGGAAGCCGGCGAAGTCCCCGAAGGCCTCGCGGGCGTAGACGTACGGCCCGCCGGTGCGCGGGTTGCGGCGGGCCAGCTGCCCGAAGACCAGCGCCAGCGCGATCGCGCCCACGGTGAGGACGACGAAGGCGAGCAGGCTGACCGTCCCGAACGGCGCCACGGCGGCCGGGATCATGAAGATGCCGCCGCCGATGATGTTGCCCATCACCAGCGCGGTGGCGGTCGCCAGTCCGAAGCGGCCGTTCTTCGCGGGAGCGGGGGTGGCCGGGTCCGGGGTGGCCGGGTCCGGGGTCGCCGGATCAGCGCTGGCCGGGCTGCTCGGTCGGGTCGCCTGCCGGGTTGCGGCGGGGCTGGTCTGCATGAGGGTGGTGCGCCTTTCGTGGTCCTGCTCGTGCTCGGTGGAGCGACCGTTCATGCTCGGACCGGGCGGCACCTTGCACCAAATCGATGGGATTTGTTCATCCGCCCCGGCGGATCACCGCAAGACTTGCGGCCGCACGCCGCTCGGACGGGCACTCGTCCGGTGCGCCCCGCGAGGCCTTCGACCCGCGGTGCGGGCTTGCGACCGCCTCGGTCGGGCCGCGCGAAGCCGTCCGACCACCGCCGTCACCGCCGCCGTCCGGCCGCGTTCGTCCGGCCGGGGTAGATGTGTCACCCGGATGCCCCACCCCGGTCGCGGCGCGCGCCCCACCTGCGGGTTCGTGTGCCAACCTTGGCGCGGCGCCTCCCCGGTGGGGCGCCGCCCGGCCCGTCGAACCGGCTCGAACCGGCCGATCGGGGGCTCGGGTCGAGGACCAGAGAGACGAACCAAAAGGACATCAGATGTCGCTTCGTGGGAACATCCGCAAGCTCGCCGTGATCGTTGCCGTGGCCGGTGCCGTCGCGGCGGTCCCGACCTCGGCGATGGCCTGGGGCCACGCGCCGATGCAGGCGCAGTCGTCCAGCCAGAGCCTGGAGTCCGGCTCCGCGGGCGTCGGCCTGTTCGGCCCGCACGCCAGCTGGTTCAACTTCCACGAGCACAGCGACAGCGTGGGCGACTGCGGCTGCTGATCCCCCCGCACCCCGAGCCCGGAGGCCGCCCGTCGGCCCCCGGGCTCGGTGCTGCCCCTCCGTCGCCGGGACCTCCGAGAGCGACGGCGCCGGGGCGCCAGCTCGCCAGGCCCCGGTTCAGCGGCTCCTGGCCCGACCGGCAGCCGCTACGGCTTGACCGGGACGGCCGCCCGCCCGCGCAGCTCCCGCAGCACCGCGATGTCCATCGCGTGCCCGGTGCCGTCCCCGCCGTGCTTGCGGTCCGGGGTCTCCACCAGCAGCGGCACCCCGGCCGTCTCCGGGTGCTCGAACAGCTCCCGGAACGGCTCCGCGCCGATCATCCCGGCGCCGATGTTGGCGTGCCGGTCCCGGCGGGCGCCGACCACGTCCTCGGAGTCGTTGGCGTGGATCAGCCGCAGGCGCCCCGGACCGGCGGCCGAGGCCAGGGCGTCCAGCGCGGCCGTCACCCCGCCGGGGGCGGCCAGGTCGTGCCCGGCGGCGAAGGCGTGGCAGGTGTCCAGGCAGACGCCCACCTTGGGGTGCCCGTCCAGCGCCGCCACGTACTCGGCCAGCTGCTCCAGCCGGGAGCAGAGCGAGCTGCCCTGACCGGCGGTCGGCTCCAGCAGCAGCCAGGGCGCGTCGTCGCCGAGCGCGTCCAACTCGTCCAGCAACGGTCGGACGTCGGCGCGCACCTGCGCCATCGCCTCGGCCCGGCGCGAGCCGCCGTCGGGGCCCGCACCGACCGCCGAGCCGGTGTGCAGCACGACGCCGAGCGCGCCGATCGCGTGGCCGCGGTGCAGCGAGTGCCGCAGCGAGTCGGCCGAACGCTCCCGGGTGGCCGGATTGTCCGAGCCGAAGTTGATCAGGTACGGCGCGTGCACCCAGGCCGGGATGCCCTGCTCGGCGCAGGCGGCGCGGAACGCCTCGTCCTGCGCGGGATTGCCCGCGGGAGTGGCCCAGCCGCGCGGGTTGGCCACGAACACCTGCACCGTCTCGGCGCCGACCTTCGCCGCGTACGCCAGACCCGTCCCGGCCAGGCCGCGGCCGGCCACCGGGACGTGGGCGCCGATCGGATTGCGGCGGGCGGCGACGGACGGTACGGGCACGGTGCTCATGCCCCCGAGGATGTCACGGGCCGGGGCGACGACGGCGCCCGGGCCCGTCGCCGCGGGCCACGCACGCCACGCCGGGGCGTCCCACCGGTGGCCGACGCCCCGTCAGCCCGGCAGCCCAGCCCTGGTGGCGGCCCTCCCCGGGTGACCGTACCGTCGACTCGGCCGTACTCACCGAACGTCACCACCCGCACACACCGGGTCGGACGGGCTCCCCGAACAGGGACCGCCGACCCGCGAACCCTCCACCGCGCGCGCCGAAAGAGCAGGTCACCACTCATGCCCATGTGTCGGGTCAACCACCTCGCCGCGGCCACCGCCGCCGCCACCGCGCTGACCACCGCCCTCGCCACCCTGGCCGCCGCACCCGCGGCCCGTGCTGCCGGTGGCACCCTGCACCTCGTCCAGCCGGGAGAATCGATCCAGCGGGCCGTCGACGCCGCCCAGCCCGGCGACACCGTCGAACTGCTCCCCGGCACCTACCGCGGCAGCGTCCGCATCACCACCCCCGGCCTCACCCTGCGCGGCGCCGGACCGGCCAGCGTGATCACCCCCGGGACCGGTAGCGAGAACGCCTGCGCCACCGCCGGGCACGGCATCTGCGTGGTGGGCACCGAGGCCGCACCGCTGCCCGACGTCACCCTCGAGGCCCTCGCCGTCACCGGCTTCAAGAAGAACGGCATCGACGCGAGCGGCACCACCGGCCTGGCCGTCCGCGCCACCTACGTCCACGACAACGGCCAGCAGGGCATCAGCCAGGAGATGTCCACCAAGGCCGCCGTCCTCGGCAACCGCTCGACCGACAACGGCGAGTCCGGAGTCTTCCTCGCCAACTACGCCCACCGCGAGGGCGGCGCGCCCGACACCGGGGGCACCGTCGTCGAGGGCAACGTGGTCACCGGCAACCGGGTCGGCGTCACCGTGCGCCGGCTGCGCGTACTGACCGTCCAGGGCAACGAGATCAGCGGCAACTGCAGCGGCGTCTTCGTGGTCGGCGACGAGGGCGTGCCCCGCGCCGGGGACCTCGACGTCCGGAAGAACCGGGTGATCGCCAACAACAAGTTCTGCCCGGCCAACCCGCGCCTCGGCGCCATCCAGGGCACCGGCATCGTCCTCACCGGCACCGAGGACACCCGGGTGACCGGCAACGAGGTCCACGACAACGTCGGCAGCACGGACTTCTCCGGCGGCATCGTCCTGTTCAAGAGCGTCGTCGGCATCCCCAACACCCGAGCGACCATCGCCGACAACAAGCTGAGCGGGAACGGCCCGGCCGACCTCGCCGACCGCGACACCGGCACCGCCAACACCTTCGCCCGCAACACCTGCTCGGTCTCCGAGCCGTCCGGCCGTTGCTGACGCCCCCGATCGGGAAGGACCATCCATGACCACAGCACCCGCCAACACCACCCACCAGGCCGCGATGCGCCTGCGCGAGCTCGTCTTCGGCGCCGCCTGCGCCGCAGCGGTCCGCGCGGCCGTCCGGCTCGGCGTCGCCGACGTCCTCGGCGACACCCCGACCAGCGTCACCGACCTCGCCGCGCAGCTGGACACCGAACCCCGCCAGCTGCGCCGCCTGCTGCGCGCGCTCACCTGCTACGGGATCTTCACCGAGACCGCCGGCGACCGCTTCGAGCACACCGAGATGTCCCGCCTGCTGCGCGAGGACGCCCCCAACTCCCTGCGCTACATCTCGCTCTGGTGCACCGAGCCGTGGACCTGGGAGGCCTGGCCGAAGCTGGACGAGGCGGTGCGCTCCGGGCGCAACGTCTTCCCCGAGCTGTTCGGCAAGGAGTTCTTCGAGTACCTGCACAGCGACGCCGGCGACTCGGCGAAGGTCTTCGACAAGGCGATGACCACCTCCAGCCAGCAGTCCGCCAAGGACTTCGCCGAGTACCTGGACCTCACCGGCATCGACTCGGTGGCGGACATCGGCGGCGGCCAGGGCCACGTGCTGGCCAGCCTGCTGGAGAAGCACCCGGCTCTGCACGGCACCCTGCTCGACCTCCCCAAGGTCGTCGCCGGCGCCGACCCCCGGCTGCAGGACGGCGGCGTCTTCTCCGCCCGCGCCCGCCTGGTCCCGGGCGACTGCCGCATGGAGATCCCGGTCCGCGCCGACCTCTACATCATCAAGAACATCCTGGAGTGGGACGACGACAGCACCCGCCGCACCCTCGCCAACGTGGTCGCCGTGGCCCGCCCCGGCGCCCGCGTCGTGGTGGTGGAGAACCTGGTCGACAACAGCCCGTCGATGCGCTTCACCACCGCCATGGACCTGATGCTGATGCTCAACGTCGGCGGCGCCAAGCACTCCGAGGAGAGCATGGTCCACCTGATGGAGGAGGCCGGCCTCGACGTCACCGCCGTCCGCCCGGTCAACCCCTACCTGCACGCCTTCGAGGCCACCGTCCGGGTCTGACCGGCCCGCCGGCCCACACCACGGCCGCTGCTCCCCGAGCCGACGGGGGAGCAGCGGCCGTTCGATGTGCCGGCCTCAGGCCTTGTGCGAGGACTCCAGGTGGGCGAAGACCACCACGTTGTCCAGGTAGTCCCGGCGCTTCTTGTCGTACGCGCCGCCGCAGGTGATCAGTCGCAGTTGGGCGTCCGGGGTCGTGCCGTACACCTTCTGGTCGGGGAAGGCGTCCTTGGCGAAGGTCTCCACCGAGTCGACCTTGAAGACCGCGACGGTGCCGTCCGCGCGGCTCACCTCGACCTTGTTGCCCGGGACCAGCAGCCTCAGCAGCAGGAACACCGCCGGGCCCTTGGTGGTGTCCACGTGCCCGGCGACGACCGCGCTGCCGCGCTCGCCAGGGGTGACGCCGTCCCGGTACCAGCCGACCAGGTTCTTGTCGTCCGGCGGCGGCGCGTCGAGCTGGCCGGCCGGGTTGAGGGTGAGTTCGGTGAAAGGCGCGTCCACGGCGATCTGCGGGATCCGCAGCCGGGTCGGATTGGAGCGCTTGAGCGCCGGTGCGGCCGGTGCGGCCGGTGCGGCCGGTACGGCCGGCGCGGCGGCGGGCGCCGCCGGCGCGGCTGCGATGGCCGACCGGCCCGGGACGGCGGGTGCGACGGCCGCCGGGGGAGCGGCCTTCCCCGCGACCGGGCCGGTGCCCGGCTCGGGGTCCACCGAGTTGTACATCAGCAGCAGGCCGACCGCCGCCGCGCCCATCCCGCCGCGCAGCAGCCGGGTCATTCCGGAGCCGGGACCGCCGGTCATTCCTGTCCTCCGCTCGAAGTCTTCGTCAGGAGCCTGTTCCACGACGGCCCGCCGCCCCCGTGCGCCCCACCCCGGCCGGGGGAGGCGCCCAGAGGCGGCGGTAGTAGGCGTCAGACCGCGGTGGCGCCGGACGCGCGACGCCCGCGGCGCAGCGCGTACGCGCCGGCCCCGAGGCCGCCGAGCAGCAGCACCGCGCCGGAGGCGAGGCCACCGCCGGACAGCGCCAGACCGCCGCCGCCGGTGTGCACGCCGCCGTGCGGGCCCTCGTGCTCCCCACCCCGGCCTTCGTTGCCGCGGCCTTCGTTGCCCCGGCCTTCGTTGCCGCGGCCTTCATTGCCCCGGCCTTCGTTACCGCGGCCTTCGTTGCCGCGGCCTTCATTGCCCCGGCCTTCGTTACCGCGGCCTTCGTTACCGCGGCCTTCATTGCCCCGGCCTTCGTTACCGCGGCCTTCATTGCCCCGGCCTTCGTCGCCTCGGCCTTCGTCGCCTCGGCCTTCGGAGCCCCTGTCGGACTGCTTCTCCTGCCAGCTGATGTTCTTGCCCTGGTCCGACGAGCCGTCGGCGAAGGCCATGGGCGCGCCGGCGGTGAGGAGGGCGGCGACCGCCGCTCCGGCGAGCAGCGTGCGTGCAGAACGCATGAGGATGATCCTTTCGGCGCACGGACCGCGACTGCCGGCGGGTGCCGGTCATGGGGATTCGCGAGAAGTGGCGCCTGATCCACCGTCAACCACAGGGCGGCCGCGTGCCACCGGAGAGTGGAGCCACCCCCACGGAGAGTGAGCCCTTCGGGTGGAGTCCTGGCCGTGTTCACCCGAGTGCCCCGGCGATCCGGGTGAACTCGCGCCGGTGTCGGGTGGTACGTGCGGGCACCGGGGTGACCGGATGGTAGGTGTGCGCGCACACGGCTGATGCGGCCGCGCACCCCTGCGCGGTCCGGGCGCGCACATGGGCCCGCCCCCGGCACACGGCCGGGGGCGGGCCCAGACGGGACCGGGTTCAGCGGTCCCAGCGGTAGAACTCGCGCGCCATCGCGTCCTTCGGCTCGCGCCAGGTGGCCGGGTCGTAGGCCTGGACGAAGGCGGTCAGACGGTCGCTGACGGTCCGGAACTCCGGGTGGCCGACGACCTTGGCGACGGCCGGGCCCGGCGGGCGGTCGGCCTCGATCAGGTGCAGGTAGACGTCGCCGAACTGGAAGAGGCTGCGGCTGGTGACGCCGATCAGGTGCGGCAGTTCGCCCCGGTCGGAGTCGGCGAACACCTCGGCGATGTCCGGGGCGGCGTCGGGCTTCATCCGGGCGACGATCAGGGCGCGGTGGGTCTCGGTCATCGCTCGGCCGCCGCCTTCTCGACCTTCTCGCGGATCAGCTGCATCTGGATCCGGGAGTTGCGGTTGATGTGGTTGACCATGCCGTCGTCGTCCACCGGCGCGGTGGGCTTCATCGCGAAGTCCTGGATCCACCGCATCCTGGTGCCGGCCGGGACCTCCGCGTACTCCCAGCGGATCTCCATGAACTCGAACGGGCCGGGCTCGACCCGTCGGGCGTTGACCGCGAGCGAGGACCGGTCGGTGGTGCGCTCGGAGACCCAGCTCCACACCTTGCCGTTCTCGTCCGGGTGCATGGTGAGCCGGAACCGCACCCGGTCGCCCTCGCGCTCCAGCACCTCCACGGAGGCGTACTCGCTGAACAGCTCCGGCCAGTTCTCCAGGTCGTTGGTCATCTCCCAGACCAGGTCGAGCGGAGCGTTGATGACGATCTCGTTGTCGGTGTGTCCGGGCATCTCAGGCGCCTGCCTTCGCGGAGAGGGAGTTGTTGACGAGCTCGAGGAACTCGGCCGGGGTCTTGGCGGACTCGGCGCCGGAGGTGACCTTGAGGCCGTGGCGGTTCTCCAACTCGCCGACGATGCCGAGAAGTCCGAGCGAGTCGATGCCGAAGTCGTCGAACTGGGCGCCCGGCTGCTCCAGGTCGCCGGCGGTGACGGTGACGCCGGCCCGGGCCTGGAGCAGGGCGGCGAGCTCGGGATAGCTGAGGTTGTTGCTCACGGGTTTCCCTTCGAAGGTGCAGCGGATCGGAGGTTCGGGGAATCGGGGGTACGGGGAAGTCAGGACTGCTCGCCGCGCCGGAGCACCAGCGCGGAGTTGGAGCCCATCAGCCCGCGGCTGAGCACCAGCGCGGTGCGCAGCTCGGCCGGGTGGGCGCGGTCGGTCACCAGGGCGAGGTCGTGGCAGACCTCGGTGACGTTGGGGGTGGGCGGCAGCACGCCGTCCTCCATGGCCAGGACGGCGGCCGCGACGTCCAGCATCGGGGCGCCGCAATAGGCCCGCCCGGTACCGGACTTGGGTGCGGTGACCGGGACGCTCTCGGCGGCCGGGCCGAGTGCGTCGGCCAATGCCAGGGCCTCGGCCCGGTCGGCGGCGGGGAAGCCGAGGGCGTCCGCGAAGACCACGTCGATCTCCTCGGGCGCGACCCGGGCCTCGTCCAGCGCGATCCGGATCGCGGCGGCCAGCCCCTCCCGGGACTCCTCCCAGCGGGAGGCCCCGGTGAAGGTGGCGCCGTGCCCGGCCAGGTACGCCCGGACGTTGGCGCCGCGCCGCCGGGCCGCCTGCTCGTCCTCCACCAGCAACATCGCGCCGCCCTCGGCGGGGGCGAAGCCGCAGGCCCGCGCGGTGAACGGCAGGTAGGCCGTGTCCGGCCGGTCGGCCAGGCTGAGCTCGGGGTAGCCGAGCTGGCAGACCATGGAGTACGGCGCCAGCGGGGCCTCGGCGGCGCCGACCACCACGGCGTCGGTGCCGCGCTCGACCGCGCGCACGGCGTGCGCGAGGGCGTCCAGGCCGCCGGCCTCGTCGCTGGCGACCACCCCGCACGGGCCCTTGTAGCCGCCGCGGATCGAGATCTGGCCGGTGCTGGCCGCGTAGAACCAGGCGATGGACTGGTACGGTCCGACGAACCGCGGTCCCTGGCCCCAGAGTTGCTGGAGCTCGCGCTGGCCGAACTCGCCGCCGCCGGAGCCGGCCGCGGTCACCACGCCGACCGCGTACGGCTGGTCGGGATCGGGCCGGAACCCGGCGTCGGCCACCGCCAGGTCGGCGGCGGCCATCGCGTAGTGGGTGAAGCGGTCGGTCTGTACGAGGAAGCGACTGTCGATCACTGACTGCGGATCGAAGTCCCGCACCTCGCCCGCGACTTTGAGCGGCATGTCGGTGCAGCCCTCGCGGGATATCCGGTCGAGGACGCTCACGCCCTGCCTGGTGGCCTTCCAGAAGGCGTCGGCACCGACACCGTTCGGCGCCACCACGCCGAGGCCGGTGACCACCGCCCGGCGGCCCTGCTGACGTGACGTCATGGCATTTACCCCGTTCTGTTGAGCACGACGGCGGACTGGAATCCGCCGAATCCGCTGCCGACCGAGAGGATGTGGCTCAGCGGCAGCTCACGCGCGGTGCGCGGCACGTAGTCGAGGTCGCACTCCGGGTCCGGAGTCTCGTAGTTGGCGGTGGGCGGCACCACGCCGTGGGCCAGCGCCAGGGTGCAGGCGACCACCTCGATCGCGCCGATCGCGCCGAGCGAGTGCCCGACCATCGACTTGATCGAGCTCATCGGCGTCGCGAAGGCGTGGTCGCCCAGCGACCGCTTGACCGCGGCGGTCTCGTGCCGGTCGTTCTGCTTGGTGCCCGAACCGTGCGCGTTGACGTAGTCGACGTCGGTGCGGTTGACCCGGGCGTGGTCGAGCGCGTGGTCGATCGCCCGGGACATCTCCAGCCCCTCCTTGGTGAGGCCGGTCATGTGGTACGCGTTGCCGAAGGTGGCGAAGCCGGCGACCTCGCCGTAGATCCGGGCGCCGCGGCGGCGGGCGTGCTCCAGCTCCTCCAGCACCAGGACGGCGCCGCCCTCGCCGAGGACGAAGCCGTCCCGGTGGGCGTCGAAGGGGCGGGAGGCGTGCTCCGGGTCGTCGTTGCGCTCGCTGGTGGCCTTGATGGCGTCGAAGCAGGCGACGGTGATCGGCGAGATCGGGGAGTCGGAGGCGCCGGCGACGCAGATGTCGGCGCGCCCCTCCTCGACCGCCTGGAAGCCGTAGCCGATCGCGTCCAGGCCGGAGGTGCAGCCGGTGGAGACGGTCTGCACCGGGCCGTGCGCGCCGACCCGCTCGGCCACTGCGGAGGCCAGCGTGCTGGGTGCGAAGGCCCGGTGCAGCTGCGGCTCGGCCTGCCGGTGGTCCACGTCCCAGCGCGTGCCGGTGGCGCTGACCAGGGCGTAGTCGTGCTCCAGCCGGGTGGTGCCGCCGACGGCGGTGCCGAGCGAGACGGCGATCCGCCAGGGGTCCTCGGCGGTCAGGTCCAGCCCGGCGTCGGCGACCGCCTCGGCCGCCGCGACCATCGCGAACTGCACGTAGCGGTCGGCTCGTTGGACGTCGTCCGGGCTCAGCCCGTGGGCCGCCGGGTCGAAGTCGCACTCGGCCGCGATCCGGGAGCGGAACCCGGTCGGGTCGAAGAGCGTGATGCCCCGGGTGGCGGTGCGGCCGGCCGTCAGGAGGTCCCAGAACGCGGGGATCCCGATCCCTCCGGGCGCGACCACACCGATCCCCGTGACGGCGACGCGCCGCGTCACGAGCCCACCTTGGCGTGTTCCGGCGGGCCGGAGGTGGCGCCCTCCTCGGTGCTCACGTGGCCGAGGTCGGGGCGCGGGGCGAGCGGGCCGCAGTGGAAGACCATCCGGGCCTCGGTCTTCCCGACGTTGCGGAAGCGGTGGCGCATGTTGATCGGGATCATCAGGCCCTGGTCCGGCTTGAGCGGGTGGGTCTTCCCGTCCAGGTCCACCTCCAGGTCGCCGGAGACGACGAACACGAACTCCTCGGAGTACGGGTGGTAGTGCTCGTTGATCCGCTCCCCGGGCTTGATGATGGCCAGGCCCATGAAGCCGCTGGTCGCCCCGCAGCTGGGAGGGGTGAGCATGGTGCGCAGTTCGGCGCCGTGGCGGCGGTTCTCCGGGGCCTCGTCGACGCTGATGATCCGCGGGTACTGCGTGGTCATGGTGTGTTCCTCCAGGAGGGTCGACTGAGCGTCAGTCGCTCAGCGAGCTACGGTCGGTGACCGGGGTCATGGCGCGGGCGGCGAGGAACGCGCTCAGGCCGGCGACGGTGCGCAGGTCGCCGGCCGGGCCGAGGTCCAGCAGCTTGGCCAGCTCGGCCGCCTCGTGCTCGCCCGCCACACCGAGCGCGGCGGCCGGGTCGGCCTCGGCCGGCACCCGCAGGTCGACCAGCCGCACCACGGTGTCCTCACGCCGGAAGACGGTGGCCGCCGCGACCGGACCGGTCGGGTCGGCGGTGGCGAGGTTGTCGTGGTCGAAGAGCAGCTCGGCGACGGCCTGCCCGCGGCCCGGGCGCACCGGGTAGAGCACGGCGTGCCGGTGCAGCCGGCCGGAGGCCGGGGAGCTGGCGATCGCCTGGTGCCGGGCGGGCAGTGCCGCCTTGGCGAAGAAGGCGCGGGCGGACTCAGGGTCGCCGAACTGCCGGGCCTCCTCCAGGTACGGGTTGATCTCCTCCTCGACCGCCCGCACCTCGGGCTGCATCGCCACGTGGCGCAGCGCGGCGCCCAGGTCGCCGACCACCTCGACGGCCCGCACCACCCGGTTGCCGTGCATGAACAGCGAGGTGCGGTGCAGCCGGGTGTGCTCGTCCACCTCGGCCTTGGGGGAGGCGTAGCCGGACAGGATGCGGGCCACCTCGGCCTCGCTGCCGGGCTTGACCGTGAAGGTCAGCGCGTGGCGCACCACGCCGTCCGGGCCCGGCTCGGCCCTGGGCGGGCCGACGTGCCCGGCGGGCTCGGTGCGCGGCAGGCCGGGCGGCACCTCGATCGGGGCCCGGGTGCCGGTGGCGCCGTCCGCGGAGGTCTGGCGCAGGACGGCGTAGCGCAGCGAACGGAAGTTGTCGCTGACGCAGCCGTGCATCGGCTTGACCATCTCGCGGTGGGCGGGGCTGTCCACCCACTGCAGGAAGGCCTCCTGGTCCTCCCACTCGCTGGTGATCAGCCACTGGCGGGGGTCGTCGATGGACTGGCACAGCTGGTCGCTGACGTGACCGGGCACCGCGGCCACCTGGTGGCGCAACTGCTCGTAGACATCGAGGAAGCGCTGCTGGGCGCCGTCCTGGATCTCCAGCATCAGCACCACCCTCAGCCGGGTGTCGGACTCCTGGTGCTGCTTCGGCTGCGGTTCGGACAGAGTTGTCATGATCCACTTTCTGCTCTCGGCCGCTCGCGGCGGGTCCTGACGGCCGCGTCCGGTACTCCCGGCCTGGCGGAGGGGGTGCGATGGCGGTCGGCCCGGGCAGTCGGCGCCAGGCCTGAGGTCGATCGTGAGCGGCCGACCGGGCGCGGCGCGAGATTTGCGGGCCATCCGGGGGAAGGGGCGGCACAGCCCTCCTCGGGCGGGGGATGGAAGAGCGGGGCCCCGGCTGTGCGGGCCCGTCGAGGGCGGCGCCGAGTCCAGCTGCCGGGCCGCGGAATCCCCTTACAGGGTGGAGCAATTGATGAATCCGAAGGTTGACGACCGGGTGCCGGTCCTGATCGTGGGCGGCTCCCTGGTCGGGCTGTCGGCCTCGCTGTTCCTCGGCCGACTGGGTGTCAGGCACCTGCTGGTCGAGAAGCACGCCGACACCTCGCATCACCCGCGTGGACGAGGCAACAACATCCGCACGATGGAGCTGTACCGGGTGGCCGGGATCGAGCCGGCGATCCGCGAGGCGGCCTCGGTGCTCGCCCCGAACCACGGCATCCTCCAGGCGCCCTCGCTGACCGGCGAGGAGCAGGAGTGGCTGTTCCGGGAGATCGACCCGGGCGGGAAACTGGCCCGGTTCAGCCCCAGCTCCTGGTGCCTGTGCAGTCAGAACGACCTGGAGCCGGTGCTGGTGCGCGCGGCCCGCGAGCTCGGCGGCGAGCTGCGCTTCAGCACCGAGCTGGTCTCCTTCGAGCAGGACGCCGAGGGCGTCACCTCCCTGCTGCGCAGCCGGGAGACCGGCGAGGAGCGGGTGGTGCGATCGGAGTACCTGATCGCGGCGGACGGCCCGCGCAGCCCGGCCCGGGTCCGCCTCGGCATCGGCCAGACCGGCAAGGGCGAGCTGTTCCACAACGTCAGCATCACCTTCCGCGCCAAGCGGCTGGCCGACGTGGTCGGCGACCGGCACTTCATCGCCTGCTACCTGACCAACCCGGAGGCGGACGGCGCGCTGCTGCCGGTGGACAACCAGTACGAGTGGGTCTTCCACGCGCCTTGGCACCCCGAGCAGGGCGAGCCGCTGGAGGCCTTCACCGACGAGCGCTGCGAGCGGCACATCCGCACCGCCGTCGGCCTGCCCGAACTGGACGTCGAGGTCACCGGCCGGGCGCCCTGGCACGCCGCCGAACGGGTCGCCGAGCGGTACGGCGTCGGGCGGGTCTTCCTCGCCGGGGACTCCGCCCACGAGATGTCCCCGACCGGCGCCTTCGGTTCCAACACCGGCATCCAGGACGCCCACAACCTGGCCTGGAAGCTGGCCGCGGTGCTGTGCGGCTGGGCCGGGCCCGGCCTGCTGGAGACGTACGGGCAGGAGCGCCGCCCGGTCGCCGAGGTCACCAGCGAGCGCGCCTCGGCCCGCTCCGCCGAGCACAGCCACCCCGGGTACGCGGTGGTCCCGGGCGTCGGCCGGCAGGCCGGGGTGCTGGCGGTGGCGCTCGGCTACCGCTACCCGCGCGGCGCGGTGCTCGGCACGGACCCGGCGGGCGCCGTCGTTCCGGACACCTTCGAGTCGGCCGGCGAGCCGGGCAGCCGCGCCCCGCACCAGTGGCTGCTGCGCGCGGGCGTACGGCTGTCCACGCTGGACCTGTACGAGCAGGCGATGGTGCTGCTCACCGGTCCGGAGGGCACGGCCTGGCAGCAGGGCGCCCGGCGGGCGGCCGACCGGCTGGCCGTCCCGCTGGACGCCTACCGGATCGGCGACGGCGCCGAGGACGACCTGGCCCCGGAGCCCGGTACGGACTTCGCCGCCCTGCACGGCCTCGGCCCGGGCGGAGCGCTGCTGGTGCGCCCGGACGGCTTCGTCGCCTGGCGCTCGCCCGGCCCGGTCGCCGACCCGGAGGCGGAGGTGGAGGCCGCGCTGCGCGCGGTCCTGGACCTCTGACGCCGCCGACGCACGCGGACTCACGCACGCGGACGGGCCCGCCGGTCGACTCAGCGACCGGCGGGCCCGTCCCGTCAGGTGTCGGTGATCAGGTGATCAGTGGCCGCCCGCGTCGACCACCTCGACGTCGGCGACCTCGCGCTCGATCTCCTCGGCCGGCAGGGCGACCTGGATCGCCCAGTAGTAGATGCCCAGCGAGAACGCCGCGACGAGCGCCATGTCGTACCACATCGGGATCAGGCCGGTGCCGTTGCCGAAGCCGCCCTGCCAGGAGATCAGGCCGAGGCCCAGCAGGTAGACCGGCAGCCACTGGGCGGACTTCCAGTTGAGCCGCGGCGCGTTCGGCAGGCGCTTCTTGATCGCGTACGCCGCGTAGCCGCCGAGCAGGGCGTAGCCGAGCACGATGGCGATGCCGAGGCGGTACAGGGTCTCCCAGCCGGCCCAGTAGATGATCAGGCTGGAGACCACGAAGGCGGCCGGGGAGATCACGCCGCCCAGCGGGAGCCGGTAGGAGCGCTCGCGGTCCGGCAGCCGGCGGCGCAGGGCGCCGAAGGCCAGCGGGGCGCCGGCGTACATCAGCACGCTGGCGGAGGTGATGAAGCTGACCAGCTGCTGCCAGCTGGGGAAGGGCAGGAAGCAGATCACGCCGGTCACGAAGGCGATGATCAGGCCGAACCACGGCACGCCGTTCTTGTCCAGCTGCTCGAACTTCTGCGGCGCGTAGCCGTTGCGGCTCAGGCCGTAGGAGATGCGCGAGGTGGAGGTGGTGTAGATCAGGCCGGTGCCGCCGGGGGAGATCACCGCGTCGACCTTGAGCACGTAGGACAGCCAGCCGAGGCCGACCAGGGTGGCCAGACCGGCGAAGGGGCCGTCGATGCCGGGGAAGTCGAGCTTCGCCCAGCCGTTGGCGAAGGCGCTGACCGGCAGCGCGCCGATGAAGACGACCTGCAGCAGGGTGTAGATCAGGGTGCCGATGGCGACCGAACCGAGCACCGCGCGGGGGATGTCGCGCTTGGGGTTGCGGCTCTCACCGGCGATCTGGATGGCCTGCTCGAAGCCCAGCAGCGCGAAGATGATGCCGCTGGTGCTGATCGCGGTCAGCACGCCCTTGGCGCCGAACGGGGCGAAGCCGTGCGAGGTGAAGTTGGAGCCGTGGAAGCTGGTGATCGCCAGCACGAAGATCGTGAACAGAGGAACGAAGATCTTCAGCCAGGTGGCGACGCTGTTGGTCCGGGCGAGGGCCTTCACGCCGAGGAAATTGACCGCGACGAATACCGCCATCAGTGCGGTCGCGACGACGAATCCGCTGGTGGTGAGGGTGCCGTTGGCGTTCTGCAGTCCGCTGGCCCAGGGTGCGTCCTTGGCGTAGCCGATCATGGCCTCGACCTCGATCGGTGCCACGGTGGCGGCCTGGAGCCAGGAGAACCAGCCGAAGGACATGCCGGCCAGGCCGCCGAAGGCGTAGTGCGGATAGCGTGCGGTGCCGCCGGAGACCGGGAAGAGCCCGCCGAGCTCGGCGTGCACGAGCGCGAGCAGCACGATCGCGACGGCGCCGATGCCCCAGGAGATGACGGCTGCCGGCCCGGCGGCGGTGACGGCGCTCTTCGCGCCGAAGAGCCAGCCGGAGCCGATGATCGAGCCGACCGAGGCCCACATGAGGCCGACGAGTCCGACGTGGCGCTTGAGCGACCGGTGGGCGGTGCCGGCGGTGCCGGAGCTCTGGCCGGGCGGCGAGATCTGGTTGAGGGAAGCCATGGGCGATCTCTCTGTGTGTGGGGGCTCCGGGGGTATCGGAGCGCGGAGAGTTGCCACACAGTAGGGCTATTCAGAGACCTCTGCACAGATTTCATTACTGAATGTTTACTTTCTTTGCCGATTATCCGTGCAGGTAGGGGGCCGTCTGTTCATGAGCGTGTTACGTGACTCGCCAGTAGGTTCAGCATTTGAGCTGGAATTGAGCATGGGCTCGCGAGGGTGCATTCTTGGTCGCCACGTCGTTTCATGGGAATGGTGATCGCCGCATAGTGATGCGGTCGGCCCGTCCCGCCCGGCCCGTCCCGCCCGCCCCGCCCCGTCCCGCCCGGCCCGTCCCGCCCGCCCCCATGTGCCCCGTTCGGTCGGTTCTCGTCGCCGGCCGTCGACGACCCCACGCGCCGCCATCCGGTCCGTCGGCCGGATCCACCGGCTGCTCGCGATGCCCGCGCACGAGGGCTTCGACGTCCTGCCGGGCCGGACGTCCCGCTCGGTGAACCGGATCGGGGCGGCGCAGTGCGGCGGCTGCCGTGCGGCTGGGGCGTCGGCCGACGGACCGGCGTGCCCGGGGGTGCCGTGTGCGGGCATGCGGGAGGTGGAACTCGTGTGACTCAACGTCAATGTCGGCGCCATGAAGAGGTCCCGCGCTCCAATCGATCGGAGCGCGGGACCTGTTCACCATCTTCACCAGACGAGCCGTGCGTGCAGCGAAGTCGGCCGTGCGGCGGCGGTGAGTGGCAGTCGAGGACCGCCCGGATCCGCCGGGCGTCGGCGTTGGGCCGTTCGTCGCCCTCGAAGCTGGACCACCGGCTGGCCGCTATGCGCCACCCAGGCCGACATCACCCGCGTGCAGGACGCGTGGACCTGTAGGACAATAGCTGTGTTGGTGCCCCGGCCCGATTTCGGCGGGCCGGGGCTCCAGTCATTCCGTTGGATCAGTTCCGGAAGTCCCGGTCGGTCTCAGCTCCGGAAGTCCCGGTCGGCCTGAGTTCCGGAAGTTCCGGTCGGTCTCAGTTCCGGCCCTCGCCGTGGCCCTCGCCGTGGCCCTCGCCACGGCCCTCGCCGAAGCCCTCGCCGCCGTGGAAGCGGTGGACGACGCGGAAGCTGCCCACGACGCCGTCGTCGACCTCGACGCCCTCGTGCACGCGCTTCGGGTGAACGCCGTCGCTGGAGCTGTGGGGCCCGACGGTGGCGATGGGGGCGCCGTTGTCGCAGACCGCGCCGCTGAAGACCTCGACCTCGCGCCAGCTGTCGTTGCGGATGTTCAGCGACTTGGCACCGAGGCCGCTGACCACGGTGATGCAGCCGAAGTCATCCGCGGAGTACGACCGCTCGTTGACGTGGATGATGCCCCGGTGCTCGCGGTGCTCCCGGTGCTCGCGGTGCTCGCGGCGCTCCTCGCGGCCCTCGTTGCCCTTGCCCTCGTTGCCCTTCGCGCCGCCGTCGAGCGGCGCCTGGGCGCCCGCCGGAGCGGCCGCCGGGGCCGCCTTCTGGACGACCGGCGCCGCCTTCACGACCGGCTCGGACGCGGCCGACGCGTAGGTGATGCCGGTGACGGCCACGCCAGCCGTTGCCGCGAGGACAATGGCGGTGGTCATCTTGTTCATGGAACTTCTCCTGTCTCGACTGGATCGGCTTGGTGCCGACAGATATGAACGTACTGGCCGATTGAAGGACTGTCATATCAACCCGTGCCGAATGGTTGATGACGGGGGCCAAATGGGGGACCCGGGGTGCTCTGACCCCGTTTTCGGGGGTTGATGTGGTCGGCTATCAGATTTCTCAAATCGCCTGATTCAAGAGCGAGTTGACGGCGTGGATTGGGTCTTTTGGGTGGCGACTGACTCCTGCTCACCCTTTTGGCGCTCTCTGGCGTGCCAGCACCTCTGGACCGGAATGACGGGGTGCCAAATTGCCGGCTTGCCGCCCGCGCCGAGGCCTCTGGTTTGGGGTCGTGTGGTCGCGGCGTGTCTGTCGGGCTCCGCGCCGATGAGGGGGGGCGTCGAGTGAGAACTCTGATGATCTTTTTCCTTGTGCCCGTCATGAAAAAGCTCCCGCACCCCGAGTGGTCTGAGGGTGGGAGCTCTTTGCTCAATCTTCATCAAATGCGGTGCGGAATGGGCGAGTTCAGCACTTCGGCGGCTGGGAGTGGTGGTTGGGGGGCCGTCTGGATCCGACGGGCGTCGGCGATCGGCTGAGCCCGCTGGTCGACCGTCAGACGGGTCGTCGGCGATCGTCGGGAGTGCCGCCGGCGTCGGAATCGGCGGCCGACGCGGGGTGGCCACTGCGGGTGGTGCCGTCCGGACCGGTGGCGTCCACCGGCACGGGACGGTCGGAGTCGGCGGCGTGGCGTCGATCTCGACGGTGACGGGCCGCCGATGTTGCCGTTGTCGAGCGCTTCATGCTCGCGACCCCGGCGGACCGGGACGTCCACCGGGCGGCCCGCCGCCAGTGCCGCGTTGAGGGACCGGCTGCCCTCCGGCTCCACCGCCACCACGCGCACGCCGTGCTCGCGGGCCGCGACCGCGACCCCGGCGAACAGCCCGCCGCCGCCCCCGACGCCACCACCGTGTCCAGCCCGGGCGCCCGGGCGCGGATCTCCTCCAGGACCGTCCCTGCCCCGGCCGCGATCAGCGGGTGGTCATGCGCATGCGAAGCCAGCGCCCCGCTGTCCGCCGCGAACTCCTCGCACGCCGCCAGCGCGTCCGCGTGCTCCCGGCCGACCGGCCGTACCTCGCACCGTACGAGCGCAGCCGCGCCAGCTTCACCGGTGAGGCCGTCTCCGGCAGGAACACCCTTGCCCGGAAGCCGAGTTCGCGTGCCGCCCAGGCGCAGGCCAGGCCGGCGTCGTCGCCCGAGGCGATGGTGACGCCGGCCTGCGGGAGGGCGCCCGCCTCGGTGTGGGCGAGCAGGAAGTCCTGCACGCCGCAGGCCTTGAAGCTGCCGGTGTGCTGCAGGAACTCCAGCGCCAGCCAGTTCCGTCCGCCGTCGTCACCCGGCGCCACCGTGACCGGCTGCACTCGCCCGGCGATCCGCTGCCCGGCGGCCCTTACCTCGTCGTGCGTCAGCTGGTTCATCGCGCGTGCTCCTCGCCCGGGGGTGTTCCCGCTCGACCGCAGCCGGCCCGCTCGACCGCAGCCGGCCTGGGCGGCCCGGAAAGAGCACCGACGGGCGGGCGTAGCCTGGGCCCCGTGCGTTTCGTGATCCTCCCGCCGCCGGTCCGCTAGCGGGCGGCGAACTCCGACGAACCCGGCCGAGCGGGGATGCCCGCCGCCGGGGTGATGGCTGCCGCCCGCGTACCCCGCGGACCTGAACCGGCGAACCATCGTGGAGTACCGACGCATGACCTCGTACACCGCCGTGCCCTTCCGGCACGGCCTGCTGTCCATTTCCGCCGCCGCCGTCGCCTGGGGGGTGGGCGGAGCCGTGGCCGCACTGCTGATGCGCACCAGCGGGCTCGGCCCGGTGGCCGTCTCCTGCTGGCGCTTCGGCGTCGCGGCGCTCTGTCTGGCGCTGCTGCCCTCCGGGGCCCCGGCCGGTTCCGGCGGGATGCGCGGCGCCGCCGTGCTCACCGGCCTCGGGCTGGCCGTCAGCCAGTGCGCCTACTTCGCCTCCGTGCACTACGCGGGCCTGGGGCTGGGCACCCTGATCACCATCGGCGCCGGGCCGGTGCTCACCAGCCTCGGCGCCCACCTGCTGCTCGGCGAACGTCTCACCGGGCGGGCGGTGGCCGCCGTCGTGCTCGCCCTCGGAGGGCTCGCCCTGCTCGTCGCGGCCCCGGCCGCCGGACCGCGCCCGGCACTGGGCGTCGCCCTCGCGGTGCTCGCGGGCGTCGGCCAGAGCGGGCTGACCCTGTGGGCCCGGGGCGGCGGTACGGCCCGGGCGAGCACTGGCGCCTTCATGACCGGGCTGCTCTGCCTGCTGCCGTTCGCGGCCCTCCAGGGCGTGCTGCCCACCGCCGGACAGCCGGCGCTGACCGGCGGAGCGGTGCTGTTCCTCGGGACGGTGCCGACGCTGCTCGCCTACCGGTGGTACTTCAGCGGGCTGACGGCCGTACCGGGCACCACCGCCTCCGTACTGGTGCTGTTGGAGCCGGCCACGGCGGCGGTGATCGGCGTGCTCTTCCTCGGCGAACCCTTCACCGCCGGCCTGGCGGCCGGCTCTGCGCTGCTGCTGGCGGCGATCGCGGCCCTGACCCGGGCGTGACGCGCCGGAGCCTGGGCACGCCGACGCGGCGTGCCCCGGCTCCGGGGCGTTCGGGCCTGCGGCGTCGGGCCCCGGGTTCCAGGCTTCCGGCTTCCCGGCGCCGAGGCGGGGGCGCTGCGCGCCGGGATCGCGGGGCGCGGGCGTCGGGCGGGGCCCCGGCCTGGATTTGGTGCCTCCGGGCGGGCGAGTCGTGGTCGCCGGGGGAAGGTCGTCGTGCTGTCGTGGGCCGCATGAAGACCTCACGCGCGGCCCGGGTGGCCGTCACGACCGCGACCGCCGTCCTCCTCGCCGCCGGTGCCGTGACCCCGGCCGCCTCCGCGGCGGCGAGCGGCCGGCGCGACGTCACCGCCGAGACCTGCCGTGCCGCGGGCGGGCACGTCGAGGGCAGCGGCTACTGCGTCGACGCCAGTGGCGAGGACGCCTGGGGTGCGGAGATCGACGGTCAGGCGATCAATCCGGACCCGCGCCCCGGATTCGAGTGAGGTACGGCGAGGCCCGGCCCGCGACGCCTGAGCCCCGACGCCCGGCCCGGGCACCGGGTCACGGCACCGGCCGCAGGGTCACCGGTGCCGGGGTGAGGGCCCGCAGCACCAGGTCGATGCGGACCCTGGTGGCGCCCGCCCGGTGCAGGGCGGCGGCGACGGCCCGCAGTTCCTCCGGGCCGGTGCAGGCGAGGCGGAGTTCCAGGTCGGCGTCGCCGGCGAGGGCGAGGCCGCTCCGTACGGCCGGGAACTCCGCCGCCAGGCGGTCGAAGTCGAGCGGGACCGGTCCGTGGCTGATCCGGGCGATGGCGTGCAGGGCCCGGGTCCCTTCGGGGTGTCCCGGGGCGTCCGGGACGAGGTGCAGCGGGGCGGTCACCGGTGCTGGAGTTGTGCGGTCGGGGCCGGGGTGGGTCCGGCGGCGGGGGTGGGGACGGGCGGGGCGACCAGGCGCGGGTCGAGCACCAGGGCGTCGATGCCGAGCGGGGTGGTGAGGGCGCGCAGGGCGGGCTCGCCGAGTTCGGTGTGGACCTGGTCCGGTCCGAGGAGCGCGGCGAGGTCTTCGGGGCTGGAGAACCCGACCGCGCACCGGCGGCCGTCGCGCGTGCGGAAGAGGCGGAGGGCGGTGGTGCTTCCGGTGGCGGTGGTGGTGACCGGGACGTGCCAGACGACGCGGGCCATGCGGATGCTCCCGAGTGGGGTGGTGGTGGCTGCCGGAACTGCTCTGTTCCGACGCTAGGCCGGGTCGGCGCGTACGACAGCGGTCCTGACGCACCGTTGACCGAATGGGATGGTGCGTTGACGCACTCCTGACACCCGACTCACTCGATTGGACTAGGCGGATTCCCCGGCCGCCCGAACTCCGCCCGACCGGTTCCGGAACACCGGCCGACCGCCACCTGATCCGGAAGCGCCGGGAGCGCTCCGCTTGCCGCCCGGTCGGCTCCGGACCACGGTGGAGACGGCCCTCGCCGCGCCCCCGGACGGGACCGGCGCACGCTCCGGGGCGGGGGCAGGTGGAGCGAGGGGCCCGGGACGAGATATCTTGACGTCAAGACGTTGGAGACGTGAAGCGGAGTACCGATGACTGACTCGACCATCATCTATACGCACACCGACGAGGCTCCGGCCCTGGCGACCTACTCGTTCCTGCCGGTGGTCCAGGCGTACGCCTCGACGGCGGGCGTGCGGGTGGAGACCCGTGACATCTCCCTGGCCGGGCGGATCATCGCCAGCTTCCCGGAGCGTCTGACCGAGGCCCAGCGGATCGGTGACGCCCTGGCCGAGCTGGGCGAGCTCGCCAAGACCCCGAGCGCCAACATCATCAAGCTGCCGAACATCTCGGCCTCCGTGCCGCAGCTGAAGGCCGCCATCGCCGAGCTGCAGGCCCAGGGCTACGCCCTGCCGGACTACCCGGACGACCCGCGGACCGACGAGGACAAGGACGTCCGCGCCCGCTACGACAAGGTCAAGGGCAGCGCGGTCAACCCGGTCCTGCGTGAGGGCAACTCGGACCGCCGCGCCCCGCTGTCGGTCAAGAACTACGCCAAGACCCACCCGCACCGCATGGGTGCCTGGACCGCCGAGTCCAAGACCAACGTCGCCACCATGGGCGAGAACGACTTCGCGAGCACCGAGAAGTCCGCCGTGATCGCCGCCGACGGCGCCCTGCGCATCGAGCTGGTCGCCCAGGACGGCACCACCACCGTGCTGCGCGAGAAGGTCCCGGTGCTGGCCGGCGAGGTCGTCGACGCCTCGGTGATGCGCGCCGACGCCCTGAACCGGTTCCTGGCCGCCCAGGTCGCCCGCGCCAAGGCCGAGGGCGTGCTGTTCTCGGTGCACCTCAAGGCCACCATGATGAAGGTCTCCGACCCGATCATCTTCGGCCACGTGGTCCGCGCCTTCTTCCCGAAGACCTTCGCCGCGTACGGCGAGGCGCTGGCCGCCGCCGGTCTGAACCCGAACAACGGCCTCGGCGGCATCCTGGCCGGCCTCGACAAGCTGCCGAACGGCGCCGAGATCAAGGCCTCCTTCGACGCCGAGCTGGCCGAGGGCCCGGCCCTGGCCATGGTCGACTCGGACAAGGGCATCACCAACCTGCACGTGCCGAGCGACGTCATCGTCGACGCCTCGATGCCGGCCATGATCCGCACCTCCGGCCACATGTGGGGTCCGGACGGCCAGGAGGCCGACACCCTCGCCGTGCTGCCGGACCACAGCTACGCCGGCGTGTACCAGGCCGTCATCGACGACTGCCGCGCCAACGGCGCCCTGGACCCGGCCACCATCGGCTCGGTCCCGAACGTCGGCCTGATGGCCCAGGCCGCCGAGGAGTACGGCTCCCACGACAAGACCTTCGAGATCGAGGCCGCCGGCACCGTCCGCCTGGTCGACACCGAGGGCAACGTGGTGCTGGAGCAGGCCGTCCAGCCGGGCGACATCTTCCGCGCCTGCCAGACCAAGGACGCCCCGATCCAGGACTGGGTCAAGCTGGCCGTCACCCGCGCCCGCGCCACCGGCGACCCGGCGGTGTTCTGGCTGGACGAGAACCGCGCCCACGACGCCGTGCTGATCGAGAAGGTCAAGACCTACCTCCCGCAGCACGACACCACCGGCCTGCGGATCGAGATCAAGTCCCCGGTCGAGGCCACCAAGTTCTCGCTGGAGCGCATCCGCCGCGGCGAGAACACCATCTCGGTGACCGGCAACGTGCTGCGTGACTACCTGACCGACCTGTTCCCGATCCTGGAGCTGGGCACCAGCGCCAAGATGCTGTCGGTCGTCCCGCTGATGGCGGGCGGCGGCCTGTTCGAGACCGGCGCCGGTGGCTCCGCCCCGAAGCACGTCCAGCAGCTGGTCAAGGAGAACTACCTGCGCTGGGACAGCCTGGGCGAGTTCTTCGCGCTGGCCGCCAGCTTCGAGCACCTGGCCACCAGCACCGGCAACGCCCGCGCCCAGGTGCTGGCCGACACCCTGGACCGCGCCACCGGCACCTTCCTCAACGAGGACAAGTCGCCGAGCCGCCGCCTCGGCGGCATCGACAACCGCGGCAGCCACTTCTACCTGGCCATGTACTGGGCCCAGGAGCTGGCCAAGCAGACCGCCGACGCCGAGCTGGCCCAGGCCTTCGACGGCCTCGCCAAGGCGCTGACCGAGCAGGAGAAGGCCATCGTGGACGAGCTGATCGCCGTCCAGGGCTCGGCCGTCGACCTCGGCGGCTACTACCAGCCGGACCCGGCCAAGGCCGCGGCCGTGATGCGCCCGTCGAAGACCTTCAACGAGGCGCTCGCCAACCTGGCCTGACACCAGGCGGGTTGAACCAAGGGGAGGCCCCCGGGTCCGCTGCGGCGGCCCCGGGGGCCTCTCCGCGTGTCAGGCCGCGTCGCGGACTTCCCGGGCGGGCCGGCGGAGTAGCCGGGATTCGTACAGTGCGAAGACCAGGCCCGGGCCGAAGAACAGCGAAGGCAGAGCGACGACGCCGGTCCAGAAGATCCCCCAGGCCGTGCTGACGATGCTGTGGTCGGCGAGCTCACCGGTCGACGGGTCCGTCCACATGTCCGTCCGGTAGCCGTCGCGGTGGTTCTTCTCGGTCGTGCGGACCTGCTCCCAGTTCCGGCCCCCGGCCGTCCAGGAGTACGTGCAGTCGTAGACGTCGTTGGTGTCCTGGTAGTCGCCGATCACGTTCGTCCGGGTGCCCGAGCGGTGGCAGCCGCTGAGGGTGACGGTCACCGACTGGTCGGTGCGCAGCCACTGCCGGACGTCCAGGACGTCCTGGGTGGTCAGCGCGGTGCAGAGGACGGCGGGCACCGCGAAGAACAGGAACAGCGTGAGTCCTGTGCCCGCCTCGGCCCAGCCCAGCGCCGGGACCAGGCCGAGCAGGCCCACCATCAGCGCCGGCCCGACCACCCAGGGGCGCGCGCCGAGCCAGGCCGGGTCGTCCAGCGTCCAGTCCCGGGCGGCCAGGCCGGCCACCACCGCCGCCGTCACGAAGGCCGACACGCTGACCGCGGCGCCGATCCGTTGGAGCGGGCTCCACCCGTTCTCCGGTTCTGCCATGCCCGCCCCCTGCGCGCTCGGTTTCCGTCCTCATACTGACGGACCGGGTGGCAAGATCTCATGGCCCGTTCAGGCCAGTCCCAGCACCACTCCGGTGCCGGTCAGCAGCAGGAGCGCGGCGCCGTTGGCGCGCGGCAGCGCGAGCGCCGTGCCGACCGCCTCGCGCAGCAGCTGGTACGGGCCGTGCGCGAGCGGCCCGTCCGCGCCGAGCACCCGGCCGGGGGCGCCGGCCCGGCGGGCGGCCAGGGCGGAGCGGACGGTGTGGAAGCCGCTGGTGACGACGGTGCAGCGGTAGCCGGGGCGCTCGGCGGCCATCAGGGCGGCGCTGAAGCGCAGGTTCTCGGCGGTGTTCACGGCCCGATCCTCGCGGCGGATCCGCTCGGCCGGGACGCCTCGGGCGAGCAGGTAGCGGGCCATCGCGCCGGCCTCGGTGCAGTCCTCGTGCGGGCCCTTGCCGCCGGTCACCAGCAGCAGCGGGGCGTGTCCGGCGGCCTCCTCCAGGGCGAAACGTTCCAGCGCGGCGTCCAGCCGGGCCGCCAGGGCCGGCGCGGGCTCGCAGCCGTCCAGCGCGGCGCCCAGGACCACCAGGTAGTCGGCGCCGAGCGGGACCGGCCGGCGGCGCTGGCGCAGCGCGCAGCCGAGGAAGCCGAGCAGCCAGAGCAGGACGTATCCGCCGAGCAGGACGGCGAGCGGGAACAGGGCGCGCATATCCGTCGAACGCGCCCGGTGGAACCACCGTTCCGAAGCACGGCGGGACCCGGTACGACGGAGCCCACGTCCTCCTCGGGGAGGACGTGGGCTCCCGGGTGGGCAGGGAGGCACCGGGGCGCTCCGGCCGGCGGGGCTCAGCTGGCGTCGGCCGCCGGGGTGACCGGGGCGGCGGGGGCCGCCGGACCGCCCGCGGCCGGGCGCCCGCCGCGGGTGTGCAGCGAGGCCAGGTAGGCGTTGTACGCCTCCAGCTCGGCGTCGCCGCTGCGCTCCTCGGCGCGGTCTGCGCGACGGGCCTTCCGCTGCTCGGAGCCCATCCACTGGTAGACCAGCGCGATCAGCACGATCGCGGTCGGGATCTCGCCGAACGCCCAGGTGATGCCGCCGGCCAGCTTCTGGTCCTCCAACAGGTCCGTCCCGGGCGGTGCGGCCTGGACGGTGAAGGTGGAGACCAGCGGGTGGCTGGCCATCATCACCGCCACGCCGAAGAAGGCGTGGAACGGCATCCCCATGAACAGCTCGATGATCCGCATCACGTGTCCGGGGCGGTGCGGGCCCGGGTCCACGCCCATGATCGGCCAGAAGAAGGCCAGACCGGTCATGAGGAAGTGGACCATCATGAAGATGTGCCCGAGCCGGTACTGCATCAGGAGGTCGAACACCGGGGTGAAGTAGACCCCGTACAGGCTCGCGATGAACAGCGGGATGGTGAAGGCCGGGTGCGAGACCACCCGGACGTACCGGCTGTGCAGCAGCGCCACCAGCAACTCGCGCGGCCCGCGCGGCCGTCCCTTGCCGGCCGGGCGCAGGGCGCGCAGCGAGAGGGTGATCGGGGCGCCGAGCAGCAGCAGGATCGGCGTCAGCATGGACAGCACCATGTGCTGGATCATGTGCGCGCTGAACAGCACCATGCCGTAGTCGTTCAGCCCGCTGCAGGTGACCAGCAGCAAGCTGGCGACGCCCGCGACCCAGCCGATGACCCGGCCGACCGGCCAGCGGTCGCCGCGCCGGTACAGCCGGACCACGCCGACCAGGTACAGCGCCAGCGCGACCAGGCCGCCGAGCAGGAACACCCAGTCCGGGGACCAGGTCCAGGCGTGGGAGAGGGTGAACGGGCCTAGTCGGGTCATCCCGCCGTGGTGGTGCATTCCTGACATTCCGTCGCCCATCGGCGGGTCCCGCTTTCCGTCCTCGTGGTCCCCGCTGGGGGTCCGGTTCGCCCGTTTTGCTTGGCATACAGCCTAGGTGGGCCTTACCTCGGCCATACCGCCGCCCCCTCCGTACGGGCTCCGTACGGGCTCCGTACGGGCTCCGTGCGGGTGGCTCCGGCGGGGTGCGAGGTCGTGGCTAGACTGACCGGCCGGTCGGCAGGGAGGAGTCAGCCATGGCGGCGTCGCAGCGGCCCGGGGCAGGGGTCGTGGTCGCACTCACCGGGGCGACCGGCTTCATCGGCTCGGCCGTACGGGCGGCCCTCGCGGCGCGCGGCGTCCCGGTGCGGGCGCTGGTGCGCGGGGAGCCCGCAGGGGGCGGGCACACCGGGGACGGGCACACCGTCTGGGTGCGCGGCGACCTCGCCGATCGGGCGGCGCTCACGGAGCTCTGTACGGGCGCCGGGGTGCTGCTCCACCTCGCTTCCCGGGTCAGCGGCGGCGCCGAGGAGTGCGCGGCGGTGAACGACCGGGGCACGGCGGCGGTGATGGCGGCGGCCACCCGGGCCGGGATCCGCCGGATCGTCCACCTGTCGACCACGGCGGTGTACGGGGAGGGCCCGCACGCGGGCGTCGACGTCGACGAGGTGCCGACCGCGCCGGTGTCCGCGGCCAGCCGCACCAGACTGCTCGGCGAGGGCCGTGCCCTGGCGGCCGGTGCCGTGGTGCTGCGCCCCGCGCTGGTCACCGGGACGGGCGACCGCTGGGTGGTGCCCGCCCTGGCCGAGCTGGCCCGGCGGGTGCCGGGCCGCTGGGCGGGCGGCGACGTCCGGCTCTCCCTGGTGGACCGGACGGACCTGGCCCGGCTGATCACCGCGCTCGCGCTGGACGCGCCGGCCCCGGTGGTGGGCGTCCACCACGCCGCCCACCCGGAGCCGGTTCGCAGTGGCGAGCTGCTCGCCGCCCTGGCCGGGCTCGGCCTGCTGCCCGCCCTGGACGGCCCGGCGCTGTCCTGGGAGGAGTGCTGCCGGCTGCTCGCGGAGACGCGGGGGAGGGTCTCCGAGCGCCAGTTGAGCATGATCGCCCGCGACCACTGGTACCGCAGCGACGACGTCTGGCGCCTGGCCACCTGCCCGCCCGGCCCGGGCCCGCTGGCCCGCCTGGCCGGAGCGGCGCCGTGGTACCGGGCGGCGCTCGGGCTTGGTTGAGCGGGTGTTCGACTACGTCCGTAGTTGCGACGCCTGTAGTTACGACGCCTGTAGTTACTGCGCCTGTAGTCGGCGGGCCCGCGCCTCCAGGAACCGCTGCTCCGCCAGGCTCGCGGTGGCCTTCGCCGCGCGCCGGTAGTGGTCGTACGCCCCAGCCCGGTCGCCGGCCCGCTCCAGCAGGTGCGCCCGGACGGAGAGCAGCCGGTGGTGGCCGGCCATCCGCTGGTCCCCGTCCAGGGTGGCGAGCAGAGCGAGCCCGGCCTGCGGGCCGTTCAGTTCGGCGAGGGCGACGGCGTGGTTGAGGGTGACCATCGGGTTGGGGGCGATCCGCTCCAGGATCAGGTAGAGGGCGTGCACCTGCGCCCAGTCGGTCTCCCGGGCGGTGGCGGCGTCGGCGTGGGTGGCGGCGATGGCGGCCTGGAGCTGGTACGGGCCCAGCTCGGGCGCGGCCAGGGCGGCCTTGGCCAGCGCGGTGCCCTCGTCGAGCAGCGCGCGCTCCCAGGCGGTGCGGTCCTGCTCGGCCAGCGGCACCAGGTCGCCGGCCGCCGTCGTGCGGGCCGCCCGGCGGGCGTGGGTGAGCAGCATCAGGGCGAGCAGCCCGGTCACCTCGCCGTCCTCCGGCAGCTGGGCGTGCACCATCCTGGTCAGCCGGATCGCCTCCCGCGCGAGGTCGGCGCGGTGCAGTTCGCTGCCCGAGGAGGCGGTGTAGCCCTCGTTGAAGATGAGGTAGAGCACGTGCAGTACGACCCGCAGCCGCTCCTCGCGCTCGGCGCCCTCGGGGAGGGCGAAGGAGCTGCCGGCCGCCCGGATCCGCTGCTTGGCCCGGCTGATCCGGGCCGCCATGGTGGCCTCCGGCACCAGGAAGGCGCGGGCGATCTCGGCGGTGGTCAGGCCGCCGACCGCGCGCAGGGTGAGCGCGGTCTGGGAGGCGGCGGTGAGCGCCGGGTGGCAGCACAGGAAGAGCAGGAGCAGGGTGTCGTCGGTGTCCGGCACCTCCTCCGGCGGCACCTCGGCGGCCGTGGTCGCGTTCTCGCGCTCGCGGCGGGCGTGGTCGCTGCGGATCTGGTCCACCAGCCGCCGTCCGGCGACCGTCACCAGCCAGCCGCGCGGGTTGTCCGGCACGCCCTCCTCGGGCCACTGCACGCTCGCGGCGAGGACGGCCTCCTGCACGGCGTCCTCGCAGCCCTCGAACCGGCCGTACCGTCGTACCAAGGTGCCGAGGACCTGCGGCGTGAGGTCACGCAGCAGGTCCTCGAAGTGCGGTGCTGTCATGCCTCCAAGTGTCCGTCGGAGAACATCACCTGGCGCACCTCGACGCCCAGCCCGTCGATCGCGGCGTCCGGGATCCGCGCGGCGAGCTCGATCGCCCGTTCCTTGTCCTCGACGTCGACCAGGTAGAAGCCGCCGAGGAACTCCTTGGCCTCCAGGAACGGGCCGTCGGTCACCGCCGGCTGACCGTCGCGCACCCTGACCACGGCGGCCTGGGACGGGTCGACCAGCGCCTGGGTGACGATCAGTTCGCCGGAGGACTTCAGCTCCTCGATGAACCTCCCGTGCCCGGCGCCGATCGCCGCCTTCTCCTCGTCGGTCAGCGCGTCCAGCACGGCCGGGTTGATGTGCAGGCTGATCAGGAACTTCATCGTGTACTCCTCGTCGTGGGCGGGCCCCGGTCGGGCCCCTCGACCGTACGGTCGGAGCCGGCGCCGCCGTCTTGACATCCCTGGACGTCCCCGCCGGAGAAATCTCCCACGAGTTCCGTCCCGTCGCACCGTGCCCGGGTGCCAAGAAGCCCAGCCTGTCAAGAAACCGCCGGTCGCTCCGACCGCTCGGCGGAACGGTTTCCGAGACGGAGGAGTCACCGAGATGAGAGTGAACCGGGCACGGCTGGGGCTGGCCCTGCTGATGCTGCCGACCCTGCTGGTCGCGATGGACATGACGGCGCTGCTGCTCGCCCTGCCGAAGTTGAGTGCCGACCTGGGCGCCTCCGGGGTCCAGCAGCTGTGGATCAGCGACAGCTACGGGCTGCTGGTGGCCGGGCTGGTCATCACCATGGGCACGCTCGGCGACCGGATCGGCCGCCGGCGCCTGCTGCTCACCGGCGCGGCGGCCTTCGGGCTGCTGTCGGTGGTCGCGGCGTTCGCCGTCGACCCGCTGATGCTGATCGTCGTACGGGCCCTGCTGGGCGTCGCCGGGGCGACGCTGGCGCCGTCCACGCTCGCACTGATCACCAACATGTTCCGGGACGAGCGCGAACGCGGGCGGGCCGTCGCGGTCTGGGCGACCTGCCAGTTCGCGGGCGGGGCGCTGGGGCCGGTGCTGGCCGGGTTCCTGCTCCAGCACTTCTGGTGGGGCTCGGTGTTCCTGGCCGCCGTGCCGGCCATGGCGGTGCTGGTGGCGGCCGGGCCCGCCGTGCTGCCGGAGTTCCGCAGCGTGGCGGCCGGGAGGCTGGACCCGGCCGGGGTCGGACTGTCGCTGGCCGCCGTGCTGCTGGTGCTGTACGGCGTCAAGCAGTTGCCGGCCGGGGGTGCACCGCTGCTCCCGGTGACGGCCCTGCTGGTGGGCACCGGCGTCGGGTACCTCTTCGTCCGGCGGCAACTGCGGCTGGAGCGACCGCTGTTGGACCTGCGCCTGCTGCGCAGCCGTCCGTTCACGGCGGTGCTGGCCTCGCTGGTGCTCGCCGGGGTGGCGATGGCCGGCACCGGGCTGCTGGTGACCCAGTACCTGCAGAGCGTGCTGGGCCGCTCGCCGTTCGCCTCGGCCGTGCTGTTCGCCCCGATGGGCCTGGCGGTCGCGGTCGGCACCATGGCCGCGCCGCGGCTGGCCGGCCGGGTGGAGCGGACGACCGCGATCGCGGGCGGGCTGGCGCTCTCCGCGCTGGGCGCCCTGCTGCTGGTCGGCGTGGACGAGGACGCGGGCTCGCTGCCGCTGGTGATGACCGGCATCGCGGTGCTGGCGCTGGGCACCGGGCCGCTGTTCGCCCTGGGCACCGGGCTGGTCCTCGGCTCGGTGCCGCCGGAGCGGGCGGGCTCGGCGGCCTCGATGTCGGAGACCGGCAACTACTTCGGCGGCTCGCTCGGCTTCGCCCTGCTCGGCACCGTCGCGGCGGCGGTCTACCGCGACCGCACCGGCGGCGGCTCCGACTCGCTGGCAGGAGCGGTCGAGGCCGCCCGGCACCTGCCCGCCGGGCCGGGCGCCGAACTGCTGCACGGCGCGCGCTCGGCGTTCACCGCGGGGCTGCACGTCAACGGGCTGATCGCGGCCGCGCTGTTCGCCGGGCTGGCCGTGCTGACCTTCGCGACGCGCCCGCGGAAGAGCTCCGCGCCGGCGGAGGAGGAGGCGGAGGAGGCGGCGGAGGAGGCGGCGGAGGAGGCGGCGGAGGAGGCGCCCGCGTACGAGAGGGCTTGAATCTGACACGCGTGTCAGGTCCTACCTTCGGGGTGCGACGAACGCGGCATCCACTGAAGGGGGAAGAACGATGAGCAGCGAGCTGACCGGCAAGGTGGCCCTGGTGACCGGCGGCAGCCGGGGGATCGGCGCGGCGGTGGCCAAGCGGCTGGCGGCCGAGGGGGCGGCGGTGACGCTGACCTACGTCCGGGCGGAGGAGCAGGCCCGGACGGTCGTCAAGGAGATCGAGGCGGCGGGCGGCCGGGCGGTGGCGATCCGAGCCGACCTGGTCGAACCGGAGGCCGCGGCGCGGGCGGTGGAGGAGACGGTCCGGCAGCTGGGCGGGATCGACGTCCTGGTGAACAACGCGGGCTTCCTCACCTACGGGCCGCTCGACGAGGTGTCGGTCGAGGAGATCGACCGGGTGCTCGCCGTCGACGTCCGGTCGGTGTTCCTGGCCGCCCAGGCCGCCGCCCGGCACATGGGCGAGGGCGGGCGGATCATCAGCATCGGATCCTGCTTCAACGGGCGGGTACCCGACGCGAACTTCGTCCTCCAGGCGACGGCCAAGACCGCGCTGATCGGGCTGACCAAGGGCCTGGCCCGGGAACTCGGGCCGCGCGGGATCACCGCCACCGTCGTCGACCCCGGCCCGATCGACACCGACATGAACCCGGCCGACGGCGACTCCGCCGGCTTCCAGCGCTCGCTCACCGCGCTGGACCGCTTCGGCGAGGCCGAGGACATCGCCGCCGCCGTCGCCTTCCTGGCCGGCCCCGGCGGCCGCTACGTCACCGGCACCGCCCTCGCGGTGGACGGCGGCTACACGGCCTGATTGAACGGCCGGTGCTGGGGCGGTGGTTGGGGCCGCCGCCCCCGCGCACGTGGTGATCGATCCGTCGCTGCGCGCGGGGCACCGCTCAGCTCCGGTCGTGGTCCCCGGTCGCGCCGTCGGTGAGTTCGCGCAGGATGTCCATGTGCCCGGCGTGCCGGGCGGTTTCGGTGGTCATGTGGATGAGCACCCAGCGCAGCGAGACCGTCCGGCCCGACCAGGAGGTGCCCAGGGTGTCCAGCTCCAGCCGGTCGATCGCCTCGTCGGCGGCGGCCCGGGCGCGGGCGTAGAAGGCCAGCACGTCCGCGGTCGACTCGTGCGGCTCGATCCGCATGTCGGAGGCCTCGTCCGCGTCGATGTCGAACGGCAGCGGGCCGGTCTCCAGGCCGAAGGTCTCGCGGAACCAGCCGAGTTCGGCGCCGCCGAGGTGCTTGACCAGGCCCAGCAGGGTCGTGCCCGAGGGCGTCATCGGCCGCCGCAGCTGCGCGTCGTCCAGGCCCTGGACCTTCCACAGCACCGCGTCGCGGTGCCGGTCCAGGGCGGTGTGCAGGCTTTCCTTCTCGCCGCCGGTGAACGGCACGATCTTGACCATGTGCGGGACGGTAGCAGACCCCGCCGGGCGGCCGGTGCGCCCGGGTCAGCTCCTCGGTACGAGGGTGTTCTCGTTGGTGCGGCCGGCGGCGAAGTCGTCGATGTTGCGGGCGGTGGCGTCGACGATCTGGCCGACGGCGGTGCGGGTGAAGTAGGCCTGGTGGCTGGTGACCAGGACCTGGGGGAAGGTGACGAGCCGGGCGAGGACATCGTCGGTGATGCCCTGGATGGAGCGGTCGGTGAAGAAGACGCCGGTCTCCTCCTCGTAGACGTCGAGGCCGACGCCGGACAGCCGCCCGGCGCGCAGGGTCTCGACCAGGGCGGCGCTGTCGATCAGGCCGCCGCGGCTGGAGTTGACGAGGATCGCGTCGTCCTTCATCCGGGCCAGCGCGGCGGTGTCGATCAGGTGGTGGGTGGCCGGCACCAGCGGGACGTGCAGGCTCACCAGGTCGGCGCGGGTCAGGAGTTCGGGCAACTCGGTGTAGCGCATGCCGAGTTCGAGGCAGGCCGGGTTCGGTGTGAGGTCCCAGCCGAGCAGTTCGGTGCCGAAGCCGGCCGCGATCCGGGTGAAGCACGCGCCGATCTTGCCGGTGCCGATCACCCCGACGGTCATCCCGTGCACGTCCCGCCCGAGCAGCCCGTCGAGGCGGAAGTCGAACTCGCGGGTGCGGGTGGCGGCGCGGGTGAGGCGGCGGTTGACGGCGAGGGCGAGCGCCCAGGCGTGTTCGGCGACCGAGTACGGGCTGTAGTGGGAGACCCGGGCGACGGTGAGGCCGAGCTCGGCGGCGGCGTCCAGGTCGATGTTGTTGAAGCCGGTGGAGCGCTGGGCGATCAGCTTGGTGCCCCCGGCGGCCAGCAGGGCGAGGGTCTCGGCCTCCAGGACGGCGTTGACGCTGCTGCTGACGGCGGGGTAGCCGGCGGCGAGCGGAGCGGTGTCGTGGTTGAGGAACACGTCCAGGCAGCGCAGTCCGTGCCGGCCCGCGAAGGCCCGTTCCAGCAGCGGCCGTTCGTCGGCCTGCACTCCGTACGCCAGGATCTCCATGGCCGTCCTTCCGGTGGGTCCCCGGCCCACGCTAACCGGAGGGCGACGGGAATGCCCGCCGGATGCGCGGGAGCCCCCGGCCGGGCGGGCCGGGGGCTCCGGTACGGAAGGCGGGAGGGTCAGATGACCGTCTCGGCCTCCACGTAGCGCTCCTGCGGGACGGTCTTCAGCTCGGCGACCGCCTCGGCCAGCGGCACCAGGTTGATGTCGGTGCCGTGCAGCGCGGTGATGTGCCCGAAGGCGCCCTTGTGGACGGCCTCGACGGCGTGCCAGCCGAAGCGGGTGGCGAGCACCCGGTCGTAGGCGGTCGGGGTGCCGCCGCGCTGGGTGTGGCCGAGGATCACCGGGCGGGCCTCCTTGCCGAGGCGGTGCTCCAGCTCGCGGGAGAGCTGGGTGGCGATGCCGGTGAAGCGCTCGTGGCCGTAGATGTCCTTGGTGCCCTCCTCCCAGTGCATGGTGCCGGGCTCGGGCTTGGCGCCCTCGGCGCAGACCACGATGGCGAACTTCTTCTGCCGGTCGAAGCGCTCACGGACGACGGCGGTGAGCTTCTCGATGTGGAACGGGCGCTCGGGCACGACGATGGCGTGGGCGCCGGCCGCCATGCCGGCGTTCAGCGCGATCCAGCCGGTGTGCCGGCCCATGACCTCGACCACCATGACCCGCTGGTGGGACTCGGCGGTGGTCTTCAGCCGGTCCAGGGCCTCGGTGGCGACCGAGACGGCGGTGTCGAAGCCGAAGGTCACGTCGGTGGCGGCGATGTCGTTGTCGATGGTCTTGGGCACGCCGACGATCGGCAGGCCCGCGTCGCTCATCAGCTTGGCGGCCTTCAGGGTGCCCTCGCCGCCGATCGGGATCACCGCGTCCAGGCCGAGGTCGGCGCAGTACTTCTTGGCCCGCTCGACGCCGTCCCGCAGGTGGCTCGGCTGCACCCGGGAGGACCCGAGGATGGTGCCGCCCTGGGCCAGGATGCCGCTCACCGAGTCCAGGGTCAGGGGGCGGTGGTGCCCTTCCAGGAAACCGCGCCAACCGTCCTCGAACCCGATGATCTCGTCGCCGTGGTCGACCACCCCCCGGTGCACCACGGAACGGATCACCGCGTTCAGGCCGGGGCAGTCACCGCCGCTGGTCAGCACTCCGATACGCATTAGCTTTGCAACTCCCGAGCAGAACCGAGGAACGGCCGGACTACAGGCTGGGACGACGAGCCGTCACCGCGACGGGGCGCTCCCACACCGGGATGGCGGGGAGGTGGCCGCGAGGTGTTGGACCGGCCGATCCGGACAGAACGTCCGAAAACGGCCGCGAGGTCGAGCATACGGCCCCTGGTCCGGCCGGGCAGGAGCCGACGCGGGAGCGGCGCCGTCGGCGCCCCCGCGCGGAATTGCGAGCCTGCTGCCGAGGAGGGTGTGCAGCCGGCAGCCCCATTGTCGTACGTCCGGGGCCGCCCGCGGGCCGGGTGACCGCATCGCGGGCACCCGGGCGGGGCGTACGGGCGTACTACGCGGGGCGCGTCGTGGCGGCGATGCGCTCGGCGCGCAGCGCGTCGTACCAGGTGGTGTCGGCCGGCGGCAGGGCGTTGACGTCCAGCGCCAGTCGGATCAGCATGTCGGCGACGGCGGGGTTGCGGGCCAGCACCGGGCCGTGCATGTACGTACCGAAGACGGTGTCCCGCCAGGCGCCCTCGGTGCCGTCACCGGTGCCGTTGCCCCGGCCGACGGTGACGGTCGCGAACGGCTGGACGCCCTGGCCGAGGTGGGTGACGCCCTGGTGGTTCTCGAAGCCGGTCAGCTGCGGCAGGCCGAGCCGCGGGTCGATGTCGGCCAGCACGTCGCCGACGCAGCGGGCGCCCTCACCGCGGGTGGTCCAGACGTCCAGCAGGCCCAGGCCCTGCTCGCGCTCGCCGAGGTCGTTGATGAACTCGTGGCCCATGATCTGGAAACCGGCGCAGACGCCGAAGATGATCGCGCCGTTCTCGGCGGCCCGCACCAGGCCGCTGTCGGCGCGCAGCCGCTCGGCGGCCAGCCGCTGCGGGCGGTCCTCGCCGCCGCCGATCAGGTAGATGTCCCCGCTGGTGGGGATCGCCTGGTCGGACCGCACGTCGATCCGGGTCACGTTGAGATGGCGCTGGCGGGCCCGGCGCTCCACGACCAGGGCGTTGCCGCGGTCGCCGTAGGTGCTGAGCAGGTCCGGGTAGACCCAGACCACGCGCAGGCTGCTCTCACTCATCCTCGAAGGCCTTCCGTCACGAAAAGACTGGTGTGCGGGCGCGGCATCAGCCGGCCACGACCTTCCGCAGCTGCTGGAAGGCGGTGTAGTTGGCGATGGCCTCGATCCGGCCGGGCGGGGCCATCCGGACGGCCTGCTCCAGGGTGTCCACCACGTGGAACTGCAGCCCGGCGACCTCGAGGCGGACGGCCAGGTCCAGCTTGCGCTGGCCCATCACGAAGATCGGGTGCCCGGCGAGGCGCTCGTAGTCGACGTCCCACAGCCAGGAGGTGTCGGTGCCGTCGGCGTCGAGGGCGTTGACCGACAGGAGGACGGGGGCCGGCGGGCCGTCGATCAGCGAGAAGGTCTCCAGCCAGCCGGCCGGGTTCTTCGCGAGCAGCAGGCGGATGTCCCGGCCCTGGTACTGGACCACGTCGTAGCGGCCGGCCACGGCCGTCACCGAGCGCATCCGCTCCAGCGCGACCTGCGGGGAGACGCCGAACACGGCGGCGACGGCGGCCGAGCTGGTGGCGTTGGCCAGGTTGGCCCGGCCGGGCAGCTGCAGCTGGATCGGCCAGGCGCCGCGCTGCGGGTCGATCACGTGGGTGCCCTGGAGCGCCCAGTGCGGGTTGGGGCGCCGGAAGCCGCACTCCTGGCAGAACCAGTCGTCGCCCGGGCGCTGCATCACACCGCCGCACGCGGGGCAGGACCAGGCGTCCTCCTTCCAGGCCTGTCCGGCGGCCACCCAGACCACCTTCTTGCAGGAGGAGGCGGCCCAGGTCACCAGCGGGTCGTCGGCGTTGGCGATGACCACGGCCTCGGTGTCCTGCAGGCCCTCGCGCCACTTCTCCGCCATCATGCGGGTCTCGGCGGCGCGGTCGAGCTGGTCGCGGGAGAGGTTGAGCAGGGCGATCGCCTTGGGGTGGGTGTCGCGGGCGACCGTCGCCAGGTACTTCTCGTCGACCTCGATCACGCCGAAGCGGGCGTCCGTGCCGCCGGCCAGGGCGGAGGTGATGCCGGCCGGCATGTTGGCGCCCAGGGCGTTGGAGACCACGGGGCCGGCGGCGCGCAGCGCCTCGGCGATCAGGCGGGTGGTGGTGGTCTTGCCGTTGGTCGCGCTGACCAGGACGACGTCGAGGTGGTCGGCGAGGGTGGCGAGCAGATCGGGGTCGAGCCTGAGGGCGACCTTGCCGCCGATCACCGAGCCGCTTCCGCGACCGGCCTTGCGGGACACGGCGGCGGCGACCTTGCCGGCCGTGACCGCGATCTTGGCGCGGGCCGGCAGCGAGGCGTCGCGTGCGCCTGTGGGCTCCGATTCGGTGCCTGCCATGCTCAGTGGTTCCTCCTTGCTGCGGCACCACCCGCTGGCCGGATAACGGGCCGTCGGGCGGCGGGGACGGGGTCAGCCTACCGACTCCGTCGCCCGGCCGGACGAACCGGACCCCACGCCGCCTGCTGCGACGCGGCCGCCGGGGGCGCTGACGGTTCGTCAAGGACGGCGGTGTACGGAGGGACCTTCGTTTCCCGGGGGGACGCCCCGCCGCCGGTCCCGGGTTCCCCGGGCATCCGGTGAGGATGTGGTGAAGAAATGATCAGCGGCCCGGGGCGGGTGCGGGGGCGGCGGCTCCGGCGGCCAGGGTGGCGGTGATCACCAGGGTGCCGTCCTCGGCGCGGAAGTCCAGCGGTGCCGCCAGCCGGCGCATCGCGGCGATCAGCCCGGCGTTGGCGGCCTGGGTCACCGCGTACACCGTGCCGATCCCGGCCGCCCGGGCCGCCGCGGTCAGCCGGCGCAGCAGGGCCAGGCCCAGCCCGTGCCGCTGCCAGCCGTCCTCGACCAGCACGGCCAGTTCGGCCTGCTCGTCGTCCCACATCAGGTGCCCGAGCGCGAGGACCCGCCCGTCCGGGGCGGCCACGACCAGGCTGCGGCCGTGCCGCGGGTCCAGCAGGTGGTCCAGGTAGCGGTCGGCGTCGCGGACCGGACCGTGGTAGCGCAGTCGCAGCGCGGCGGGGGAGCAGCGGCCGTGCATCGCCAAGGCCTCCGCCTTGTCGGCCGGGCCGGCGGGGCGCAGCAGCAGCTCGGTGCCGTCCGGCAGCTGGATGCCGTCCGCGAGCGTGGTCCCGGCCGGCAGGGACAGCCCGGACACCGTCTCCCCGGCCCGGGCCGCCGTCTCCCCGGCCCGGGCCGTCGCCGGGTGCGGCCGGGCCTGCCGGTGCGGGCCGCCGGTGAGCGCGGGCAGCCGGGCGGCCTGGCCGTCGGGCGCCGCGCACCTGCGATTCGACTTCCGGAAGGGCCGGTGCCAAAGGAATTCCAGGCGAGTGCGGGATGCCGTCATGGGGCCGACGCTACCGAGGGCGCGCTTCCGGCCGGTTACGTGATCGTGAACGCACGAATGCCCCGGGGTGCGCGGGCCTTCCACCGGGACGACTCCGGCACGGGTCCAGACCGGTGCCTCATGCGGCCGGGACAACGGGCGGCCGACGGTGGAGTCCGCGACCCCGGCGTGCGCGAGCCGGCCCGGCCGGCCGGGCGGGCCGGGATCGAACTGCCCGGCCGGCGCGAGAGCGAGGCCCAGCGCCGCGAGGTGTTCGCCCGCAAGACCTGCCGCTTCCACGACGGCGGCCCGGTCACCCGCGAGGACCTGACCGCGCTGCTCGCCCCCCGCCCGGCCGACTCCTTCGGGCGCGAACTCGGCCTGCTCGGCTTCCCCGAACTCGGCCGCGTGCTGCGCTGGTTCGGCCAGTTCCACAGCGAGGAGCGACTGCTGCCCAAGTACGCCTACGCCTCGCCCGGCGCGCCGAACGCGACCCAGCTCTACCTGGAGACCGGCGGCCTGGACGGGCCGGCGGCCGGGCTGCACTAACTCGGCCGAGCCGCCCACCGTGGTGGAGCTGGCCGGGGACCACTACGGACTGCTGAAGGAGCACGGGGTGCTCGAACTCGTCGCCGCCATGCGGGCGGTGGGGCGCAGGGCGGCCTGACGCCAGGTCGCTGCGGCGGCTGACGCGGACACGCTCACGGATGGCGCAGGATCCGTGCCCGCGGGAGCCCCTTCGGATAGGGATGGCTCGGCTTCTCCGCCGAACCCATCCCGATCCGAAGGGGCTCCCCGATGTCCATGAAGAACTCCGCACTGGCCGCAGCCTGTTGCGCCGTGCTGCTGGCCGCGCCGCTCGCCCTCGCCCAGTCGGCGGCCGCCCACACCAGCATCAACAGCACCAGCAACACCGGCGACAACAACGGCCCCAAGACCCCTGAGGAGGCGGCCGCCTGCAAGGCCCTGACCGGCAACCTGCTCGGGGGCTTCGGCAGCATGCTGGGCAACGCCGTGTGCGTGGTGCGGCCCGTCGGCAAGGGCTGAGGCCCCGATTGCGGAGCGGACCGGCGGCGGGTGCCCGACCAGGCACCCGCCGCCGCCATTTGAGGGCGTGGTGGGTCGGTCGGTCCGGGGGTGGGGTGTCCCGCGCTGTCGCGCTGCGCACCGGGGGGAGCCCACCGGACACCTGGCTGGTGGGCGAAGGGCGAGGCCCGGGCGGGTCAGGCGATCCGGGTCGGGGCGTCCGCCAGGGTGTGGCCGCTGGTGGTGAGCAGGGTGGTGAGGGCGGCGGGGGTCAGGGAGCGGGGGGTGCGGAGGAAGAGTTCGTCGGTGGTGGGGTGGGGGTGGAGGGAGAGGAGGGTGATCCGGTGGTCGGCGAGGGTGGTGTGGGTGTGGGCGAGGGCGGTGGTGCGCACCCGCCAGAGGGTGGTCGGGGGCGGGGCGTGGGGGGACCACCAGGCGTGCAGGAGGGCGGCGGCGAGCAGGGCGACCGCGGAGGAGACGAGGACGACCGGGCCGTCGGAGCCGTGGAGGACGACCTTCGCGATCAGGTCGGCCGCGGTGACGGAGAGGAAGGCGGCGGCGAGCTCGACTGTGTCGCGGCGCCAGCGGCGGGCGCGGTGCAGGGAAGGCTTCGAGTGCTCCATGGCCTCCACCGTGCCCGACCGGTGTTTCCTGATCGCGAACCGACCGTGACCTGGTGGTTAAGGTCCGCGACGGTGTGTTACGACAGCAGGGCGCGGGCGGCGGTCTTGACCTCGGCGAGCAGCAGGTGGAGGTCCTGCTCGGTGGTCGCGGCGTTGAGCAGACAGGCGCGGAGCATCTCCTGCTCGCCGAGGCGGGCGCCGGTGACGAAGACCCGTCCGCGCCGCTGGACCACGACCGGCAGCTCGCGGTTGAGGGCGTTCAGGCCGGTCTCGTCCAGTCCGACGGCCCGGTGGCGGAACGCGACGATGGAGGTCTGGACCTCTGCGAGCAGCTCCAACTCATCGTCGGCCTTGACGAGTTCGCCGAGTCGGCGGGCGAGTGCGGTGCACTGGGCGATGTCCTGGGCGAGGCCGGTGCGGCCGCGGTGGGCGATGGTGGCCCAGACCTTGAGGGCGCGGAACGGGCGGGTCTGCTCGGTGCCGTACTCGGAGAACCAGCCGAGTGCGCCGGCCGCCTCGTCGCGCAGGTAGGACGGGACGAGGCTGAAGGTGCCGCGCAGTTCGTCGGTGTCGCGGACCAGCGCGCAGCCGCAGTCGACCGGGACGCCGAGCCACTTGTGGGGGTCGAGGGCGAGCGAGTCGGCCCGCTCCAGGCCGGCGTAGCGGTGGGCGATGGCGGGGTCGAGGCGGCCGAAGGCGCCGTACGCGCCGTCCACGTGCAGCCACAGGCCCTGCTCCTCGCAGAGGTCGGCGATCGGATCGAACGCGTCCACCGCGCCGGTGCCGACGGTGCCGGCCGAGGCGACCACCAGGAAGGGCAGCAGTCCGGCGGCGCGGTCGCGCTCGACGGCCGCTCGCAACTCGGCGGGGTCGAGGCGTCCGTCGGGGCCGGTGGTGACGGTGCGCAGGTGCCTGCTGCCGAGGCCGAGGAGTTCGGCGGCCTTGCGGACGCAGGAGTGGGTCTCGCCGGTGACGTAGCCGACCAGCGGCGGCAGGCCCGCCAGGCCGTCCTCGCGGAGGTCGTGGCCGGCCCGGCGGGCGGCGCGGTTGCGGGCGGCGGCGAGGCAGACGATGGTCGCCATCGAGGTGCCGGAGGTGAGCAGCCCGCCACCGGCCGGGTGCGGGAAGCCGACCAGTTCGGCGATCCAGCGGACGACGGCGCGTTCCAGGTGGACGTCGGCGTGGTCGCCGCCGGCCGAGCTGGGGTTCATCGCGGCGGCGGCGAGGGTGGCGAGCACCCCGGCGGGGGCGGGGGCGGAGTTGACCCAGCCGAAGAAGCGCGGGTTGCCGTTGCCCATGGGGTGGGGGAGGACGTCCCGCTCGATGGCGGCGAGCAACTCGCCGAGCGGGCGGCCCTCGGCGGGTAGCGGGGCGTCGAGCAGGGCCCGCCGGGCGGTGTCGTCCATCGGTTGCCAGACCGGGCGGGCGGGCAGCGCGGCGAGGTAGTCCGAGACCAGGTCGGCGGTCGCGTGGGCGGCGCTGCGGAAGTCCTCGGTGGTCATGGCGTGCTCCAGGGAGGCCGTGGGTGGGGACCGGGCCAGGCGCGGCTTCCTCGGCGCACCCTGATCAGGCGATGGTCGGGTGATCCTACGCAAACGGGCCCGCGCCGTGTGGCGCGGGCCCTCACGCTGGGATCCAGACCGGGCGGGTCAGTCCAGCGAGGCGGACAGTCCGCCGGCGGAGCGGCAGTAACCCTGCATCTCCTTGTCGGTGATCTTCGCGCAGAGCCGCCCGGCCGCGCCGCCGTCGGTGTAGTTGACCGTGTAGTAGCTGACCAGGCCCTCCGCGCAGGCCTTGCGCTGCCAGCCGTCGGCGGCGGTGGCGCACTGCTGGGCGGCCCAGTCCTCGCGGTCCAGGTTGTACTTCATGGTCCGGGAGCCGACGCCGCGGCTGCAGTCCACGGCTCCGCCGGCGGCCTTGCCGTTGAGGCACCACTTGAGGGCCTCGGCGTAGACCTCGGGGTGGTTCGGGTAGTCGTGCGAGGACAGGTAGAAGGTCGGGGCGTAGAAGTAGCAGGCGGACTGGAACAGCGACGGTTGGTCCTTGCACGGGTACAGCGGGTCCTGGGCGAGCTTGTCGGCGGGCAGGTTGGCCTTGGCCTGCTCGTCCTCCTCGTCCGGGCCGAAGAGCTGCATGAACAGGCCCTCTGAGCAGCGGATCCGGTTCTGCTCGGTGGTGAACTTGTTGCACAGGTCGCGGGCCTTGGCGACGTCCTGCTTGGCGACGAACATCGTGCCGTGGCCGACGCCGTGGATGCAGGGCCCGGTGTTCTTGGGGGCGCACAGCTTGAGCAGGTCCACGTCGGGCTGGGCGGAGGCGTTGAGCATCTCCTCGACCGCGCCGTGCAGGTAGCCGGCCGCGCAGGTCTCGTGCGGGAAGGAGATGACCTTCTGGAAGTCCTCGTGGTAGCGCTTGACCGCCGCGTGGCCGAGCTCGTGCGCGATCGGGTGGCAGAAGCGCACGGTGTACGGCTTCGCCTTGGTGATCTTGTCGAGGTCGGCGAGGGCGACGCCGGGGTCGGTGGCGTCCATCTCGGCCATCAGCTTGTTGCGCAGCGTCGAACGGGTCCACACCGCCGGGTCGCCCGTCGGAGAGGCGCCGGCCGTGACCGGCTGGGTGCCCGCGCCGCCGCCCGGGGCGTTCGGGGCGTCCGGGGTGGCCGGGGTCGTGCTGGCCGCCGCGGGCGACCAGTCGGTGACGGCCACCGAGCCGAGGCCCAGGACGCCCAGGAGCAGGGCGGTGAGAATCGCGAAGACTCGCGGCTGCATGACGGGATCCCCCGGCGGATCGAGGTGAACGGTTCGCTCCCATCCTGACGGCACGGGGGCGGGAGGCCGCGTTTTCGCCCGCCATTCGGGAGGTGTCCGCGACGCTACCGCATCGCTCCGACGCCCCGACGCGCCGGGATGGTTCCCGGGTGATCATGCCCTCGCGCATCCGCCGCTCCAGCGGGTCGGCGCACTCCTGGTGCGGGACCTCGGCGAGCGCCTCGCGGTACCGGGCCCGGCGATTGCCCTCCAGGTCGAGCTTGCGGAGCAGTTCGGCGTCGAGGAGTCGCTCGCGCGGGGCGGAGCCGGCGCCGGCGATGGCGGCGACGCTCGCGGCCCGGGGGAAGTCGTCGGCGGCGACCAGGCCGCCGGAGAGCAGCGAGCACAGCGGTACGTCCGCGTGCAGCTGGCGGTGGACGATGTCGTCCAGCAGGGCCCGGACGGTGGCGATCGTCGCCTCCAGGCCGTCGGCGTGCTCGCGCGCCTCCAGGGCAGGTGGCAGCGGGGCATCCGGTTGGTCACCCGCGCTGAAACTCGCGAAGTCTGCCCGATTTCGGGCAAGATCTTTGGCTTCGGCGTGGGCCGCGACCTAGAGTGCTCACTCGTGCCGAGCTCACCCCACCCTCACGAAGACCTCCTCGCCCACCTCGCCCGGACCAGCCCGCTCGGGCCCCGGGAGGCGGCGCGGGTCGTGGCGGAGGTGCTGGCGTACTTCTCCGAGAGCACCGAGGAGTACGTCCGTCGCCGCCACGGCGAGCTCCAGGCACGTGGTCTGACCAACGAACGGATCTTCGCCCGGCTCGCCGAGGAGCTGGCCGCCCGCCGCGTCGCGGCGCCGGAGCTCTCGGCCCGCCAGCTGCGCCGGATCGTCTACGGCTGAGCACCGGTCCGTTCCCTATACCTGGAGGAGTCCACGCATGTGCGGAATCGTGGCCTACATCGGCCCCAAGGACGCGACCCCCTTCCTGCTGGAGGGACTGGCCCGGCTCGAGTACCGCGGCTACGACTCGGCCGGCGTCGCCGTCGCCGGGCGCACCGGCGGGATCAAGCTCCGCAAGGTCAAGGGCCGGGTCGCCGACCTCGCCGCCGCCGTACCGGCCCGCTTCAAGGGCGGCACCGGCATCGGCCACACCCGCTGGGCCACCCACGGCGTCCCCAGCGACGCCAACGCCCACCCGCACCTGGACAACGCCGAGCGGATCGCCGTCGTCCACAACGGCATCATCGAGAACGCCGACGAGCTGCGCGCCAAGCTGACCGCCGACGGCGCGGTGTTCCGCTCCGAGACCGACACCGAGGTGCTGTCCCACCTGATCGCCGCCCACGCCACCGAGGGCGTCGAGCTCGAGGACGCCGTCCGCGCCGCGCTCGGCCGGGTCGTCGGCACCTACGGCATCGCCGTGCTGGACTCCGAGCAGCCGGACCGGATCGTGGTCGCCCGCAACGGCAGCCCGATCGTCCTCGGCATCGGCGAGAAGGAGATGTTCGCCGCCTCCGACGTCTCCGCCCTGGTCCGCTACACCCGCCAGGTGGTGCACCTGGAGGACGGCGAGCTCGCCACCGTCCGGGCCGACGGCTTCCGCACCTTCACCGCCGACGCCCGCACCACCCACCGCCAGCCGTCCACCGTCGACTGGGAGATCGACTCCTTCGACACCGGCGGCTACGAGCACTACCTGCTCAAGGAGATCCACGAGCAGCCCACCTCGGTCGAGCGCACCCTCAGCGGCCGGCTCGACGAGCGCTTCAGCACCGCCCACCTCGGCGGCCTCAACCTGGACGCCCGGGAACTGCGCGAGATCCGCCGGGTGAAGATCCTCGGCTGCGGGTCCGCCTACTACGCGGGCGAGATGGGCGCCCAGCTGATCGAGGAACTGGCCCGCGTCCCCGCGCACAGCGAGCCCGCCTCCGAGTTCCGCTACCGCAACCCGGTGATCGAGGCCGACACCCTGTACGTCGCGGTCAGCCAGTCCGGCGAGACCTACGACACGCTCGCCGCGGTCCAGGAGATCAAGCGCAAGGGCGGCCGGGTGCTCGGCGTCGTCAACACCGTGGGCAGCGCGATCGCCCGCGAGTGCGACGGCGGCATCTACCTGCACGCCGGACCCGAGGTCTCCGTCGCCTCCACCAAGGCGTTCACCTCCACCGTGGTCGCCTTCGCCCTGCTCGCCCTGCACTTCGGCCGCATCCACGACCTCTCGCCCGCCGACGGCCGCCGGATCGTCTCCGCGCTGCAGGCGCTGCCCGACCAGATCCGCGAGGTGCTCGACCAGAGCGAGGCGATCGCCGAGCTCGCCGCCGAGTACGCCGGCTCGGCCGGCATGATGTTCATCGGCCGGGTCCGCGGCTACCCGGTGGCCCGGGAGGGCGCGCAGAAGCTCAAGGAGATCTCCTACGTCCACGCCGAGGCCTACCCGGCGAGCGAGCTCAAGCACGGCCCGCTGGCCCTGATCAGCCCCGAACTGCCCACTGTGGCACTGGTTCCGGACGACGAGCTGCTCGACAAGAACCTCACCACCCTCGGCGAGATCAAGGCCCGCTCCGGCCGGGTCATCGCGGTCGCGCACAAGCGGCCGGAGGACAGGCTCGTGGACCACTGCGTCCTGGTGCCCAAGAGCGAGCCCGAGTTGGACCCGCTGCTCCTCAACATCCCGCTCCAGCTGCTCGCTTACCACGCGGCGGTCGCGCTCGGCCGGGACGTGGACAAGCCGCGCAACCTGGCGAAGAGCGTGACGGTGGAGTAAGTCCGCTGGATCGTAGGGTGGTTGGGCCCGGTCGCGATGTGTGGCGCGACCGGGCCTCGCCGTTGTCAGAACACCGAGCAGCCCGAGAGGGTGGTGAGGGTGTCCAGGGCGGTCACGGCGGCGACCGAGTTGCCGGCCTGGTCGAGGCGGGGACCCCAGGCACAGACGGCCGCGCGACCGGGGAGTATCGCGAGGACGCCGCCCCCGACGCCGCTCTTGCCGGGCAGGCCGACCCGGAAGGCGAACTCGCCCGCGGCGTCGTAGGTGCCGCAGGTCAGCAGGACGGCGTTGATGCGCTTGGCCTCGCTGCGGGTCATCAGACGGGTGCCGTCGGTGCGGACGCCGTAGCGGGCCAGGAAGGCGCCGGCCAGCACCAGGTCGCGGCAGCTGGCGGCGACCGCGCAGTGGGCGTAGTAGTGCTCGAGCACGGTCTCGACCGGGTTCTGCAGGTTGCCGTGGCTGGCGATGAAGTGGGCGAGCGCGGCGTTGCGGTGGCCGTGCTCGGCCTCGGAGGCGGCGACCACCGGGTCGGTGTCCAGCAGTGGGTTGCCGGACTCGCGGCGCAGGAACTCCCGGACCGCGCCGGAGGCGTCGCCGGTCAGGGAGTGCAGGCGGTCGGTGACCACCAGGGCGCCCGCGTTGATGAAGGGGTTGCGCGGGATGCCGTGCTCGGTCTCCAACTGCACCAGCGAGTTGAACGGGTTGCCGGAGGGCTCGCGGCCGACGCCCCGCCAGAGCGCCTCGCCGCCGTCGCTGCTGTGGGCCAGGGCCAGGGCGAGCGAGAACAGCTTGGAGACGCTCTGGATGGAGAACGGCTGCTCCCAGTCCCCGACCCCGTACAGCTCACCGTCGACGGTGGCCACGGCCATGCCGAAGGCCTCCGGGTCGGCCTCGGCGAGGGCCGGGATGTAGTCGGCGACGTGGCCCCGGCCCGTGGTCGCCCGGGCGGCCGCCTCGGCGGCCGCCAGCAGGACGGGGTAGTCCAGGTTCTCCACATCGTTCAAGGTTCTTCACTCCAGGCACGGGCGGGTACGGACACGATCGGGACCGGGGCCGCCGTGCGGCGACACCCGGTCCGACCACTGATTATCCGTGCTCGATTATCCGTGCGGTGCTTTGGGTCAGGCGGCGGCCGGCGCCGGTTCGGGGGACGCGACGGGGGCTTGCTTGCGCAGGCCCTTGAGGAGGACGACGGCCGTGGTGGTGACGAGGGTGCCGGCGGCGATCGCGAGCAGGTAGAGGAACGGGCTGCCGATCAGCGGGAGCACCCAGATCCCGCCGTGCGGGGCGCGCAGGGTGGAGCCGAAGGCCATCACCAGGCCGCCGGCCGTCATGCTGCCCGCGATGCCCGCCGGGATGACCCGCAGCGGGTCGGCGGCGGCGAACGGGATCGCGCCCTCGGTGATGAAGGAGGCGCCGAGCACCCAGGCGGCCTTGCCGTTCTCACGCTCCTCGGCGGTGAACAGGCGCCGGCGGACCACGGTGGCCAGGGCCAGGCCCAGCGGCGGGGTCATGCCGGCGGCCATCACCGCGGCCATCACCTTGAGGCTCCCGGCGTCCGGGGTGGCGCCTGCCGTGGTCAGGGCGCCGGCGGCGAAGGTGTACGCGACCTTGTTGAGCGGGCCACCCAGGTCGAAGGCCATCATCGCGCCGAGCAGCACGCCCAGCAGGACGGCGTTGCTGCCGGAGAGCCCGTTCAGCCAGTTCGTCAGGCCGGTCATCGCGGAGGCGATCGGGGAGCCGAGCACGACGAACATCAGCAGGCCGACGGCCGCCACCGACAGCAGCGGGATCACCACCACCGGCATGATCCCGGCGATGGTCCGCGGGACCTTCCAGCGCACCATCCAGAGCACCAGGAAGCCCGCCGCCAGTCCGGAGACGATGCCGCCGAGGAACCCGGCGCCGACCGCGACCGAGACCGCGCCGCCGACGATGCCCGCGGCCAGCGCCGCCCGGTCGGCGATCGCCCAGGCGATGTAGCCGGAGAGGACCGGCACCAGGAAGCCGAAGGAGGTCTTGCCGGTCTGGAACAGCAGGGCGGCCCAGCTGTCCGAGGACGACCAGTCGAAGTGGCCGAGGACGGAGGGCGCGGAGGCGATCCGGTAGCCGCCGATGGCGAAGCCGAGGGCGATCAGCAGACCGCCGGCGGCGACGAAGGGGATCATGTAGCTGACGCCGGTCATCAGGTAGCGGCGCAGGCGCTGGGCCCAGTGCTCGCCGCCTCCGGTCGTACTCGCCGTGGCCGTGGCCGCGGTCGTGGCCGGGCGGGCGGCGGAGCCGGCCTCGGCGACCAGGCGGGCGGCCTCGGCGACGAGCTCGTCCGGGCGGTTGACGCCCGCCTTGACGCCCACGTCCACGGTCGGCTTGCCGGCGAACCGGGCCCGGTCGCGGACCTCCAGGTCATGGGCGAGGATCACCGCGTCGGCGGCGGCGATCACCTCGGGGGCGAGCGGGGTGGAGCCGGCCGAACCCTGGGTCTCCACCTGGATGACGGCGCCGGCCCGGGCGGCGGCCAGTTCGAGGGCCTGGGCGGCCAGGTACGTGTGGGCGATGCCGGTGGGGCAGGAGGTCACGGCGACCAGGCGGAGGGTGGCGTCGGCCTCCGCCTCCGGGTCGGCCTCGTCCGCCGGCGCGGGGGCGGCCGGTTCCGGCGTCGGGCTCTCCTCGCCGTTGACCAGGGCCGCCACCGCCGTCGGGCTCTCGGCGGCCCGCAGGGCGCCGGTGAAGGCCGGGTCCATCAGCCGCCGGGCCAGCGAGGCGAGGATCCCCAGGTGGGCGTCGTCGGCGCCGTCCGGGGCCGCGATCATGAACACCAGGTCCGCGGGCCGTCCGTCCGGGGCGTCGAAGTCCAGGCCCCGGGCGCTGCGCCCGAAGGCCAGGCTGGGTCGGGTGACGTGCGGTGACCGGCAGTGCGGGATGCCGATGCCGTCGCCCAGGCCGGTGGGCGCCTGGGCCTCGCGGGCGGCGATGTCGGCGAGGAAGCCGTCGAGGTCGGTGACCCGGCCCGCGGCGGCCAGCCGCTGCGCGAGCGAGCGCAGGGCCTCGTTCTTGTCCGCGGGGGCGAGGTAGAGGTCGACCAGTGCGGGGGTGATCAGTCCGTCGCCGTCCTCTCCGGTCGGGGCGCTCGATCTGTCGCTCGACGTGTCGCTCATGGTGTCGCTCATCGTGTGGTCCTTCGACTGGTGCCTGAGAGTTGTCCCTTGCCCCCGGGGTGGTGTCCGCCCGGCCGTCCCACACGGCCGGGGCGGAGGTCCTTCGTCAGCCGCGTAGGGTCCGGTCCAGCGGGAGGTCCGCCGTCACGGTCACCGCGGCCGGGTCGAGGTCGGCCGGAGTCGGCATGACGCTGCCCGGCAGTTGGACGGCGGCCGCGCCGTGCGCCAGGGCCGCGGCGAGGGCCCGCGGTCCGCTGCCGCCCGCGCCGAGGAAGCCGGCCAGCGAGGCGTCGCCCGCCCCGACGTCGCTGCGGACGGCGGTGACCGGCGCGGTCCCGTACCAGCTGCCCTCCTCGGCGACCAGCAGCATGCCGTCCGGACCGAGGCTGGCGAGCACCTGCTGGGCGCCGAGCTTGCGCAGCTCGCCCGCCGCGTCCACGGCGTCGCCGAGGGTGGCGAGCGGCCGTCCGACGGCCTCGGCGAGTTCCTCGCGGTTGGGCTTGACCACGTCCGGGCGGGCGGTGAGCGCGGCGAGCAGGGCCGGGCCGGAGGTGTCCAGGGCGATCCGGGCGCCGCCCGCGTGCACCCGGCCGACCAGTTCCGCGTACCACTCGGGTGCCAGTCCGCGCGGGAGGCTGCCGCAGCAGGCCAGCCAGTCGACGGTCGCGCCGGTGAAGTCCTCCTGGGAGACCAGGTCCAGCAGGGCGGCCGACTCGGCGTCGGTGAGCTCGGGGCCGGCCGCGTTGACCTTGGTCAGGCTGCCGCCGGCCTCGGCGATCGAGACGTTGATCCGGGTGTCGCCGGCGATCGGCAGCGCGGCCACCCCGATGCCCTGGCGGCGCAGCAGTTCGGCGAGCAGCCGACCGGAGGGGCCGCCGAGCGGCAGGACGGCGGTGGTGCGGTGGCCGGCGGCGGTGAGCGCGCGGGAGACGTTGACGCCCTTGCCGCCGGGGTCGAGCCGGTCGTGCGCGGCCCGGTTGACCTCGCCGAGCGCGAGGGTGCGCAGCTCGTAGGTGCGGTCCAGGCTGGGGTTCGGGGTGATGGTGACGATCATGCGCGGATGACTTCCGGTCCGAGGTTCGCGATCTGGGCGGCCTGCTCGTCGGTCAGTCCAGTGTCCGTGACGAGGACGTCCACCTGGTCGAGCGAGCCGAAGCGGGCGAAGTGCCGGGCGCCGTGCTTGGTCGAGTCGGCCACCAGGACCACCCGGCGGGCGCCGGTCAGCATCGCCCGCTTGACGGCGGCCTCGGCGAGGTCGGGGGTGGTCAGGCCGTCCTCGACGGAGAACCCGTTGGTGGCGACCACCGCGACGTCCGGGTGGATGTCGGCGAGGTCGCGCAGCGCCCAGGAGTCGACGGCGGCGTGGGTGCGGTGGCGCAGCCGCCCGCCGATCAGGTGCAGCGAGAGGGACGGGTGGTCGGCGAGCCGGGCGGCGACGGGCAGGGCGTTGGTGACGACGGTGAGGGTGGAGTCGACCGGCAGCTGGGCGGCGAGCCGGGAGACGGTGGTCCCGGCGTCGAGCAGCACACTGCCCTCGGTGGGCAGCAGGGCCAGGGCGGCCTTGGCGATCCGCTCCTTCTCCGCCGCCGCGGTGGAGTCCCGCTCGGCCAGGCCGGGTTCCAGGCGCAGGGCTCCCGCGGGCAGCGCGCCGCCGTGCACCCGGTGCAGCAGTCCGGCCTGGACCAGGGCGGTCAGGTCGCGCCGGATGGTCTCCTGGGTGACCGAGAAGTCCTCGGCCAGCGTCGGGACGTCGACCCGGCCGCGCTCCTGGGCGAGGCGGAGGATCTGCTGCTGCCGCTCGGGTGCGTACATGTGGGATCGGGTCCGTTTCATGTCTGTTCGTGCCTGGTTAACCGAGAGCGTACGCCGTTCGGGCGGGAAAGCAAGCGATCGTTGAGTTTTTGTTTCTGTGGCTTTCATGCCCGAATCTGTTGACAGCTGGCTTAGAGCGGGCGTACAACCAATCGAAACAACACGCCGACGGGCGTGGAACCACCGGATCGGGTCCGGGCCGCGCGACTGCCCCCGCGTCGCGGACGGCCACCCACCCCGAACGGCCGACGGGCTCCCACCCCGGGCGGCCGGCCCCGCCCGCCCTCGAGATTGGACCCACCCCCATGTCCTCGATCCAGCTGCACTCGCTCCAGGTGGCGATCGGCTCGCGCAGCGGCCTGCACGCCCGTCCGGCCTCGCAGTTCGTCCAGGCCGCGGCCCGACAGCCCGTCAAGGTCACCGTCGGCCGTCCCGGCCAGCCGTCCGTCGACGCCCGCAGCCTGCTGTCCGTCCTGGCGCTGGCGGCCCGGGCGGGCGAGGTGCTCGAGCTGTCCGCCGAGGGCGAGCAGGCACGGGAGGCGGTCGCGGCGCTCGCCGAGGTGCTGGCGGCCGACCACGACGCGGCGGCCTGAGGGCGTCCTGCGTCGCGCGGTTGCGGCTGTTGCGGCGCGTTGCTCGGCGCCTGGACCGACGGGCCGGTGAGCAGGGTGCCGGCGTCCGAGTAGGGCCAGCCGTTGGGGACGCCGCCGTGCAGGCCCTTGATCTGCTGCATCATCACCGGCACCGGGGCGCCGGGCCCGGGCAGTCGACGTGGCCGTTGCCCAGGACGTGGCCGACCTCGTGGTTGACCGCGAGCGCGTGGTACAGCTCGGGCCGGCCCTGGTAGTACTCGGACGGCTCCGTCCAGCGTCTGAGGTTGATCACCGCCTGGTGCTGGACGCCGGAGTTCACCCAGCCGCCGGTGTCCGGCCCGTACTGGTCGCAGATCCGGTCGGTGGAACCCGGGGTGGCCAGGTGGACCGTGAAGTCCACCGGGTCGGCGGGGGGCGGTGTGGAACTCCGGGCCAGGGCGAGGAATCGGTCCGGGCCTGCGGCGGCGTGGTGCAGGTCGATCAGCGGCTCTGCGCCCGACTCCCGTACGGTGGTGGCCGGGTAGTCGGTGAGCTGCTCGACCGTGCCGCGCCGCGGGACCTGCTCGGCGGGCGCGGGCGTGGCGGTGACCACCGGGTTCACCCGCACCACCGGACGCAGCGCCGCCGGGGCGCGGGCGATCGACGCGGTGCGTCGGTGCATGGGTGGGCCGGTGCGCCCGGACGGTCCCCGTCGGGCGCGGGGCCCGGCCGGTTCCCGGAACCACTCGATGGTGCCACCCCGGCGGCGTGTCCCTGGGCGCGGCGGCTGGATTCCGCTGTTGTGGTGCAGATCGACCGGCCGATCATCCCCGACACGCCATTGGAGGCACCGCCATGTCCATCACCACCACCATCACCACCGTCCTCACCGTCGACGGCATGAGCTGTGGCCACTGCGAGCGGACCGTCAGCGCCGGGCTGGCCGCCCTTCCCGGCGTCACCGACGTCGTCGCGGACGCGCCGAGCGGCAGGGTCACCGTGGCCTCCGCCCGGCCGCTGGAGCCGGCGGCGGTCCGCAGCGCGGTGGACGGGGCCGGGTTCACCCTCGTCGACCAGGCCTGAGCCCCCGGGGGCCTGCCGGCTTCCGAGCGAGCAGGCAGGCCCCCGGCTGGGCTCAGCCCATGCTCTTCGCGCCGTCCAGGGACTCGCGGATGATGTCGGCGTGGCCCGCGTGCTGGGCCGTCTCGGCGACGATGTGCAGCAGCACTCGGCGGGCCGACCACTCGGTGTCCGGCTCGAACCAGGGGGCCTTCGGCAGCGCCCGGGTCGCGTTCAGGTCGGGCAGGGTGGCCACCAACTCATCGGTGCGGCGGGCGACTTCGGCGTACTCGGCGAGGACACCGGCCAGCGTCTCGCCGGGCAGCAGGCGGAACTCGTCGGCCCGGCGGGCGAAATCGGCCTCGGACCAGGTGGAGAAGTCGGGCATCGCGGACGCCCCCTCCACGATGAAGTTCGCCCACAGCCGCTCGACCCCGGTCACGTGCTTGACCAGACCGCCCAGGCACAGCTCGCTCGCGGTGGTCCGCCGGCCGGCCTGCTCGTCGGTGAGGTCGCGGGTGGTGAAGCGCAGGAAGTGCCGCTGCTTCTCCAGTGCCACCAGGAGGTCGGCGCGCTCGCCGGTGACGGGGGCGGGGGTGGTGGCGGGGGTGGTGGACGTGGTCATGGCCTTGGGCCTTCCGTTCGGTCGGTGCTCCTTCGGACAACGACCACGCTACGGGCCATTGCGGCCACTTCCTGTCCTGAATCCAGGACAGGATCGGGGCATGGCGAACACCAGCACCCGAACGCTGCGACTGCTCTCCCTGCTCCAGACCCACCGCTACTGGCCCGGCGAGGAACTCGCCGACCGGCTCGGCGTCTCCGTCCGCACCCTGCGCCGCGACATCGACCGGCTGCGCGAACTCGGCTACCCCGTCGAGGCCCAGCGCGGCGTCGACGGCGGCTACCAACTGGCGGCGGGCGCGGCGCTGCCGCCGCTGGTCATCGACGACGAGGAGGCGGTCGCTCTCGCGGTCGGGCTGCAGGCGGCCGCCGAGAGCCCGGTCGAGGGCGTCGCCGAGGCCTCCGTACGGGTACTGGCCAAGGTCGTGCACGTGATGCCCGCCCGGCTGCGCCGCCGGGTCGAGGCGCTGCGCGCGGTCACCGTCCCCGTCGACTGGGGCGCCTCCGCCGGCTCCGGCGTCGACCCGGACGCCCTCACGACGGTCGCCCTCGCCTGCCGGGACGGCGAGCGGCTCCGCTTCTCGTACACCGCCGCCACCGCCCACCGCACCGAACGGCACGTCGAACCGCACCGGCTGGTCTGCCTCGACCGGCGCTGGTACCTGGTCGCGTACGACCTCGAGCGCGGCGACTGGCGCACCTTCCGCCTCGACCGCCTCACCACCGCCGGGGCAACCGGCGCCCGCTTCGCCCCGCGCCCCCTCCCGGCCGCCGACGCCGCCGAGTACGTCCGCGCGGGCCTCGACTCCGGACCCCGGTCGAACCGTGTAGAGGCCCTCGTCGAGGCCCCGGCGGAGCGCGTCCGCGCCCACGTCGGCCGCTGGGGCGAGGTGGAGGAGGTCGACGCCTCCCGTTGCCGCCTGCGGATGACCGCCGACTCCCTGGACTGGCCCGCCATGGCCCTGGGCTCCCTGGGCGCGGACTTCCAGGTCGTCCACCCACCCGAACTCCGCGACCTGATGGCCGAGTGGTCCACCCGCTTCGCCCGCGCAACGGAGTAGGAAGTCGACCCGGCCGACTTCCCACTCCAACTGCGACGCCACATGGCCGCGTTGGCCTCGCGGCTGACACGTCTTTGGCCTGGCGGGGCCGCCCATGGGCGGCCTGGCCGACTTTTCGTGCGGGGGATGCGGATCGGCCGACTTCCTGGGCCGTCGGTGCCGGTGCCGGTGCCGGTGCCGGTGGTGCTGTGGGGCGGGGTGATCTTGTCTGACGGGCTGCGCGCAGGAAGTCGGCCTGGTCGACTTTTGGTGCGGTGGGGTGGTGGCGCGGGCTGTGCTCGTCAGCTGAGGGAGTCGCTGACGGTGGAGTGGGAAGTCGGCCCGGTCGACTTCTGGTGTGGGCGGGGTTGTGGGGTGTCAGGGGGCGATGGACTCGATGGTGCTGCGGAGGCGGTGGAGGGCGGCGGGGAGTTCGGAGAGCGGGGGTGTGGCGAGGGCGAGGCGGATGGCGTTGGGGTGGTGGGGGGTGGTGGCGAAGGCGTCGGCGGTGGAGATGAGGATGCCCTCGGCGGCGAGGAGGGCGGCGACCTGGTCGGGGCGTTGGTGGGGTTCCAGGGTGAGCCACTGGATGTAGGAGGTGGGGTGGGCGGTGATGGTGAGGCCGGCCAGGGCGGTGCGGGCGAGGTGTTGCCTGGCGGCGGCGTCGGTGCGGCGCTGCTGTTCGAGGCGGGTGACGGTGCCGTCGGCGAGCCAGCCGGTGGCGAGGGCGGTGGTGAGGCCGGGGGCGCCCCAGGCGGCCGCGCGCAGGTGGGTGGTGGCGGCGCGCAGGTGGCGGTCGGGGAGGACGGCGAAGCCGAACCGCAGGCCGGGGGCCACGTTCTTGGACAGGCCGGCGACGTAGCAGGTGCGGTCGGGGGCGAGGGCGTGCAGCGGTGGCGGCGGTGCGGTCTCCAGGAAGGCGTAGGTGCCGTCCTCGATCAGGGTGCAGTCGTGCTCGGCGGCGACGGCGGCGAGCCGCTCGCGCCGAGGTCGGTCCAGGACCCAGCCGAGCGGGTTGTGGACGGTCGGGATGGTGTAGACGGCGCGGACCGGCCGGGTGCGGCAGAGCCGGTCGAGCGCGTCGAGGTCCGGGCCGGCCGGGGTGGCCGGGACGGGGGTGAGGTCGAGTCCGTGGGCGGCGGCGAGCAGCTTGATGCCCGGGTAGCTGAGCGCGTCGACGGCCAGCACGTCGCCGGGGCGGGTGAGGGTGCGCAGGACGCAGTCCAGCGCCTGCTGCGCACCGCTGGCGAGCAGGACGTTCTCCGGCGCGGTGTCGACCCCGCGGTCCAGCAGGTACCGGGCCACCACCGCCCGGTCGTGCCGGTGGCCGCCGGGCGGGTGCTGGCGCAGCAGGGCCTCGGCGTCGCCGGAGGAGGCGAGTGCGCGCAGGGCCTGGCGCAGCAGGTCGCGCTGCTCGGGGGCGAGCGGCTGGTTGAAGGACAGCTCGGCGACCCGGGGTACCGGGAGGGTGCGGGAGGGTTCGATGCCGTCGTAGTCGGAGCGGACCCGGACGAAGGTGCCCCGGCCCTGCTCGCCCACCACCAGCCCGGCGGCGCCCAGTTCGGCGTACACCCGGGTGGCCGTGGCGAGGGCGATGCGGCGGTCGCGGGCGAGGGCGCGGTGGGTCGGCAGCCGGGTGCCGGCCGGGAGGGCGCCGGAGCGGATCGCGGCCGCGTACTCGTCGACGATGGCCTTGTAGGAGGGCGATCGCATGGGTGGTGGCCTGCCGTTTCGTGGTCCGGCGCGGGGGTTCCCCGGAGCGTATCCAGGACAATAACTGGATTGTCCTGGATCGCCTTTCCTAGCCTCGCTCGGGTAGGGACCGAGGCGAAAGGGAGCAGCCGGCCATGACCGTCCGCAGCGAGCGGGACCAGTACGTCGTCACCCTCACCATCGACCGGGAGAAGAAGCTCAACGCTCTCGACTATCCGACGATCGACGCGCTGCTCGCCGAACTCGACCGGATCGACGCCGACGACACCGTCCGCGCCGTCATCCTGACCGGCGCCGGGCAGCGGGCGTTCAGCGCGGGCGCGGACGTCCCGTCCCTGGCGGCCAGCATCGCCGGCGGGCCCGAGCGGGCGCTGCGCGAGTTCGTCCGGCGCGGGCACACCCTGACCCGGCGGATCGAGGAGTTCCCCAAGCCGGTCATCGTCGCGGTCAACGGGCTGGCGTACGGCGGTGGTTGTGAGATCACCGAGGCGGCTCCGCTGGCGATCGCGGCCGAGCACGCGACCTTCGCCAAGCCGGAGATCTCGCTCGGCTTCCCGCCGCCCTTCGGCGGCTCGCAGCGGCTGCCGCGGCACGTGGGCCGCAAGCGCGGGCTGGAGCTGATCCTGACCGGTGACCCGATCCCGGCTGCCCGGGCGGCCGAGCTGGGCCTGGTCAACTCGGTCGTCCCGGTCGGCGAACTCCTGGAGGAGGCAAGGAACTTGGCCGAACGCATCATCCGGCACGCGCCGACCGCGGTGGCGGCCTGCCTGCGGGCCGTCACCCGGGGGATCAACCTGCCGATCGACGAGGGCCTCGCGGTCGAGGCGGCCGCCTTCGCCGCCACCGTGCCGACGGACGGCGTACGGGACGGGATCCGACGGTTCCTCGACCGCCGGCAGGCCCGCTGACCTCCGCCTGGAATTCGCTTGGCCGGAGCGGATTCGGGGCGGATCATGGTGGGATGTCCGATCTGCTTGAGCGCGTGAGCGCCTTCCGTGCCGCCTTCGCCCGCCGCCATGCGGCCGAGATCGTCGAACTGCCGGAGTTTCCCGGGCTCTTCGCGGTCCGGAACGCGCAGTACGTGCTCTCTCACGAGCACAACCAGCTGATCGTCACCGGGCCGGGCACCGATCCGGCGGCGCTGCCCGGTCTGGCGGCACGCTGGCTCGGGCAGCGCCGGCAGTACGCGATCACCGTGCTGGACGAGGAGTGGGGCGAGCGGGCCACCCCGGTGCTGGCCGAGGCCGGGTACGAGCGGAGCACCGTCCTCGTCATGGTCCGCGACACGGCGGGTTGCGCGCTGCCCGAGCCGGCCGCCCTGCCGACGGAGTTCGCCGCCATGCGGGAGGCCGTCCTGCACCAGGAGTCGGAGTGGTACGAGGGCGAGGAGCTCATCCGGCAGCTCACCGACCGCCGGCCGACCCGGCTGCGCGGCGCCGAGCGGGTGCACTTCCTGGCCGCCCGGACGGCGGACGGCGAGGTCGCGGCCTGGGTCGACCTCTACCTCGAACCGGCCGCCGGGCTGGCCCAGGTGGAGGACCTGGTCACCGCCGCCCGGCACCGCGGGGCGGGCCACGGCGACACCCTGCTCGGCAGCGGCCTGGCGCTGGCGGCGGCCGCCGGGATCCCGCGGCTCTTCCTCCTCGCGGACGCGGACGGCTGGCCGCGCGAGTGGTATGCGCGGCGGGGCTTCACCGAGATCGGCCGCAGCCACTCCTTCCACTCGGCCTGACCGGGGTCCATTCGCCGCACGCTCCGGCCGGCGGACGGGCGGAAGGGTGGAAGGGCGGACGGGCGGACGGGTGGAAGGGTGGAAGGGCGGACGGGATCGACCTCGCCCAGTGGCTGAACGGGCCGTCTGGGAGCCGGTTTTGTGGAACCTGCGGTCCCATCGGTCGGAGCTGCTGCGGCAGTTGCGGTGCGCGCTGCTGGTCGAGGTGGGCGTGGGCCGGCCCCGCTCAGGCGGCGGGTGCGGGCGCGGGTGCGGGTGCGGGTGCGGGGGCGGGGGCGGCCGACGGTGCCGTCGCAGGGCCGCAGTGGGTGGCGACGGTGTCCGCGAAGGCGCGGGCGAGCGGGCCCAGGGTGGCCCATTCGCGGGCGGCCCAGCCGACGGTGAGGCCGGGCAGGTCGGGCAGCGGGACCAGCCGCAGGCCCGGGTGGCCGGGGCCCTGCCACTCGGGGAGGGCGGGTACGACGGCGTGGCCGAGGCCGAGTTCGGCCAGCAGGATCGCGGTGTCCCAGTCCGTGACGCTGGTGTCGAAGACCGGTCGGATGCCCGACTTGCCCAGCCAGTCGTCGAGTTGGGAGCGGGACACCGAGTTCTGCGGCAGTCCGATGAGCGGGGCGTCCTGCAGGTCGGCGGGTTCGATGCGCGCCCGGGCGGCGAGCGGGTCGCCGGCCGCCACGGCGAGGACCCAGGGCAGGGCGGCGACCGGCCGCTGCTCGATGCCCCGGACCGGGGTGCCGAGGGTGATCCAGGCCAGGTCGACGTGGCCGGCGGTGAGCGCCTCCAGGCAGTTGCGGCTGGAGACGCCGGTCTGGAACTCCAGGTTGACCTGCGGGAACCGCTCGCGGAAGTCCACCACGGCCGCGGACATGAAGTGGCGGATGCTGGTGGCGCCGGTGGTGATCCGCACCGACCCGCCCTCGCCGCGGGCGAGTTCGGCGATGGTCCGCAGCGCGTGGTCGATGCCGCCCAGACCGTTGGCCACCGCGGTCTGCAGATGGCGTCCGGCCTGGGTGGGCACCACGCCGCGCGGGTGCCGCTCGATCAGGGTGAGGCCCAGCTCGCGTTCCAGCCGCTTCACGTGCTGGCTGACGGCGGACTGGCTGCAGGCCAGGTCGCGGGCGACGGCGCTGAGCGAGCCGGCCCGGCACACGGCGGCGAAGACGCGGAGGTCGTCGAGGGTCACGAGCGCCCAGGGTACCGCCGGCTCCGAGTCCGTACCCGAGGGGGCCGACCCAAGGCCGAGCTTGGGGGTTTCCCAGGAAATCGGTGGATTGACTTGGATGTTCGGCTGGATCGATCATCGATGGCAGGGCCCGCGAGAAGGGCGGCAACCCGTCCGCTGTCTTCGCGCGTTCCGGACGCTCAGGCGGGGGCACGGCGGGTGCCGACCCGTACGGACGAGTACACCCCGAGGGTGTGAGTACGTCAGGCAATGGAGGGGGAGCGGTATGCGGTACGCCGATGGTCCGGGCACGCAGTGCGAGGTGTTCGTCCAGGCGCCGGTGGAGCGCGTCTGGGCGCTGGTGGCCGACATCGGCCTGCCCGCCCGGCTCAGCCCGGAGCTCCAGCGGGTCGCCTGGCTGGACGGCGCGGACGGCCCCGCCCTGGGCGCGCGCTTCGAGGGGCACAACGCCCGGCCGAACATGCGTGACTGGCGGACGGTCTCCGAGGTGGTGGAACTGGCCGAGCACCGCGCCTTCGCCTGGGCCGTCATGGATGCGGACGGCCGGTTCGGCGACCCGGTGTCGGAGGTGGCCGGCTCGCTGGCCCGGTGGCGCTTCGACCTGATCCCCGAGGACGGCGGCACCCGGCTGCGCCAGTCGGTGGTGATCGGCCCGGGGCGCAGCGGCGTCATCCTGGCCATCGAGGCCCGCCCGGAGGCCGAGGAGAAGATCGTCGACTTTCGCCTGGGGGAGCTGCGGACCGGGATGACGGCCACCCTGGAGGGCGTCAAGTCGCTCGCCGAGGCCGAGAGTTAGGGAACGGTGGAGTTCGAGGAGCTGTTGGCGGAGGTCCGGGCTTCAGCGGCGCGCCTCGGTGCCGACGTGGAGTCGCTGACCGACTGGCAGGCCCGCGAGCCGTCGCGGCTGCCCGGCTGGAGCCGGGGCCATGTGCTCACCCACCTCGCCCGCAGCGCCGACGCCTACCGCTGGATGCTCGCCCTGGCCCGTACCGGCACCGCGCCGGGGCCGCGGGCCGACGCCGCCGAGCTGGCACGGCAGTTGGAGGAGGGCGCGGGGCGCGGCGCCGGTGCGCTGGTGGCGGACCTGCGGGACAGCCTGGACGGCCTGCTGTGGGACGCGGCGGAGCTGCCCGCCGAGCGCCGGACGGTGCTGGTGCCCGCGCTGGCGGGCTGGCGGCACCCGGCCTGGTACCTCCTGTGGCGGGCCTGGCGGGAGCTCGAGGTGCACGGCGTCGACCTGAACACCGGCCGTACGTCGGCAGGTTGGCCGGACGGCTTCGTGCTGACCGCCCTCGCGGAGACGGCCGCGACGCTGGGGGCGCGCGAGGTACCGCTCGCCCGGGTCGAGGCGGAGGACCTCGGCCGGGGCTGGGCGGTCGGCGGGTCGGGGCCTGTGGTGAGCGGCTCCGGGCACGAGATGCTCGCCTGGTTCACCGGGCGCGGCCCGGTGGCGGGGCTGCGCGCGGACGGGCCGCTGCCGGTGCTGCCGGCCTGGCCGTTGCCGCCGGTGCCGGGCTGGGCGTAGGAGCGAGAGCCCGGCGGGGCGTAGGAGCGCGGACGGTGAGGGCGAGCTCCTGCCGCGCGAACTCGTCGTCCGCGCGGGCCGGGTGGTCGCCCGCGACGGCGGGCTCACCGCCTGACCCACACCTGCGCGCCTGCCCGACCGACGGGCGGGCGGGGCGGCGGCGGGTGCTCAGTGGTGCCAGGCCCGCCCGCCCGTGTTGTGGATGAACCGCTGCAGGACCTTCAGCGTGGTCAGGTACTCCTCGTCCGAGATGCCCGCATGGCGCTCGGCCCACAGCTCGCCCTGGAGTGCGGCGGTCTTCTCGAAGAAGGCCCGTCCCTCGGCGGTCAGTTCGAGCAGGCCCCCGGCGGACTCGGTGACCCAGCCGTGCTCGACGGTCGCGTCGATCTCGGCGTTCAGGGCCTCCTGGCCGGTGTCGAGGTAGTCGCGCAGCACGGCGCAGACGTCGTCGCGGGTCCTCGGCTCCTCGGTCCGGCCGAGCTGGGCGAGCACCCACCACTGCGGCTGCGTGGTGCCGACCTCGGCCAGCGCGCCGCGGGTGCGGCTGACGACGGCCTTGTAGGCCGCCCAACTCCAATAGCCGATGGGCTGCTTGATCAGTTCGGGGTCGCTGTGCGAGTACTCCACGGCCGGGCCCTCCGCTTCTCGTCGATCACTACGGTGCGACCGATGCTAGGGGTTCAAGTCGACTTGAGGTCAAGTCCCGGCTTGCACTGCGGGACTTGGGGCCGATCAGCCGGTGGGTGTGCCGATCCGGTCGCGTTCCAGGGCGGAGCGCAGGGCTGCGAAGGTCCGGGCGGCTGCCGAGAGCGAGGCGGCGCCGAGGGTGCCCGTGAGGAGTTCGGTCAGGGTGTCGGTGAAGGTCCGCTGCGCCTCCCCGACGAGCCGGGTGCCGTCGGCGGTCAGGGCGAGCAGCGAGGACCGGCGGTCGGACGGGTTCGGCCGGCGGGCGGCCCACCCCTGCTTCTCCAGGCGGTCGATGCCCTTGCTGGTCGCTCCGACGCCGATGGCGAACTCGGCGGCGATGTCCGCGACCCGGCATCCGGGGTGGCGGCGCAGGTAGTCGAGGAACTCGTATTGCGAGGTGACGATGCCGTGCCGTTCGCGGAGGCGGTCGTTGAGGGCGTTGTACAGGCGGGTCTCGCACCTGACCAAGTCGGCGAACAGGCCGGGGAGTCCGGCTGCGAGGCCGACCCCGTTCGATGTATCTTCCACGGCATATAGTGTACGGGAAGCTACTTGCGGCAGGAGTGTGCCCATGAGCAGGGAACAGCGCATCCGGATCGACGGAATCCTGCGCCAGCTGGGACCGACCGGGCCCCGGACGGTCGAGGAGATCCGGGCCGGGTTCAGGGAGGTGATGGCCGGAATGATCGTGCCCCACAGCCGCATCCGGACCGCCGCCGCGACCCTCGGCGGCCGACCCGCCCTGCGCGTCGAGCCGAAGGCCGGGCCGGACGCGGCAGCGGAGGCAGGACCGGGTGCGGCGGCGGGGGCCGGGCCGGACGCGGCAGCGGAGGACGGCCCGGGCGCCGGGACGATCCTGTACTTCCACGGCGGTGCCTGGGTCTTCGGCTCGCCCGAGACCGCCCTCTCGCTGACCGGGAACCTGGTGGCCAGGACCGGCTTCGGGGCGTACTCGCTGGACTACCGGCTCGCCCCCGAACACCCCTTCCCGGCCGCGATCGAGGACACCCTGAGCGCCTACCGCGCCCTGCTCGACCGCGGCGAGGACCCCTCCACCATCGTCTTCGCCGGGGACTCCGCCGGCGGTGGCCTCGCCGTCACCACCTGCCTCGCCGCCCGGGACGCGGGCCTCCCGCTGCCCGCCGCCCTGCTGGCCTTCTCCCCGGGCCTCGACGCGACCCGGAGCGGCGAGAGCATGACGACCAAGGAGGGCATCGACCCGATCTTCACCCGCGCGGCCCTCGAACACACCGGAGCCATGTACCTCGCCGGAGCCGACCCGCACCAGCCGCTGCTCAGCCCGGCCATCCACGCCGACCTCATCGGCTTCCCCCCGATGCTGATCCAGGTCGGCGGCAACGAGGTACTGCTGGACGACTCCACCCGCCTGGCCGCGCGGGCGAGCGCCGCGGGCGTGGACGTCGTCCTGGACGTCACCGCCGATGCGCCGCACGTGTTCCAGGCGTTCGCCGGCGTCCTCGACGAGGCGGACGAGGCGCTGGACCGTGCCGCCCTCTTCCTGCGTCAGCGGATCCGGGCCGGGCGGGCGGCGCGGGCGGCGGTCGAGTAGGCGCACCCGGCTGCGGTGGCTGCGGTGGCTGCGGTGGCCGCGATGGTCGGGGTGGCCGTCGCGGTCGAAGGGTCAGGCCTCGGTGCTCGCCCGGCGCAGCAGGTAGGCGCCGGAAGCGGCGGCGAGCGCGGCCATGCAGGCGGCGAAGACCAGGCCGGCGTGCGCCAGGCCGAGCGGACCGGTGAGCAGGCCGACGCCGATGACGGGGATCGAGATGCCGAAGTAGGCGACCACGAACAGCGCCGAGAGGGCGCCGCCGCGGTGCTCCGCCGGGCTCGCGGCGGCGACCTCGCCCACCGCGCCGCGCAGCCCCATGCCCTGACCGGTGCCGCCCACCAGTGCGGCGAGGACCAGCAGCAGCAGGACGGCCCAGGCGAGCGAGCACGCCAGCAGCGCCAGTCCGGCGATCAGCACCAGGCAGCCCAGCGGGATCGCCCGGGCGCTGCCCAGCCGGGGGACGAGCAGCTGCCCGAAGGTGGACGCGAAGAAGGCCGCGAACACGACGAGGCCCACGACGGCGCGGTTGTGGACGTCCAGGCCCTGGGCGAGGAAGGCCGGGCTGACCGAGGTGAACAGGCCCAGCAGGGAGAACCCGGCGAAGGCGGCGATCCCGGCGGGCACGAACACCCGGCGCACTTCCGGCGGCAGTTCGGGCCGGTTGGGCCGGGCGGTGCGCAGCGGGCGGGCGTCGACGACCGTCTCCGGCAGCAGCAGGACGAGCCCGAAGGACACGGCGAGCAGCGCCAGGTGGACGGCGAACGGCAGCACCAGGGGCTTCGGCGCGTACTGGGCGAGCAGGCCCGACAGCAGCGGTCCGCAGCCGAGGCCGCCCATGTTGGCCGCGATCGCGACGAAGTTCGCGCGGCCCTCGTGCCGGGATGGGGCGAGCTCCAGGACGTACGCGGTCGCGGTGCCGGTGAACAGACCCGCCGACAGGCCGGACAGCAGCCGACCGAGACAGAGCAGCGGCACGCTGTCCGCGGCCAGGAAGACGACGGCGCTGCAGGCCGCGCAGACCAGCCCGCAGAGCAGTACGGGGCGGCGGCCGACGGAGTCGGAGATGTTGCCGACCAGCAGCAGGACGCCGATGACGGCGAAGGCGTAGACCGCGAACACGACCGTCACGGTCAGCTCGGAGAAGCCGATCCGTTCCTGGTACAGCCCGTACAGCGGGGTCGGCAGGGTGGTGCCGGCCATGCAGACGGCGAAGGCGAAGGCTGCCAGGAGGTAGCCCGTCCGGGCGACGGCGGGGCGTACGGTCCGATGATCGGTCACCGGTCCACGATAGGTGCGCCACCCGTCCGGGCCACGGCGCACCGGCAGGTGCTGGGCCGACCGGTCGTACCCCGAGCAGTGCGCGTGGGGCGCGAGCTGACGGACCGCCATTCCGGTCGGCTCGCGCCGAAGGGCGCCGGGGATCGGGCTCGCAGGCCCTGACCGGCCAGCAGGTCGGCGGCGCGGGAGGTCTGCTCGTACAGGACGTGCTGTCCGGTGCGGGTGCGGATGATCAACGACACCTCCCGGGGTGAGTGGCCGGCCGCCCCGGCGGTCGGTGTCCAGAGTTCTCGAAGCCGATCGAAGCCGATCGAAGCCGATCGAAGCACGAGTCGGGGACGGCCCGCATCCACCGGGGATTCCCGAACTCGCCACGGGCGGGTGAGCGTTGGGACGTAGTGTGGGTCCATGATCGAGGAGACATCGCCCGGAACGTCAGAGCGGTCGACGGCGGGGCGCAGGAGGCATGCCGCCCCCAGGCGGGCCGCGGCCGGTGGTGTGCTGCGGTCGTCCGCGCTGATGGCCGCCGGGACCATGGTCTCGCGCGCCACCGGACTGATCCGCCAGGTGCTGCAGGCCGCGGCACTGGGCACCGGGCTGCTGGCCACCACCTACAACCAGGCCAACACGGTGCCCACCAGTCTGTACTTCCTGCTGATCGGCGGCGCGCTGAACTCCGTCCTGGTCCCCCAACTGGTCCGGGCCCGGGCGCAGGACCCCGACGGCGGGGCCGGCTTCGAACAGCGCCTGGTCACGCTCGTGCTGTGCGTCCTGGGCGTCGGCAGCGCGCTGGCCACCTGGGCCGCGCCCGAGATCATCCGCATCTACCAGCAGGACACGCCCGACACCCACGACGCGTTCCGGCTGACCGTGGTCTTCGCCCGCTTCCTGCTCCCGCAGATCTTCTTCTACGGCGTGTTCAGCATCTTCGGACAGATCCTCAACGCCCGGAACCGCTTCGGGGCGGTGATGTGGATCCCGGTCCTGAACAACCTCGTGCTGATCACCATGTTCGGCCTCTACCTCGGCCTGGTGACCGTCCCGGAGAACGTCGCGGACATCACCGACGCCCAGGTCCGGCTGCTCGGCATCGGAACCACCACCGCCCTGGCCCTGCAGGCACTCGCCCTGATCCCGTACGCCCACGCCGCCGGCTTCCGGCTGCGACCGCGCTTCGACTGGCGGGGCGCCGGCCTGCGCGGCAGCGTGAGCGCGGCGCGCTGGACCCTGTTGTTCGTCCTGGCCAACCTGGTGGCGAACACCGTGGTCACCCGCCTGGCCTCCGCCGCGGACGCCGCCCTGCCCGACGACGGGGTCGGCTACACCGCCTACAGCTACGCCCAGCAGATCTGGATGCTCCCCCAGTCGATCGTCACCGTCTCCCTGGTCACCGCGCTGCTCCCGCGGATGAGCCGGGCGGTGGCCGAGCACCGTGTCGACGGGCTGCGCGCCGACCTCTCCCGCGCGCTCCGGGTCAGCGGCGTCGTCATCGTCCCGGCGGCGTTCTTCTTCGCCGCCTTCGGCCCGCGGATCGCCCGACTGCTGTTCGCCCACGGAGCCGCCGACGCCGCGGCCACCGTCCCCCTGGGTCACATGCTGCAGGCCTTCGGCCTGGGGCTGATCCCGTTCTCCGCCCAGTACCTCCTGCTGCGCGGCTTCTACGCCTTCGAGGACACCCGCACGCCGTTCCGCATGGCGCTGTGGATCAGCGGCACCAACATCGCCCTGGCCGTGGCCTGCCACCTGCTGCTCTCCCCCCGGTGGGCGGTCACCGGAATGGCCGCCGCCTACGCCCTGTCCTACGCCGTCGGCCTGCTGCTCACGGCCCTGCGGCTCAGGCGGCGCACCGGGGGCCTGCTCGACGGCCGCCGGATCTGCCGCGCCTACGCCAAGTTGACCGCGGCCGCCACCGGCGCGGGAACCGCCGGCTGGCTCATCGCCCGCGTCTGCGGCCACGGCCCGGCACCGGCCTCCTGGACACCGGCCATCTCGCTGGCCGCGGGCGGCGTCGCGATGGCCCTGCTGTTCCTCCTGTTCGCCCGGCTGCTGCGGGTCGGGGAACTGCGCAGCCTGCCGGGGCTGGGCTGACCCGGCTGCCCGGTGCCGTCCGGCTCGGCCGGAAGTGGTGGAACGCACCAAGATCGACTCGAGATCTGGAACTGCCGGAGGGGGGAAACCGGCGGAGGGCGAACCGGCGGAGGTCGAACCGGCGGAGGGGGCCGGGCCGGTGGCACTGATCATCGGCTCCTCGGCCGGATACGGCCTGGCGGCCACCGTCGCCGGGCTCAAGCGCGCCGGGATCCGCGGCATCGCGGTCTGCTACCGGGTCTGATCGCAGTGCCCCGGGCTTCAGCCCGGTGGTGAAGCGATTCTGAGTCCTGCTCTGAGCTGCGCTGACGCACCCTCCCGCGCTGTTGTCAGTGCCCGAGTCACGACCACCGGAACCTGGGTATCAGCATCAATGTCAGTGCCGCGTGATTGCACGATGCCGGATGGTCGGCGTTCGTGAGCATGCTGGAGTACAAGGCCGTGAAGTACGGCCGGACCCTGATCAGGATCGGCCGGTTCGAGCCGACCTCTCAAGTGTGCTCCAACTGCGGTGTCAAGGACGGTCCCAAGCCCCTGCCCGTCCGTGTCTGGCAGTGCCGGGCATGCGGCGTTCGGCTGGACCGGGACGTCAACGCGGCCGTCAACGTCGCCCAGGCCGCCGGACTGGCGGTGACAGCCTGTCGAGTGCGGGTAAGACCGGGACCCGTCCCGGCACAGCGCGGAGAAGCAGGAACCCACCGAGACGGTCAGAAGACCGTGGTAGGAATCCCCGGGCTCTAGCCCGGGGAGCGGAAGTCAAATCGGTTCGCCGCTGACCGCGGCCATCTACCGGCAGGGCGCCATCGGCGCGGCCAAGGTCCACCTGGAGGCCACCGCCCGAACGCTGGACGAGCGGCTCCGCAAGTCGGTGGGCGGGCGGGCCGTGACCTCCGTCAACGGTGCCGCCGTCACCCAGTCCTCCACCGCCGTTCCCGGCGTCGCCCGGTACACCGGCCTGCTGCGCGGTGTCCTGGGGGGAGGACATGGTCCCGCCGGTGCGTCAGCTCGCCGCCCTGTGGGACCAGCTCACCGCTGCCGCCCCGTTCGCCCCGGACGACGAGGGCCGGATCCGCCTGGACACCTGGGAGCTCACCGACGACGTCCAGGCGGCCGTCGCCGAACGCTGGGAGCGCGCCACGACCGACACCATCGCCGGTCTCGCCGACCTCGACTGGTTCCGCGCCGAGGCCCAGCGCCTGTACGGGCTCTCCGTGCCGGGCGTCGACTACACCGCCGCGGTGGCCACCGACGTTCCCTGGCCCGCTCCCGGCTGCTGATCACGGGCTTGGGCTCGCTGCCGCTCCTCGAAGTGGGCGACGGCGGAGCCGACCTGGGTGAGAGAGACGGGAGGTGGGTGGTGCGAGGGATGGCCATGGCCGTCAGAGCTTCTCGGCCGCGCGGACCCGGTGGAGGTGGACGAGCACGTCGTAGCGGGCGCCGAGGGCGAGGGTGGGCAGCGGGTCGCGGCTGAAGGTGGTCCCGGCGTCGTAGGTCGGGTGGGCCGCGTCCAGCCAGGCGCGGGCCGCGGGCGGGGCCTGGCGCAGGTCGAGGTAGTAGTCGCGGGGGCGGACCCGGTCCAGGAGGTACTCGTTCATGCCGAGGGTCGCCGGGGGCACGGTGGTGCTCCGCCAGTCGTCGGTGAACGGGTCGGTCGCAGTGAGGAAGGAACCGCCGCCGAAGGTGAAGCCGATGCTGACGTAGTCGGCGCCGAGCGCGGCGCGCAGGTGGACGCCCTCCGTCGTGGGGTGGAGCGCCGGGTCGCTCGAGCGGTAGCCGACGTGGCCGTTGTGCGCCGAGAGCAGGACCCTGCCGCCGAGGCGGCGCTGCCACCACAGGGTGTTGTCGGCCATCGCCCGGTCGCGGAGCTCCTGAGCGGCGGTGACGCAGGGGCCGTCGCCGGTCCGCAGGGAGGCGAAGGCGAAGGTCCGGGCGATGTTCCGGGCGTGCTGGACGGCCCACTCGTACTGCTCGTCGCCGTCCCGCCCGGTGGCGGTGACCAGCTCCAGCGCCTGCTGCGCCAGGTCCGCGTTGCGCTGCCGCTCGGGGAGCGGGATCCGGCTCAGGTAGCCGATGGAGTCGTCGAACGACCGCAGGCCGGCGTACAGTTGCTCAACGCTCGACAGCGAGGCGGGGGCGGCCTTCCGTACGTACCCGGTGACCTCGGCGAAGGGCTGCTCGCCGATCCCGGGGAAGCCGAGGTCGGTGCCCACGAAGTGCACCGGGCGCTGCGGATGGCTGCGGTTGTACGCGCGCATCCAGTCGATGAGGTCGGCGAACTCCCTTCGCTGCCACGGCGATCCGGCCAGGGTGCGGCGGACCAGCTGCCGGGCGGTGCCGTCGCCCTGGCCTTGCACGTAAGCGTCGATCAGCAGGCCGGCCGACCAACTGGCCTCCAGGGCGAAGGTGGTGAAGCCCTTCTCCTCGACCAGGTAGCGGAACACCCGGTGCTTCATGGTGAAGAACTCGTGCGAGCCGTGGGTGGCTTCGCCGAGGCCGACCACCCGGGCGTCGCCGACCATCGCGCCCAGCGCCCGCAGTCCCGCGGTCGGGGCGTCGGGGTCGGTGGACCGCAGGGGGTGGGCGATCCGGTCCAGCTCCTCGGTCACGGCCAGGGTCTGCGGCACCGTCCGTTGGTGCCCGGTGGCGGCGACCGGAGCTGCCGCAGCGGTGGCCGGGGTGAGCAGGGCGGCGGTGCCGGTGATCGCGCTGCCGGTGGTGGCCGTCAGCAGGGTCCGCCGCTCGATCGGCTTCCGGGTCACGGTCATGGTGGCTGCTCCTCGGCTCGTCGGTTCAACTCGTCCGGCTGGATGGGCCGGTGAGAGAATCCTCGGCCGAGGAGGGGGTGGGACGCGCTGGGGCGGGCCGCCAGGTTTCCCGGGGGGCTTCCCCACCCGCCCCGGGTCCTTGGGGGAACCGGGAGGGTTCCCCTGGGGCCACCTGGACGGCTGGGCGAACTGGTGGTAGCGGGCAGTGTCGGAAACCTCCCGCCCCGGCCCTGCGGTTCGACCAGGGCGCGCAGCCCGTCCTGGCCCATGCCGGGCTGGCACCAGGGGGCGACCCGCAGCCGCACCGGCAGTTCGCCGGCCTCGTCGAGCTCGGCGTAGAGGTCGAGGCCGTCGCCGCCCGCGTCCATCGCGTGGCCGCCCGTGAGGCCGCTCGCGGCCATCGCGCGCAGGGCGGCGGCCAGGCGCTCGCGGCGCTCGGTGCGGGTGGGCTGCGTGCGCTCGACCAGTTCGCAGGCCGCGTTCTCGAGCAGCAGGCCGGTCGGGCGGCCGTCGGCGTCGCGGACCACCTCGGCGGCCTGGGCGAAGGTGCGCGGGCCGTCGACGCCGGCCAACTCCAGGGCGAGCGGGCTGGCGGGCATGGAGTGGGCGTCGAACAGCTGGAGCAGCGCCGGGACGCCGTCCAGCACGGGGGCGAGGGCGGCGGCCTCGACCGGGCGGTCACCGAAGACGTTCGGGTCCAGGCCCCAGGCGTGCAGCCAGGCGCCCGGCGCGAGGGCCTTGACCCCGACGGCGAGGGAGGGCGGCACGGACGGACGCCAGGTCGGTGCAGCCGGAGAGGTCCAGGCCGTGGGTGAGCTCGGCACCGGTGACCGGGTGCAGGCGGCCATCGACCAGGCCCGGAGTGACCACGGCTCCCTTGAGGTCGATCACCGTCGTTGCGGGGCGGCGAGTTCGCGGATCGTCCGGTCGTCGCCGAGGGCGGCGATCCGGCCGTCGACCACCGCGAGCTCGGTCTGCGAGAGGAGGCCGCCGGATGCGGGGTCGAGCAGGCGGGCGGAGAGGAGGACGAGGAGGTGCGCACTTCGACTCCAGCGGTGGGGCGGGGTGGAGGAGTTGGGTGGTGGGGGAGCGGGGCTATGGAAGGCCGGGTGTTGGGGGCTCAGGACTGTTGGGTGGGGGTGAGGGAGCCCTCCGGAAGGCCGAGTTCGCGTTCGGCGGTGGTGGCGATGAGCCGGGCGACGGCCGGCGGGTGGTTGGCCAGGCCGGGGTTGGCGTGGGAGGCGAGGCCCTCGATCACCGCCAGGATCCCGACGGCCGTCAGCTCGGGGTCCTCGGTGCGGAACTCGCCCCGCTCGACGCCCTGATGCGGCGGGTGGTCCCGCACCGTAGCGCCTGACGCTGGGGGCGGTCGGGCGCTGCGCAGGAGGTCGGCGGGTCCGACTTCCTGCGTCGGCGGTTGCGGGTGGTGGGGCGGTTGGGGGGAGTTTGGGGCGGTGGCGACGGTGGGCGTGCGGTCGGTGCGGCGGCGTTCGATCCGGATGGTCCGGCGGGCGGCGGGGAACAGCAGGTTCCTGACGGCGGCGACCTAGATGCGGCTGGTCTCGGATCGTCCGTGGCTGGTCTGCGGGATGTCCTTCCAAGGCAGGGGTGTTCAGCTGTCGGCGCAGGTGTTCCGGTGCTTCTGGTTGCCCTTGACGATCACGATGTAGCGGGCCTTGCGGTCCGGGAGGTAGCCGGCGTGCTCGCGCTGGGTGTGCAGGACATCGGCGGTGATCACCGTCTCGGCCGGGTCGGCGACGGTGTCCAGCAGGGGCTGCAAGCAGGTGATTCCGGGCATCAGCCGCCGCCCGGGCAGCAGGGGATCGCGACGGATACCGAGGCGTTCGAGCACGCAGGTGGGGCGTCGGCGATCCACTCGCCGACCGTCGGAGCACGGCGGCCGAGGCGTGGTGCACTCCGCGCGGGTCACGTGGGTCGGGCGTTTCGGCCGGTCGCTCCCGCAGCCCCGGGATCTTCTCGGGGCGGGTTCGGGCTGTTCGCGGAGTTGGTCAAGAGCAGCCGGGATCGGGGGTGGTGCGTCGGCAGGAACGGTCTTGCGCTCGGATCACGGGGCGTCGAGAACTCCATGATCTTCGAAGCCCGTGTGCGGGCTGGCCACAGCGGCCGGTGACGCGCGGCGCGCACCTGCGCGAGCTGCCGGAGGGTGCTCGGCTGGACGGCGTCCCCAGGCCGAGATCAGCGGCGCGAGTGTCAGGTCGAGTTCGCCCGCGTGGATGGCGGCCAGGTGCGCGTCGATCTCGGCGTCGTCGGCCAGGCCGGCCGCGAGCAGCTCGCCGCGCACATGCCTGATGGTCGCCGCCTCCAACTGGTCGCAGGCCAGCCCGCCGACCGGGAAAGACCCTGCCGCGGCGACATCCACCAAGCCGGCCTCACGCAATGCCGCCGGCAGTGTCCGGCCGTAGCGCAGGTCCGCGCCGCGGCGCATCAGCAGCTCCCGGACCGCGTCGCGCAGCCGGTTGGCCCGCCGCTGCGCGGGGCCGGTGTCGTCCAGGCACGCCAGTGGCTGCAGAGCGGTATCGGCGTCCTCGACCAGCAGCCAGCCGCCGGGCCGTAGCGCTGCCGCCATCGTGGCCAACGCGCGGGCCCGGTCGGGTACATGGACCAGCACGAGCCGGGCGTGCACCAGATCGAACGTCCCCGGCTCCGGGGGCGGATCGGCCGCGACGTCGTGCTGGCGCACCTCGTACCCGTCGCCTGCCTTCAGCCACGACGGGTTGATGTCCGTGGCCAGCACGTGCCCGGTCGGACCGACGGCCGCCGCGAGCGCCTCCGGGATACTGCGGCCACCGGCGCCCACTTCCCAGCAGCGCGAGCCAGCCCTGACCCCAAGTCGATCGAAGTGCCCGCGCGTCACACCGTCGAACAGCTCGGCCAGCCAAACGAATCGCTCGCCCGCCTCGGCGCGCGCGTTGTCCAGCAGGTACCCGCGGGCGGAAGCGGACTCTCCGCCGAGCGCAGTGGTCCCGCCTGTCGGATCCGGTCGGCCATCGATGTGCGGCGGGTGGGGCGAGGAGGTCATGACTACATGGTCAACCTTTCCGGGCCGCCAGCGCCACAGCGCTGGGAGAGGGATGCCTCACACAGCCGGCGAACTCCGTACGTCCTACCGCACGGTTCTGCACCGTGACGCGCCTTTCCGTGTTGACGGTCGTGGGTGTGGGGGGCGTGGGAGGTCGGTGGGTTCGACTTCGTGGTCTGGTTCCGGCGGGGCGATCTGGCTTGCTGGGTGGGGATCGGGTGGGTGCGGCCGTTCGTGACGGGGCGTGCTGTGTCGTAGTGCCTGGGGCCGGGGTGGTTGGGCGGTGCGTGGGAAGCCGGAGGGGCCGACATCCTGTGTGATCCGGGCCGGCGGAGGGCGGTGTGGCGGGTCGCTTGGGCGGCGCGGTGAGGTGGGGCCTTGACGGGTGGTTGGCTTTGGGCGGGCAAGAGCAGGGGCAGCTGAAGGTGTAGCCCGATTGCTGATGGTGAGGAGGCCAGGCACGGTCTGGTTGCCGGTTGCCGCCGCATGGGGGCTCCGGTAGGCGAACGGTGGTGCGGCACAGCTGAGTTGCTCTTCCGAACCGGTTTTTCGCCTGGCCGTTCGGCGGTGTGTCGGTGATCTCGGTTAGGGTGCGGACCGGCTGCGCCTGGCCATCGCAGGGCCGGCGCGAGGGGAGGGGCGTCATGATCGGCGTCATGGGTGACGGTTCGCGCGGGGCCGAGGAGCGGGGCGGTGAGGGCATCCAGTGGCTGGCGGACGCGAGTGGGGAAGTGGGCGGCGTGGTGTTCGCGCGGGGGATCCCGCCCGAGGAACTCGCCCGCCGGATGGGGGCCGACCCGGCAGCTGCTAGCGGGCCGATCAGCGGGACGGAGATCTGGGACCTGGACATCGAGGTCTACCGCCCCGGTGACGACGGCGACGGCGTGATCCGGGTCGGTGAGGCGGACGGCTGGTCCTTCGCGATCGAGTACGGGGACTCCACCGGCGGGGAACTGCTCACCGAGATAGCGCGCGGCGGCGTCGAGGTGGTCCACTTCCGGCCGATGCCGGAGCAGCCGCCGGCCCTGCTCGACTACGCCCGGGACGGCGCCGTGCTGTGCGGCTTCGGCCTGGGGGAGGAGCGCTGGCGCTGGGGGCGGGAGCCCGACCTGCTCGTTCCGGAGCTGGTCGCGGCGAACGTCCTGGAGGCCGATGGTGTCACCCGCTGCGCTTCCGGGGGCGCGCCGTACGCGGGCGTCCGTCGGCGGACCCTCGGCGCGGTCGGGCGGCGGTTCGGGCTGCGGCTGCCCCGGGCGGTGCTGGGTGAACTGCGGCTGCCGGCGTACGTGGTGCGCGGCCGGCCGGGGCTGGAACCGCGCTGAGCGGAGCGGGGGCAGGACGGGGACGACGGGCACGCGGACGATGGTGGCGGTCATGGCAGGGCTCCTTCCCGGGCCCCTCCGGCGGGGCCCCGATGACCGTCATCCTCGCGCGCTGTGGACCGCGCGCACATGTGCCGATCGGGAGGTTCCGACCAGCGGATTTCCCCGGGAGGGGTGCTGATCGGCCAGTTCGGCGGCGGTAGGAAGAGTTCCTGGAGCGGCTCGACCCCGTAGTGCGGGCCGTCGCGCAGCAGCGCGAGGACGCAGTACCACCCGAACCAGGGGCCGACGAGGTCCTGCGGGCGGTTCCCGGCCCCGCTACTCCTCCCGACGCGACGGGCGCCAGCGCGTCAGGTGTTGGGCGAGGACGGCGCCCGGGTCCTCGGTGGTGTCGCGCAGCGCGACCATGGCGGCGGTGATCACGTCGCACAGCTCGCCCTGCAGATCGGCCATGGTGTGGCTGACGCCCTTCCGGGGATTGGCACCGAGCACGCCGAGCAGGGCCTCGGCGACCTCCCCGGCCTCCTCCTGGATCTTCACCACCTGCAGGTGCAGCAGCGACAGTCCGAGGCGCGCCCGGTGCTCGGAGAGGTGGCGGTGGATGTCGTCGACCACCGCCCAGTCCGGCGTCCGACCGGCCGCCAGCCGGTCCGCCAGTTGGCGCAGGTCGCCCTTGAGCGCGGGTGGCAGCTTCATCCGCTGGGCCTCGGCGAACGGGACCAGCCGCAGCTCCTGCCCCTCCCCGAGGACCAGCTCGGCCGGGTCGACGTCCACCAGTGCGTGGAAGGCACGCCGCCGGGTGGCGTGGGGGTCGGTCCCGGCCGGCACCGGGTGGAAGGGGCGCAGGCCGGGCACGTGCAGCCCGGTCTCCTCGCGCAGTTCGCGCACGGCGGTCTGGTGCGGCGTCTCGCCGGGCTCGCGGTGTCCGCCGGGGACCACCCAGTGGGCGGGCCACCGGATGTCCGGCCGGTCGTCGCGCAGTTGGAGCAGCACCTCCTGCCGGCTGGTGGTGATGAAGACGTCCACGCTGTCGAAATCGTCGTCGGTGCTCAAGCTGTCGGTGCTCAGGTTGTCGGTGTTCAAGCTGTCGGTGCTCAAGGTGTCCTCCGTCGTATTCATGTCCACGCCACTGCAGGTAGCAGGCGGTAAGGCTGCCACCCGGTGGGCCGGTTGAACCCTCACCCGGTCGGCCGGTGGCAGTCCGTTCGGCGCACTCCCCCCGTCCGGGGATTCCGACGGGCGCCGTCGGCCAGTGGCCCCTAGGGTCTGTGGTGCGCCGACGGTGCCGAGCGCCAGGGCGTACGCCTTCCCGACGCACCGGGGCGCACGCCGTCCCGTCGCGCGCCCGGTGCGCTCGGCACACCTGCCGCGCGCCGGTGCGCTCGGCACAACCGCCCGGCCGAAGCGGCGGACCGACCCCGTCCGGCCAACCCGAGAGGTGGACCGCTCCATGCACACCGTCGTCCGCGGCGCCGGCGCGCTCGGCCTGGTCGCGCTGCTGCTCGCCCCCGTCTCCGGCTGCCAGGGCGACGGCCGTTCCGCCGCCGAACCCGTGCCGATCTCCCCGGTCACCGGCGCGAGCGGCACCGGCCTGGCCGCCCAGCGGCTGGACTGGCGCCCCTGCCCGGCCCCCAGCGCCGCGCAGGGCGGCGGCACCCCGCCCGCGGGCGACTGGCAGTGCGCCACCCTCAAGGCCCCGTTGGACCACGCCAAGCCGGACGGGAAGACCATCGACCTCGCGCTGATCCGCAGCCGGGCCAAGGACGAGCAGCACCGGATCGGCTCGCTGCTCTTCAACTTCGGCGGCCCCGGTGCCTCCGGCGTGACCACCCTGCCCGCCCTGGCCCCGGCCTACGCCTCCCTCAACACCCGCTACGACCTGGTGAGTTTCGATCCGCGCGGGGTCGGCGACAGTGCCGGGGTGAAGTGCCTGGACGACCGGGCGATGGACGCCAACGCGGCCGTCGACAACACCCCGGAAACCCCGGCCGAGGTCAAGGCCCTGGACGTCAGCAACGCGCAGTTCACCGCCGCCTGCGAGCGCAACTCCGGCCCGGTGCTGCCGTACGTGGACACCGAGAGCGCCGCCCGGGACCTCGACCTGATGCGGCAGGTGCTCGGCGACCAGAAGCTCTCCTACTTCGGCATCAGCTACGGCACCGAGCTCGGCGGCGTCTACGCCCACCTGTTCCCCGAGGAAGTCGGCCGGGTCGTCCTGGACTCGGTGGTCGACCCGACGCAGGACCCGCAGCAGAGCGCGCTCGGCCAGGCCCAGGGCTTCCAACTCGCCCTCGACGACTTCATGAAGGCCTGCGCCACCCAGGACCCGGCCTGCCCGACCGGCAGCGGCGGCGCCGAGGGCACCGCGCGGATCACCGACCTGCTGCAGAAGCTCGAGAAGTCGCCGCTGCCCACCGGCAGCGGACGCCGGCTCACCGAGAGCCTGGCCATCACCGGCATCGCGGCCGCCCTGTACAGCCAGCAGACCTGGTCCGCGCTGGCCTCCGGGCTCACCCAGGCGATGCAGCAGGGCACCGGCGACGTCCTCCTCGAGCTGGCCGACTCACTGCTCGGGCGCGACCCCCAGGGGCACTACAACAACCTGAACGCGGCCAACCGGGCGATCAGTTGCGTGGACGCCCGGCAGCGCTACTCCGACCAGGACGTCGAAAGGCAGCTGCCGCGGTTCCGCACCGCCTCCCCGGTGTTCGGCCCCTTCACCGCCTGGAGCCTGACCGGCTGCACCGGTTGGCCCGTCCCCGGCAAGACCGACCACCCGGACGTCTCCGCCCATGGCGCCGCCCCGATCCTGGTGGTCGGCACCACCGGGGACCCGGCCACCCCGGTCGAGGGCGCCCGCACGATGGCACAGCAGCTGGGCGCGGGCGTCGGCGTCACCGTCACCCTGCACGGCGAGGGCCACGGCGGCTACAACACCGGCAATCCGTGTCTGAAGAAGACCGTGGACGCCTACCTGCTGGATGGTACGGTGCCCGCCGACGGGACCACCTGCAGCTGAGAAGTGGCCCAGGGCCGAGGGCGGTGATTGGTCCTGGAGATTGGTCCAATCGTGGCCCTAGGATCCTCGACGTGAACACGCACGTGAACGAGAACGTCACCAAGGTCGACTTCTACTTCGACCCCTCCTGCCCCTTCGCCTGGATCACCTCCCGGTGGATCCTCGAGGTCGAGAAGCAGCGCGAGCTGGACCTCACCTTCCGGGTGATGAGCCTGTCCGTCCTCAACGAGGGCCGCACCGACCTGCCGGAGCGCTACCAGCGCCTGATGACCACCGGCTGGGGTCCCGTCCGGGTCTGCATCGCCGCCGCCGAGAAGCACGGCGTGCACGTGCTGCGCGATCTGTACACCGAGCTCGGCACCCGCCTGCACGACCAGGACCGGGCCGCCGACGACACCGTCATCCGCGAGGCCCTGGTGGCCGCCGGGCTGCCGGAGGAGCTCGCCGACGCGGCCGGCAGCACCGCGTACGACGTCGCGCTGCGCAAGAGCCACCACGAGGGCATGGACCCGGTCGGCGAGGAGGTCGGCACGCCGACCATCCACGTCGACGGCGTCGCCTTCTTCGGCCCGGTGCTGAGCGCGATCCCGCGCGGCGAGGAGGCGCTGCGGGTCTTCGAGGGCGTCCGGCTGCTGGCCGGGTACCCGAAGTTCTTCGAGCTCAAGCGGACGCGGACGGGGTCGCTCGACTTCTCCTGACGCCCGAGGCGCCGCGGCCGGTCCAGTCCGGTCCGGTCAGCGGCGGCGCTGCTTGATCCTGATCAGCCCCGACCGGGGACGGCCGACGACGATCCCGGTCGGGGCTGCCGTCTCCGCCGTCCCGGCGGCCTTGTCGACGATGTGTCCGGTGCCGGTGCTCGACCTGTCCACCCCGACGCCCCAGCCGGCTGGGACGACCGGCCTGATGCGGCCCGAGCGGCACGTCGCCGCGACGGAGCCTCGGGGTCCGGGCAGACGGCCCCGGTGAAGTCGATCCCGCCCGTCGACGGGGGCTCAGTTCCCGCTCTGGCGAAGGTCCCTGAGCGTCGCCGCGAGCGGCCAGGTGAGCAGGACCAGCAGGATTCCGCCGACCGCCGCGACGGTCGCGTGGCCGGCCGTCCAGGTGACCAGCAGGGCAGCCCCGGCGAGCACACCGGCCGCGGTGAGGGCGCCGAGGCCCAGCCGGAGCCGGGTCGGGTGCGGCGTGGCCAGTGCGAGCCGACCCGCCGGGCTCGCCACCGTGCGGCAGGTCTGCCAGCCGCCGACGGCCAGGACGGTCCACCAGCAGGCGACGGCGGCGAACCGGTAGTCGGTGGCCGCGAGGGCCGAGCCCGCCGCGGAGTGCACGAGCGCCACCAGGCCCGCGCCCGCGAGCGCCGGGGCGGTGAGGCGGTGGGCGGCGGTGGCGAGCAGGGCGCGCAGTGCGGCGAGGTCGCGGCGGGGGAGCGGGGTGACCAGGGCCAGCCCGGCCAGCAGCAGCACCTGATCGAGCGGCGCCGCCCAGGCACCGCCGGGCGCGGCGGTCTGACGGGCGCCCTGTTCGGCGGCCAGCGTACCGACGAACCCGGTCGCCAGCGCCACGGCGACGGCCAGCACCGCGGCCCGGTCGCGCCGTTCGGCACGGTGCTCGGCGGGCCAGACCGCCGGGTGCAGCCACAGGTCGGCGATCGCGGCCAGCAGCCCGGGCCAGGCGCGCCAGCCGGACGCCCGCACCTCTCGGGCCAGCTCCTCCGCCAGCTCCTCGCCCCAGCGCTCGCGCATCGGCGCGGGGTAGAGCCGGGACAGGTCGACGGGCCGCCGCGCCCGCCCGCCGGTCATGCCGGGTCCACCTTGAGACTGGCCAGCCCGGTGGCGGCCACCTTCGCCATCGACCGCAGCTCCCGTTCCAGCACCTGCCGGCCCTGCGGCGTCAGCCGCACCGGCCGCTGGCGCGGTTGGGCGTCGGTCGTCCCGGCGGGTTCGATCAGCTGCTTGGCCTCCAGGCGGGTGAGCGCCCCGTAGAGGCTGCCGGGGCCGAGCTTCCGCCCGATCAGCCGCTCGATCGCGGCGTTGACGGCGTAGCCGTGCAGCGGGCCTTCGGCCAGTGCGCAGAGCACCAGCGTCTGGGCGTCGTACGCCTGCATGGGGTCACTCCCTCGGGGACGGCGGTGTCGGTTCACGGTACTACGTGACGAGTAGTACGTGCCAAGTACTACGCGGTGTGTACTATCGCGGCATGGTCGAACAGAGCGCACCCGTGGCCGAACGCGGCCAGGGGGCAGGGGAGTCGGCGGGCGGCTGGGTCTGGCTTCCGGTCGCCGCAGGGCTGGTGCTGGTCGGACTGGTGGCCGTACGGCTGCCGGTCGGGGTGCTGGGAACCCTCGTGCGGGTCCTTCCGGCGGAGCAGCGGCTGGCGGAGCAGGTGGCGCCGGGCGTGCCCTGGCTGCCGGACCTGCTGGTGCGGGGCGGAAGGGGCGGCGATGGGTGGCGGTGAGGCGGTGGCGCGGCCTGCTCGGAGGTCCGCAAGGGGAACGCGGTTCCGGGCTGTGCCGACGGGCGGCGACCGCCTCGGAGCCCCGGGTGCCGTGGAGGCGGCACCCCGGCCTGCGGAGGAGCGGCGCCGGTGCGGCGGACGAATTCGGGAGGACGGGGATGAGCAGGGTGCAGCTTCGGGCACTGTGGAGCGCGCTGGTGCTGGCGGTGGCGTTCACCGGCTTCGGGTACGTGACCACCCAGGCGCGGTCGCTGCGGGCGGTGAGCCCCTGGCAGGGGGATCCGTACGACGCGGTGGTGTCGTTCACGCTGTTCCTGGTCCCCGCGCTCGCCGGGGTGACGACCGTACGGGCCCGACTCTGCCGAGGTGGCGGGCCGCAGCCGGAGTACCGGGTGGACCAGCTGCTGCGGGCCGCCCGGCTGGGCGTCGCCCTGGTCGCGGTGACCGTCGCCACCGACGCGACCGCTGCGGTGCTGCGGGCGGAGCGTGAGCTGTGGGACGGGCGGACGGCCTGGCTGATCGCCGCGCTGCTCCCGCTGGCGGCGGGCGCCGGATGGTGCCTCGTCCTGCTGCGGCGGGCCGTCCGCGAACTGCCGCCGCAGGAGCGGCGGCGGCCGGGCGGGGACTGGCTCGACGACCTCGCCCTGCTCGCCGCGCCGCTGGCCGACCTCCGCGCCCTCAGCCGCTTCCTGCGCCGCCACATCGCGGCCGCCGCGGCGGGGCTGAGCCTGCTGGCCGCCGCCCTGGTGGTCAGCGGGCAGACGGCGGGGGAGGGCTGGCCCGGGGTTTGGCTCGTCCTGGTCGAGCTGAGCGTCTTCGCCAGCGGGTTCTTCGCCTTCTGCCTGCTCTGCGACACCCTGCTGCGGATCGCCGCCCCAGCGCGGCCGCCCGGTGCCGCCCGGGCCACTGCCTTCGCGGCGGCGCTGGCCGTACCGGTGAGCGGTGGCCTGCGGGCGGCGGTCTGGTCAGTGGTCGGACTGCCGGGCCGGGTGGACTCGCCGGTCAAGCTGTTGGTGCTGATGGCCGGGTGCGCGGTGCTCGCGGGCGCGGTGACGCTGGCCGCCGTACGGAAGCGGAGGACGCGGTGAGCGAACTGGTGGAGTGGGTGGACGAGCGGGACCGGGTGCTCGGCGTCATCGACCGGGCCGAGGCGATCCGGCGCGGCCGGCTGCACCGCGTGGCCGCCACCGTCTGCCGGGACCGGGCCGGGCGGGTCCTGGTCCACCGCCGCCCGGACGGGGTGAGCCGTTTCGCCGGGTGCCACGACGTGATGCTGGGCGGCGCCCTGGGGGTGGGGGAGTCGTACGGCGCGGCGGCGGAGCGCGAGCTGCGGGAGGAACTCGGGGTGGCCGTGCCGGTGCGGCACCGGTTCACCTTCCTCTGCCGGGGCGCGATCGCGCCGTACTGGCTGGGCGTGCACGAGGCGGTCGTTCCGCCGGACTGCGTCACCGCCGACGGCGTCGATCCGGCGGCGATCGCCTGGTACGGCTGGCTGACCCTGCCCGAGCTGGCCGCGGCCGTGCGGCGGTGGCCGTTCGTGCCGGACGGGCAGGTGGCGTTCAGCCGATATCTGCTCGGGCTCCCGTCCGGGACCGGAGGGGTCGACCATGGAGGGGAAGGCCCGGAGCAGGGCCCGGGCGGTGTGTCCGAGAGGTGGTGAGCGCGGATGATCGTACGAACGCGTCTGCGTGCCGCCCGTCACCCAGCGACCCCGCCCGGCTCCGGCCGCGCCCCCGGAACCGGGCCGGGCCCGGGCCCCGGCGGAGGCCCCGGCGGTACCCCGCCCAAGCCGCCCCCACCCGCACTGCGCCGCTGGCTGCTGCCCATCGCGGTGCTGGTGACCCTGCTCCTCCTGGCCCTGTTCTCCAAGTCCGCCCCGACCGGCACCCGCTACGGCTACACCGACTTCCTGAACCGGGTCGACGCCGGCCAGGTGCAGACCGTGGACGTCACCGACACCGGCGGGGTGTCCGGCACCCTCAAGGACGGCACCCACTTCACCAGCCAGATCCCGACCGCCCTGGACACCTCCCAGCTCAGCCACGCGCTCTCCGACCAGCACGTGAACGTCACCGGCAGCCGCAGCGGCGGCGGCAGCTCGATCTGGTCCACCCTGCTGCTGTTCCTGCCGCTGCTGATCTTCGGCGGACTGTTCCTCTGGTCCGGCCGGATGGCCGCGCGCTCGCTCGGCGGCGGGCTGAGTGCGATCGGCCGCTCCCGGGCGAAGATCATCGAGGCCGAGCGGCCCGCCACCGGCTTCGCCGACGTGGCCGGGTACGAGGGGGTGAAGCAGGAGGTCAGCGAGGTGGTCGACTTCCTGCGCAGCCCCGAGCGCTACGCCGCCGCCGGGGCCAAGGGGCCGCGCGGGGTGATCATGGTCGGCCCGCCGGGCACCGGCAAGACGCTGCTCGCCCGGGCCGTCGCCGGCGAGGCCTCGGTGCCGTTCCTCTCCGTGACCGGCTCCGGTTTCGTGGAGATGTTCGTCGGCGTCGGCGCCTCCCGGGTCCGCGACCTGTTCGAGGAGGCCCGCAAACGCGCGCCGTCCATCATCTTCATCGACGAGATCGACGCGGTCGGCGGCCGTCGCGCGGGCGGCACCCGGATCGGCGGCAACGACGAGCGCGAGCAGACCCTCAACCAGCTGCTCTCCGAGATGGACGGCTTCGACCAGAGCACCGGCATCGTCGTCATCGCCGCCACCAACCGGCCGGACGCGCTCGACCCGGCGCTGCTGCGCCCCGGCCGCTTCGACCGGCAGGTCACCGTGCCGCTGCCCAACCAGGCCGAACGGGCGGCCATCCTCGCCGTGCACACCCGCGGCAAGACCCTCGCCCCGGACGCCGACCTGGGCCGGATCGCCCGCGGCACCCCCGGCTTCTCCGGCGCCGACCTCGCCAACCTGGTCAACGAGGCCGCCATCAACGCCGTGCGCGCCGAACGGGCCACCATCACCGCCGCCGACCTCGACGACGCCCGCGACCGGGTGCTGCTCGGCCGCCGGGAGTCCTCCAACGCGCTGCTGCCCGAGGAGCGGCACGCCGTCGCCGTGCACGAGTCCGGGCACGCCCTGATGGCCGCGCTGTGCGAGCACGCGGACCCGGTCGCCAAGGTGACCATCCTCCCGGCCGGGGTCGCCCTCGGCGCCACCGAGCAACTCCCCGAGGCCGAACGGCACCTGTACAGCGAGAGCTACCTGACCGACCTGCTCACCGTCCAACTCGGCGGACGGGCCGCCGAGCTGGTGGTCTTCGGCGAGGGCTCGACCGGCGCCGCCAACGACCTCGCCAACGCCACCTCGGTGGCCACCCGGATGGTCCGCGAGTTCGGCCTCTCCCCGGACCTCGGCCCGGTCGGCTACGCCAGCGGCTCCCCGCAGTACCTCGGCGACCACCCCGAGGACCTGCTGCGCCGCCCGTACTCCGAGCAGACCCAGCGCGCGGTGGACGAGGCGGTGGCCGCCCTGCTGCGCGGCGCCGAGCGCCGGGCCGTCGGACTGCTGCACGAACACCGGTACCACCTGGACGAGTTGGCGGCGCTGCTGGTCGCCCAGGAGACCGTGGACGGCCGGGTGGTGCTCGACATCCTCGGGCACCCGGCGGCGGAGACGGACGCGGAGGCGGAACCGGAGGCGGGCCGGACCCTGGGCGCCAAGCCGGAACCGGACGCGGGTCGGGCCTCGGACGCGGAGGCGGGCCCGGGGGCGGCGGCCTGAGGCCCGTCCCGGCACCCGTCGGGCCGGGGCCGCCGCAGGCCCGGCCACGGCCCGGGTGGATGATGTCGTGGTACCGACTTGAAGGAGCCGACCATGACCGAGACCCTGCCCGCGGACGTTCAGCGCGAGATCGCCCTGGCCCTCGGGGTGGCGCCCGCCGCCGACCCCGCGAAGGAGGCCGAGCGCCGGGTGACCTTCCTCGCCGACCAGCTGCGGGCCTCCGGCGCGCGCACCCTGGTGCTGGGGATCAGCGGCGGGGTGGACTCCACCACCACCGGGCGGCTGTGCCAGCTCGCCGTCGAGCGGCTGCGCGCCGAGGGGTACCAGGCGGCCTTCACGGCGATGCGGCTGCCCTACGGCGTCCAGGCGGACGAGGCGGACGCCCAGCGCGCGCTCGAGTTCATCCGGGCCGACGAGGTGCTCACCGTCGACATCAAGCCCGCGACCGACGCGGCCCTCGACGCCCTGCTGGCGGCCGGCCTCACCTTCCGCGACCACGCCCACGAGGACTTCGTGCGCGGCAACGTCAAGGCCCGCCAGCGGATGGTCGTCCAGTACGCGGCCGCGGGCGCCGGTGGCGGCCTGGTCGTCGGCACCGACCACGCGGCCGAGGCGGCCGTCGGCTTCTTCACCAAGTTCGGCGACGGCGCGGCCGACGTGATGCCGCTCTCCGGCCTGACGAAGCGTCAGGTCCGTTCGGTGGCCGCCTTCCTGGGTGCTCCCGCCGAACTGGTCGGCAAGGTCCCCACGGCGGACCTGGAGAACCTCGCCCCCGGCAAGCCCGACGAGGACGCGCTCGGCGTCGAGTACGACGCCCTGGACGACTTCCTGGAGGGCCGCCCGGTCACCGAGCAGGTCTTCCACACCGTCGTCGGCCACTACCGCCGCACCGAGCACAAGCGCGGCCTGCCGATCATCCCGGGCCAGGCGTGACGGACGTCACCGACCGGGACGGCCGCGCGGCCGGCGCCGTGCTCGGGGCGGCCGTGGGTGACGCCCTGGGCGCCCCCTACGAGTTCGGCCCGGCCGGCGCCCTCTCGGCCCGCTTCCCGGCCGGGCGGGCCGAGCTGGTCGCCGGCGGCGGCTGGGAGCGCGGCGAGGCCACCGACGACACCCAGATGGCCGTCCTGGTCGCCGAATCCCTCATCGAGCGCGGGGAGTTGGACCTCCCGGACATCTTCGACCGGTTCTGCCGCTGGGCCGCCGCCGAGCCCAAGGAGATCGGGATCCAGACCGAGTCCGTCCTCGCCAGCGGCCACCCCTGGGACCTCGCCGCCGGCATCCACTTCGACAGCACCCTGCGCGCCGCCGGCAACGGCTCGCTGATGCGCGCGGCCACCTCCGCCGTCGCCTTCGCCCGCGCCGGACGGGAGGCCACCATGGACGCCGCCCGCCGGATCGCCGCGCTCACCCACGGTGACCGGGCCGCCTGGGAGGGCACGGCGATCTTCCACGAGCTCGTCCGCCTCGCCCTCGACGGCGCCGACCCGCTCGCCGAACTCCCCGCCGTCCTGGCCGCCGTCCACCCCGACCACCGCGAGCGCTACGCCACCGTCCTCGCGCCCGACTGGCATCCCGACCGTGCCACCGAGGCCAACGGGGCGGTCTGGCCCTGCCTGGGCTCGGCCGTCTGGGCCCTGCGCACCACCGACGGATTCGAGCGGGCCGTGCACGCCGCCGTCGATCTCGGCGGCGACACCGACACCGTCGCCGCCGTCGCCGGTGGGCTGGCCGGCGCCCGCTACGGCCTGGCGGCCATCCCGCCGCGCTGGAGCGAGCCGCTGCACGTCCCCCTGCCGGGCTTCGGCGGGCGGGTCCTGCGGGCGCGCGAACTGCTGTGGATCGCGGAGCGGTTGGCGACCTGACGAGCGCCGTGGCGGGCCGGCCTCAGCGGCCGGCCACCGCGAGGAACAGCCCCAGCGGCAGGTGCGAGGCCGGCGCGCTGAGCGTCGCGCAGCGCCAGCGCCGGTGCGGCGTGGACCACTGGCCGGCGATCGCGACACCGAGCACGGCGGCGAACAGGACGCTGCCGGCCAGGACGCCGGTCTGCGTCACCGCCGCCCGGTGCTCCGCCGCGGTCTGCTCGCCCGCCCAGCGCCGGATCCGGGTCAGCAGGACGACGTCGATCGCGACCGTCGGAACGCCGAACAGCGCCGCTCCGACCGTGTCGCCGTTCTCCGTGCCCAGGCCCCTGATCCCCGTGCCCGTCACCGCACCGCCCCCCCCTTGATCGTCCGCGCGTTCGGATCGCTACCGTACCGAGTGAACGCTTCTACGCCGAAGGGGGAAACAGTGTGGATGAAGTGACGGTACGTCCGGTGGCCCGGGTGGTCGGGGGACGTGACGAGGTGCGGGACGACGGCTGGGGGAGCGTCGCGGCGGTGATCCGGCTGGACGGAGGGCAGTTCACCGAGGAGGCGCTGTCCGGGCTGGCGGAGTTCTCGCACCTCGAGGTGGTGTACCACTTCGACCGCGTCCCGGAGGGCAAGGTCGAGCGCGGCGCCCGGCACCCGCGCGGCAACACCGAATGGCCGCTGGTGGGCATCTTCGCCCAGCGCGGCAAGAACCGCCCCAACCGGATCGGGGTCTCGCGCTGCACGTTGGTGCGGGTGGAGGGGCTGGACCTGCACGTCACCGGGCTGGACGCGGTGGCGGGCACGCCGGTGCTGGACATCAAGCCGTACCTGGCCGAGTTCGGTCCGCGCGGGGAGGTCCGCCAGCCCGCCTGGTCGACCGAGGTGATGCGTGCCTACTACGACGACGAGGCTGGGCGATGACGCGCGAACGGCTGGCGGTGGTGTCCGGCGGCGGGACCGGGATCGGGCGGGCGATCGCGGCCCGGCTGGCCGGGGACGGGTACCGGGTGGCGATCCTCGGGCGGCGGGCGGCGGTGCTGGAGGAGGCCGGGGCGGCGATCGAACGGGGTGCGGGGCCGGGGGCGGTCGTGCCGGTGGCGGGCGACCTGGCCGATCCGGCGGCGGTCGAGCAGGTGGCCGCCCGGATCGCCGAACTCGGGCCGGTGGACGTCCTGGTGAACAACGCGGGCGCCATCATCACCCCGCCCCAGGACGGCAGCCTGGCCGCCCTGGCCGCGTCCTGGCGGCGCGACCTGGACACCAACCTGCTCACCGCCGTGCTGCTGACCACCGCGCTCCAGGGCGCGCTGCGCCGCCCCGGCGGCCGGCTGGTGGTGATCAGCTCGGCGGCCGCCCAGCGCGGTGGCGCCGGTCCGCACTCGGCGGGTTCGTACGCGGCCGCGAAGGCGGCCCTGCACGGCTGGGCGTTCGGCCTGGCACGGCAGTTGGGGCCGGACGGGATCACGGTGAACGTGCTGGCGCCCGGCTACGTCGTGGACACCGAGATCTTCGGCGCCGACTGGAGCGAGGAGTTCCACGCCCGGAAGGTCGCCGACACCCTGGTCGGCCGGGCCGGCACCCCCGCCGACGTGGCCGAGGCGGTCGCCTACATCGCCTCCCCGGCGGCCGGCTACCTCACCGGACAGGTGATCGGGCTGAACGGGGGTGCGGTGCTGGGCAGATGAGCTGTTCATCGGTCGTCGACCACCCGTGCCCACGGTGAGTGGAAGTGACACGCACCGGGCCCGAACGGAGGAGTTTCCGCTGTCCAGGATCATCACCACCGCCATGCCCGCGCACGGGCACGTCAACCCGCTGCTGGCCATCTCCGCCGACCTCGCCGCGCGCGGCCACGAGGTGGTCTTCCTCAGTGGCGCGCGGTTCGCGGCCGCCGCCGAACGCGCTGGGGTGCGCTTCGTCGCGCTGCCCGCCGAGGCCGACTGGGACGACCGCGACCTCGACGCCACCTTCCCGGGGCGGGCGAGCCTGCCGCCAGGGCCGGAGCGGGCCGCCTTCGACGTGCGGCACGTCTTCCTCGACCCGGTGCCGCACCAGTACCGGGCGCTGCTGGCGCTGTTGGCGGACTTCCCGGCCGACGCCGTGATCGCCGACGCCTTCGTCCAGGGCGCGCTGCCGCTGGCGCTCAGCCGGCCGAGGGCGGAGCGCCCGGCGCTGATCGGGGTCGGGATCACGCCGTCGATGCTGCCGAGCGTGGACACCGCGCCGTTCGGGCTGGCGCTGCCGCCGCTGCCGGGGGAGGAGGGGCGAGCGCGCAACCGGGCGCTGCAGGAGGAGATGGACCGGCGTGGCGAGCCGCTGCGGCGGTACGCGGAGAAGGTGTTCGCGGAGGCGGGCGTCCAGCTGCCGCCGGGCCCGCGCACGCTGATCCCGGTGGCGGTTGCGGACGTGTTCCTGCAGCTGACCGTGCCGGGCTTCGAGTACCCGCGCAGCGACGCGCCCGCCTCGTACCGGATGATCGGCGCGCTGCCCGGGATCGTCGGCGCCGAGCAGCCGCTGCCCGAGTGGTGGGACGAGGTCACCGGCGAGCGGCCGGTCGTGGTGGTGACCCAGGGGACGCTGGTCAACGACGACTTGGGCGAGCTGGTCGCGCCGACGGTCGCCGCGCTGGCGGACCGGGACGTGCTGGTGGTGGCCGCCACCGCCCGGCCGGACGGGCCGCGGGCACTGGCCGAACTGCTGGGCGGCGGCCTGCCGGGCAACGTCCGCGCCGCCGGGTACGTGCCGTTCGACCGGCTGCTGCCGCACACCGACGTGCTGGTGAGCAACGGCGGTTACGGCGGGGTGCAGACCGCGCTGCGGTACGGGGTGCCGCTGGTGGTGGCCGGGGCGAGCGAGGACAAGCCGGAGGTGGCGGCCCGGGTGCAGTGGGCCGGGGTGGGGCTGGACCTGCGCACCGGCCGCCCGGCGCCGGAGGCGGTCGGCCGGGCGGTCGAGCAGGTACTGGGCGACGGCCGGTTCCGCGAACGGGCCCGCGCGCTGGGCGCGGAGTTCGCGGCGTACCAGCCGTTCGACACCATCGCCGAGCTGGTCGAATCGCTGGGGCGCCGCGAGGGCTGAAACGATTCACCAGAGGGGGTGGGGGAGATCAGTCCCCGTCGGCGTCCGCCTCCGCGGTGGGCGCGGCGGCGGCCCCCTTGCTGATGCCGAGCTTCACCTCGGCCGTCGTCCAGTCGGTGGCGATCGCCTGCTGGGCGGCGGCCAGGGTGACCTGCCCCTTGCAGATCGCGGTGTGCAGGTGGGTCTCCACCGAGTCCTTGGGGTTGTTGGGGCCCTTGCCCGGGACGTGGCCGGGGGAGGGCGGCTGGGTCCACAGGTTGCGCGCGTCGTTGGGGTCGCCGCCGAGCTGCAGGCTGATCAGGTGGTCGTACTCGGCGTCGCCCATCGGGCCGGTGTAGCCGTAGGACTTGGCGTTATCGGCCTTCTCCTTGCCGGTGATGTTCACCGGCGGGCGGATGGTCGAGGTGTAGCCGCCCGGCTTGCAGATGGTGTCGTTGATGTTGCCCTGGTTGACGGCCGGGCTGATCGCGCCCGGGGTGCAGTTCGGGTCGGGCAGCGGCTGCTTGTCCGCCGTGTAGCGGTAGTGGCAGCTGCCCGCCGCGGGTTGCGGCTGGGCGTCGTAGGAGCTCTTCGGACCGGGCCCGGTGACGATCTTGGCCGGGGCGGGCTGGGCGGCGTCGCCCGCGACCGCCGGGGCGGAGCTGTGGGCGCTCTCCTTGCCGTGGGAGCCGTCCTTGGCGGTGTGGCCGCCGCCGGACGAGCAGCCTGCGGCTGCGGCGAGCAGGACGGCCGCGGCTATGGCGAGGGCGCCTCGGGCGGGAGCCGGCACGGAGTTCCTCCAGGTCGTTGCGGTGTCACGGACGGCCGGGGCATGGGTGCCGGAGGCCGCGTCAGCGGACACTACCGTGTCGAGGGGGCCGAACGGGTGATGCCACGTCCGGGCGCGGTAGGACCGTCGCGGGCGCGCGGAATCGTTTCCGCATCCTTGACGCGCCGCCAGGCCCGCCCGCGCCCGGTCCGCCTGGTGGAGGCCCGCGCCCCCACCGCCACCAAGGCAGCTACCGCTGCCGGTTTTACCGCGCCGCGATCCAGTCCGTGACCACCTCGTCCAGCACCGCCAGCGGCAGGCTGCCGTGCCCGATCAGCTCGTGATGGAACTCACGGACGTCGAAGCGCGCGCCGAGCGCGGCCTGCGCCCGCTCGCGGTGCCGGACGAGTTCGCGGCGGCCGATCATGTACGCGGTGGCCTGGCCGGGCCAGGCGATGTAGCGGTCGATCTCGTTGCGGACGTTGGACTCCTGGGTCGCGGTGTTCTCCCGCAGGTAGGCCATCGCCCGCTCCCGGGACCAGCCGTAGTGGTGCAGCCCGGTGTCCACCACCAGGCGCACCGCCCGCAGCGCGTCCATCGAGAGCATGCCGAAGCGGGAGAGGTCCGAGCTGTACAGGCCCATCTCGTCGGCCAGCCGCTCGGTGTACAGGCCCCAGCCCTCGACGTGGGCGGTCAGCGCGGCGGTCGACCGCTGCCGGAACCGCGGCAGGTGGTGCAGGGTGTGGGCGAGCGCGATCTGGAAGTGGTGGCCGGGGATGCTCTCGTGGAAGGCGATCGCCTCGTACTCGTAGGTGAACCGCGTCTCAGGGTGCAGGGTGTTGATCCAGTGGGTGCCCGGCAGGCCGCCCGGGCCCGGCGGCTGGTAGTACGCCAGTGGTGCGGTCTCAGCCTCGACCGGATCGATCTCACGGGTCACGCAGTCGGCGATCGGGTACGGGCGGAACCAGTCGGCCGAAGCCCGGCGGGCCCGCTCCAGCGCGCCGTCGACCAGGGCGATCAGCTCGGCCGCGCTGCCGAAGCGCAGCGAGCGGTCCTCGCGCAGCGCGGTCAGCACGGCGTCCGGGGAGGTGATGCCCAGCACCTTGCCGCCCAGCTCGGCGAACTCCTCGCGCAGGGCCGCCACCGTCTCCAGGCCGATCCGGTGCACCTCCTGCGGGTCCAGCCCGGGCCGGGTGAAGCGGGCGACGGCGTCGGCGTAGCCCTCCGCGCCGCCCGGCACGTGGCAGACCCCCGCCGCGGAGTCCGGCCGGGCGTCCGCCGCCAGCCGCTGGGCCAGCCCGGCCCGGTAGCGGGCCACCGCGGGGCGGACGCCGTCGCGCACGACGGTCCGGGCCCGCTCGAACTCCGGACGGCCGCGCAGCGGCTTCAGCATCTGGTCCTCGGCCGGATCGCCGGCCAGGTAGGTGTCCAGCTGGGTGACGGCGGCGTCGACCCCGCTGCGCAGCGGGTGGCGGCCCTCGGCGGCGGCGTCCAGGGCGCGCCGCAGGGCGGCGTCGAAGTAGCCGGGCAGTCCGGCCAGCCGTTCCAGGTAGGCGTCGGTGCCCTCGTGGTCGACGGCGGTCATCGCGAGGGCGCCGAAGGCGGAGTTCTGCGGGGCGACGATGGTGGCCGAGACGCTGAACTCGGCCAGCCCGTGGGTGATCTCGCCGATGCCGTTGGCGATCAGCCGCTCCAGCACCCGGTGGGTGATCCGGTCCTCGCCGGTCAGCGCGTCCAGCGGTACGGCGGCCAGCCGGGTGCCGAGACCCCGGAGCACCTCGCGGTGGCGCAGCGCGGCCGCGCGGGACGGGTCGGGTACCTCGTGGGCGTGGCCCTCGGTGCCGCTGAGGGTCGCGGTGAACGGGTCGTGGGCGTTCCTCGCGGCGAAGAACTCGTCGCCGAGGGCGGCGAGTTCATCCCGAGGGGAGCGGGCGGTCGGGCTGTCGCCCGGCTGGTCGGTCATTGGGCGATTATTCGGAGTCGGCGGCGGCGCGGTCAATACGCGGCGGACGGAAGGCAGTTCCGCCCGCTCGCCGTGAACGCGCCGCCGCCGAAGCGGAATTCAGTATTCAGGATTCCGGGTTCCGGGCTCCGCCGGACAGGCCCTACACGTCCTAGCGGCCCTGGGAGTCCTTGGCGGCCTTCGCGGCGGCCTCCTTCTCGTGCTTCGCCTTGATCCGGGCCTCCTCCTTGCGGACGTCGACCTGGTTGGCGCGCTCGTGCTGGAGCCACAGCGGGTTCTCGGCCTTGATCGCGTCGATCTCGGCGGTGGTGAGCGCCTCGGTCACGCCGCCGCGGGCCAGGCCCGAGATGGAGACGCCGAGCTTGGCGGCGACCACCGGGCGCGGGTGCGGGCCGTTCTTGCGCAGCTCCTGGAGCCACTGCGGCGGCTCGGCCTGCAGCGCGTTGAGCTCCTCGCGGGAGACCACGCCCTCCTGAAAGTCGGTCGGCGCCGCGGCGAGGTAGATCCCCAGCTTCTTGGCCGCCGTGGCCGGCTTCATGGTCTGGCTGGTCTTCTGCTTGAGCGATGTCATGGTGACAAGGGTAAGGGAGCGCGCGGGCGCTTCCGGTCACGGTCGGTAGCCTTGCCCTGTGACAGACATGCAGGTGAACCCGTCCTTCCGGCTCGCGTACGTCCCGGGCGTGACCCCCGGCAAATGGGCCCGGGTCTGGGTCGAGCGGCTTCCGGACGTCCCGCTCGACCTGGTCGCGGTGCCCTCGACGGAGGGCGAGCGGACCGTTCGCGAGGGCGAGGTGGACGCCGGTCTGGTCCGGCTGCCGGTCGACAAGGGCGCGCTCAGCGCGATCCCGCTGTACACCGAGACCACCGTCGTGGTCTTCCCCAAGGACCACTGGCTGGCCGCCGCCGAGGAGGTCGCCCTCGACGACCTCGCCGAGGAGGTGGTCTTCCACCCGCTGGACGACACCCTCGGCTTCACCGCCGAGACCCTGCCCGGGCGCCCGGCGATCGCCCGCCCGGACACCACGGCGGACGCGGTCGAGCTGGTGGCGGCCAACGTCGGCGTCCTGCTGGTGCCCCAGTCGCTGGCTCGGCTGCACCACCGGCGGGACCTCACCTACCGGACGGTGGTGGAGGCGCCGCAGTCCCAGGTGGCGCTGTCCTGGCCGCAGGAGCGGACCACGGACCTGGTGGAGGAGTTCATCGGGATCGTCCGTGGGCGCACCGTCAACAGCTCGCGCGGCCGCGGGGCCGGGCAGGCCGCCGAGGCCCAGCCGAAGAGCCAGCCGAAGAAGGCGGCGGCGCCGCGGAAGCCCCAGCAGCAGAAGGCCGGGGGACAGAAGGCCGGCGGCCAGAAGCCCGGGGGACAGAAGTCCGGCGCGCAGAAGGGGCGGGGCGGCGGCCCGGCCGCGGCCCGGCGCGGCAAGCCGAAGCGGCGCTCGTAGCGGCGAAGCGGCGCTCGTGGCGGCGCCCGGAGGGTAGCGTCGGCCCCGTTCCGGACGGTCGTGGTGGGAATGGTGGGAGGAGCGGGGCCGTGTGGCATGACCTGGTGGTCGTCCAGATTCCGATCGTGGAGAAGATCCTCCGGACGATCGCCGTCTACGTGCTGATCCTGCTGCTGTTCCGGCTCGCCGGGAAGCGCGGGCTGGCGGGGCTGAACACCTTCGACATGGTGGTGGTGTTCCTGCTCTCCAACGTGGTCCAGAACGCGATCATCGGCAACGACAACAGCCTGCTCGGCGGCGCGATCGGCGCCGTCACCCTGATCGTGGTGAACGCCGTGGTCACCCGCTGGCTGGCCCGTGACCCGCGGGCCGCACGCGTCCTGGAGGGCGAGCCCACCACGGTCGTCCGGGACGGCAAGCTGGTGCCCGGCGCGCTGCGCGAGCTGGCGCTGCGCCCGTCCGAGCTGGAGCACGCGATCCGGCTGCAGAACGGCGACAACGTCAGCGGAGTCGCACGGGCCCGGCTGGAGCCGGACGGGCAGTTGCTGGTCACCCTCAAGGCGGCCGAGCAGAGCGCCACCAAGGGCGACGTCGACGAGTTGCGGGAGCGCTTGGCGGCGATCGAACGGCTGCTGACCACCATCGCCGCCGACCGCCGGCCGCCGCGGGGATGATCACCCCCTGCCGCGCGCCGTGGCAAGGGTGGCGGTGCGCCGTCGGTGGCGGGCGGTGACGGCGGCGAGGGCGAAGCCGAGGGCGGCGGCGAGGAGGTGGCCGATGGTGGTGAACTCGGGGATCGGGCCGGGCCATTCGTGGTCGCCGGCGAGCGGCCAGGCGAGGACGAAGGCGGCCCAGGGCAGCCGGGCCCAGCGGGGCAGCGCGAGGATCGCGAAGGCGAGGGCGGCCTGGGCGCCGTAGCTGATGCCGTAGTCCGAGGCCTCCCGCACGTCGGCGGGGTACCAGCCCTGCTGCAGGGCGAGCAGGATCACCAGGGCGGTGATCAGGGTGGCGCCGACGTGGCCGGCCAGGAACACCGCGGCGGCGCGCGGCGTGCCGAAGCGGCGTTCGGCCCAGGCGAGGGCGACGACTATGCCGAGGCCGAGGGTGATCAGGGTGCCGCCGAAGCCGGTGGAGGCGATGTCGGTGAGGGTGCCGTCGTAGAGCAGGGCACTGCCGATCATGGCGCGGACCGGGTGGTCGTGCAGGTTGTCCAGGTTGGTGCTGATGTAGCCGCGCAGGTCGTCGGCCCGCTGGTCGGACAGCCCGTACTCGACCCAGGCGTGTCCGAGCAGCAGCAGACCGACGTAGCCGAGGGTCAGCGGCGAGCGCCGCGGGTACGTGCGGACGGCGCGCGGCAGCCCGGTGAGGAGCCCCAACGGGCGTCGTGGGTTCATGTGCTGATGGTGTCCCGGTCGAGCGGAGGGTCGGGTCGGCCCGGATGCGACCGCCCGTTCCGGGACAGTACCGAACCCCGGTGGGGACCGGCTCGGCGCGTCCGTCAGCGGATGCGGCGGGTGAGCGTCGCGGTGAAGGAGCGGGGGGCGAGCGAGGAGCCGCGGTGGGGGCGGATCGGGCGGTCGCGGCTGGGCGTGACGGTCCAGCGGGCGGCGATGGTGGCGAGGGCGAGGGCGGCCTCGGTGGTGCCGAAGGCGTCGCCGATGCAGCGACGGGCGCCGAGCCCGAAGGGGGTGTAGGTGCCGGCGGCGGGGCGGGCGGTGGTGAGCCAGCGGTCGGGGTCGAAGCGGTCGGGGCAGGGGAAGAGGTCGGCGCGCCGGTGCAGCAGGTAGGGGCTGTAGAGGACGGTGGCGCCGGCCGGGAGGCGGTGGCCGCCGAGTTCGGTGTCGACGGTGACGGTGCGGCTGAGGATCCAGGCGGGCGGGTAGAGCCGGAGGGTCTCGCTGACGATCCTGGCGGTGAGCGGCAGGGCGGGCAGGTCCTCGTGGCGGGCGGGTCGGCCGTCGAGGACGGTGTCGAGTTCGGTGTGCAGGCGCTCGCGGACGGCCGGGTTGGCGGCGAGCAGGGTCCAGGCCCAGGAGAGGGTGGCGGCGCTGGTCTCCATGCCGGCCAGCAGGAAGGTGACCACCTGGTCGTGGATCTCGCCGTCGGACAGGCCCCGCCCGTGCTCGTCGCGGGCGCTGAGCAGCATGGAGAGCAGGTCCTGGTGGTCGGTGCCGGCCGCGCGGTAGTCGGCGATCAGCAGACGGGTGATCTCCCGCAGGTTCCGCTGGGCGCGTTTGAAGCGGCGGTTGCCGGGGGTGGGGATCCGGTCGGCGCCGGGCAGCGGGAGCATCATCCGGCGGGCGACGCCGCGGGTGACCGCGTCCATGGCGTCGTGGACGGGCAGCGAGCCGGCCCGCTCGTGCGCGGCGAACAGGCAGCGGGCGGTGACGGCGGTACTGAGCCGGTACATGGCGGCGGGCACGTCGACCACGTCGCCGTCGCGCCAGCGCGCGGTGGTGTCGGCGATCTCCTCGGCCATCATGGCGGCGTAGCCGGGCAGCCGGTCGCGGTGGAAGGCGGGCTGGAGCATCCGGCGCTGGCGCCGGTGGGCACTGGCGGGGCAGGTGGCGAGGCCGTTGCCGAAGGCCTCGCGGGCCTTCTCGATGATGATGCCGCCCTTGTCGTAGGTGCGGTCCTCGGTGAGCAGCCGGTGCACCAGGTCGGGGTGGCAGACGACGTAGGCGTCGAGCGGGCCGAGCCGCAGCCGGACCAGGTCGCCGTGGGCGGCCAGGCCGGCCACGAAGTCGAGCGGGCTGCGGATGAAGGAGGGGGCGTGACCGAGCAGGGGGAGCGCGCCGGGCGCGGTGACCGAGGTGTAGTGGGCGGTCGGGTGGTACTGGGTGGTCACAGGCGTCACCTCGGGGAGGGCCGGTTCATCGGGCGATCGGGATCTTTCCCGGGGCCCGCGGGTGAAACGGTCCGCGACCGGCGGACGGAGTGAACGCGGGGGCGCGTGCCGAACGCCCGTGCGCCCCAGCATGTTTGACGGCCTGCCCGGCGCGGGGGTATCCGGGGGCGGCGCCACGCGCCTACACTGCGAAGCTCCGTACGATTACCGGTCGGTATACCGGTCGGTACGGCTACTGGTACTACCGGTTGGGAGTTGGGATGGCCGACGAGCGGGTCCACGCGTTCACCGACGACGCCCTCGGCGCGCACGACGCGGTGGCGCTGGCCGCCCTGGTCCGGGCCGGCGAGGTCAACCCCCGGGAGCTGGTCGCGGCCGCCGTCGCCCGCGCCGGGCGGATCGACGGCGCGCTGCTGCCCGTCGCCCACGCCTCGTACGACCGGCCCAGGATCAGCCGCGAGGGCATCGGCGGCCCGCTCTGGGGCGTGCCGACCTACCTCAAGGACAACGTCGACCTGCGCGGCCTGCCCACCGCCATGGGCAGCGAGGCCTTCCGCGCCCGCCCGGCCCGCCGCAACGCCCGCTTCACCGACCAGCTGCTGTCCACCGGCCTGGCCGTGCTCGGCAAGACCCGGCTGCCCGAGTTCGGCCTGAACGCCTCCACCGAGTTCGCCACCGCCCAGCCGGTGCGCAACCCGTGGAAGACCTCGCACTCGCCCGGCGCCTCCTCGGGCGGCGCGGCCGCCCTGGTGGCCGCCGGCGTGGTGCCGATCGCGCACGCCAACGACGGCGGCGGCTCGATCCGCATTCCGGCCGCCTGCTGCGGCCTGGTCGGCCTCAAGCCCACCCGCGGTCGGCTGGTGACCAACGCGCAGGGCGGCAAGCTGCCGATCGACCTGGTCACCGACGGGGTGGTGACCCGCTCGGTGCGCGACACCGCCGCCTTCTTCGCCGCCGCCGAACGCCACCACCGCAACCCGAAGCTGCCCCCGCTCGGCCTGGTCGAGGGCCCGGGCGAGCGCCGGCTGCGGATCGGGTTGGTGGTGGACTCGCCGACCGCCAAGACCGACGAGGCGACCCGCCGGGCTGTCGAGGAGACCGCCGCCCGGCTGGAGGCGATGGGCCACCGGGTCGTGCCCACCACCCTGCCGTTCGGCGAGGAGTTCTCCCGCGACTTCCTCTCGTACTGGGGCTACATCGCCTGGGTGATCGCGTTCACCGGCCGGGTGATGCTCGACCCGAGCTTCCGGGCCGGGAAGCTGGACGGGCTGACCACCGGGCTGCGCCGCAGCTTCCAGGCCGAGTTCCCGCGCACCCCGGGCGTGCTGCGGCGGCTGCGCCGGGCCGAGGCGGTGTACGCGGGGATCTTCCACGAGCACGACGCGATCCTGTCCCCGGTGCTCGCCCACACCGCCCCGCCGATCGGGCACCTCAGCCCCAACGTCGCCTTCGACGAGCTGGTCGAACGGCTGCTGCGCTACGTCGCCTTCACCCCGGTCAACAACGTGACCGGCGGCCCGGGCATCGCGCTGCCCGCGGGGGCGACGCCGAGCGGGCTGCCGATCGGGGTGCACCTGTCGGCCGCGCACGGGCAGGAGCGGCTGCTGCTGGAGCTGGCCTTCGCGCTGGAGGCGGACCGGCCGTGGCGGCGGATCCAGGACTGAGCGCCGGGGGGCTCGGGCCGGCGGTGCATCCGGGACTGAACGCCGGGGGTCGGGCCGGCGGTGCATCCAGGACTGGGTGCCGGCGATGGCGTCACGGATAGGCCACCGACCGGGCCGCGTGCACCTCGTGGTGCAGCCGGGCCAGCGCGCAGTCCGGGGCCAGCGTGCCAGGGTCGCCCCCGGGCGGCGGGGCGCCGGCGCGCAGCGCTTCCGCCAGGGCGGTCAGCTCCCGGGTGACGGCGTCGACCTCGGCCGGGGTCGGCACCGGCGCGCCGTGCTCGATCCGGACCCGGGTGGCGGTGGTGGTGTCGACGATCCGCTCCACCGCGATCACCAGCGGCCACCAGGCCTCCGCCCGGGCGCCGACCGGCGGCGGCTCGGTCAGCGCCCGCTGGAACTCGCTGCGCACCGCGGAGAGGTCCCGGTAGAGCCGCCGCCGGTAGCGGGCGCGGGCCGGCTCGTCCCGCCCCGGCGCGGTGGTGAAGGCCAGCGACACGTACGAGGCGGTGTCCTGGACGGCGTCGGCCAGCCGGTCGCCGATCCGGGTGTGCCAGGACTCCGGCCACAGCAGGTAACCGGCCAGCAGGGCGATGCCGCAGCCGATCAGCGAGTCGTAGAGCCGGGGCAGCACCAGGTGGAAGCCCTGGTGGTTGAGCAGGTCGGAGAGCATCAGGATGACCGGGGTGATGGCCGCGGTCTGGAAGGCGTACCCCTTGGCGGAGAGTACCGGGATGAGCGTCGCGAGCACCGCCATCACGGGCACGTCCCACCAGCCGTGCGGCACCTCGGCCAGCACCGGGATGGCGATCAGCAGCCCGGCGGCCGTGCCGAGCGCGCGCAGCACGGCGCGGGAGAACACCGAGCCGAAGTCCGGCTTCAGCACGAAGGTGACGGTCAGCGGGACCCAGTACGAGCGCGGGACGGCGATCGCCGAGACCAGCACCTGGGCCAGCCCGATGCACAGCGCCAGCCGCAGCCCGTACCGCCAGGACGCGCCGGACAGCAGCAGCGCCCGGGCCGCCCGGCGGGCCCGGACCTCCAGGCTGGCGGGCCGGCCGAGCCGGTCGCCGGCGGCGTACGGGTCGGGCGCGGCCTCGTGCACCACGGTGGCCGCGTGTCCGATCGCCTCGCCCAGCGCCCGGGTGGAGGGGCCGCGCGGCTCGGGCAGTTCGGGCGGCGGGGCGGGGCCGGTGCGGCCCTGCTCGACGGCCTCGGCCAGTTCGCGCACGGCGGCCGGGTAGGCGGGCGACAGCGGGCCGTACCCGGGCGGGCGCAGTTGGGCGGCGGACGCCCCCTCGACCACCGGGATCAGTGCGTTGAGCTGGGCGAGCAGGCGCACCAGGGTGGCGGAGCGGCCGTGCCGGCGGGCACGGCGGGCCAGCAGCAGGTCGTAGGAGTGGTTGAGCGACCGGGTGAGCTCCCGGCGCCGGTCCTCGTAGTCGGGTGAGCCGGTGGCCTCCAGCAGCCCGGCGACCGCCCGGTAGGTGTCGGCGACCACCGCGCGCTCGGGCGTGGCGCCGCGCAGCGGCCAGGCGAGCAGGCTGAGGGCGAGCACCAGCAGACCGCCGAGCAGCAGCAGGCCGGGCGGCAGCCACCAGGGGGAGGGCAGCGGCAGACCGGACCCGACCACGGCGTTGAGCAGCAGGAGCAGGCCGGAGACGGAGGCGACCGCGCCGATCGAGGAGATCATCCCGGAGACCAGGGCGACGACGGTCAGCACCACGACCGCCGTCCAGCCGGCGCCGTACACCTGGGTGCCGACCAGCACCCCGAGGGCGCCGAACAGCTGGGGGACGGCGATGTTGAACACCCGCATCCGGTAGGCGTCGGCGGTGTCCCCGATCAACCCGGACAGCGCGCCCATCGACACCAGCGCGCCGTAGCCGGTCCGGCCGGTGGCGGTGCCGACGGCCAGCGGGGCGGCGAGCGCCACCGAGGCGCGGGCCGCCGCGGCCCAGGGGATCGGCGCGTCCCGGGGCCGCAGGCTCTCGGTCAGCCAGCCGGGCGGCCTCAGCGCGGGTGCCATACGCCCAACGTACGGCGGGTCGGTTCGGTTCACCTTCGCGGTTATGTCAATTGGCGAAACATAAAGCTGGCCCGGAAAGGCAGTGTGAGCTGCGCTGTTTTCCCGATCGGTGAGACCTGGAAAGGGTTGACACCATTAGTTGGTCTAGTCCAACGCATGGGGAGTAACCGCGACCGCGCCCTCATCGAACCCACCGACCAGGGCTTCGACATCGAACTGCACTGGGACGTCGACACCACCCGGGCCATGCTGCCGCAGCGCGTCCAGGGCATCATCGCGCTCAGCGACACCGCCCCCGACCAGGCGGAACAGCTCCGGGCCGCACTGGAATCCGCCGCGCTTCAACGAGTGGCAGGCCGCCCAGCCGTCGACCGGGCCGAGTTCCCGGTCATCCGGCCCGAGTTGAAGGCCGGCGACCTGCTGATCTGGAACGGACTGCTCGCCCACGGGGTCGCCCCCAACACCTCCGAGGGCGGGGTGCGCGCGGTGCAGTACCTGTCCATGATGCCCGCCCTGGAGGAGGCCGAGCCGCTGCGCCGCTCCCGGGTCGAGTCCTGGCGCACCCTCGCCACCCCGGACTGGAACCGCACCCTGGTCGGGGACGCCGGCCGGCCCGAGGCGCTGCGCTACGGGCCGGCCGAACTGAGCGAACTGGGCGAGAAGTTGCTCGGCCTGCGGTCCTGGACCGGGCGCAGTTTCGAGCAGCTCGCGGAGGAGCGGTAGTGCGGGGACGGGCAGGCCGGTGCCCCACCCCCGATCAGGGTGCGCAGGTCGGGGAAGACCACGAAGGCGCGATTGCGGACCGGCACCTCGTCGCCCGGACGTCAACCCCTGACGCATGGGGCAGGGGCAAGGCCCAAGGAGTCAAAGCCGTCTGACGGGACGTGGGGGAAGACGGTCTTCTAGAGTCACCTGCGGTACGACCGTGCGACCGTGCGAGGGAAGAGAGCAGCATGACCGAGCAGGCCCCCGAGCCCTTCGAGCCCGTCGACGAGGACTGGCAGACCGCGGTGGCGATCGTCGCCCACCCCGACGACATGGAGTACGGCGGCGCGGCGGCCGTCGCGCGCTGGACCGCCCAGGGCAAGAAGGTGATCTACGTGATGGTCACCAGCGGCGAGGCCGGGATCGACTCGATGGGCCCGGAGGAGTGCGGGCCGCTGCGCGAGGCCGAGCAGATCGCCTCGGCCCGCGTCGTCGGGGTGGAGACCGTCGAGTTCCTCGGGTACCCGGACGGCGTGGTCGAGTACGGGCTGCCGCTGCGCCGCGACATCGCCCGCGTGGTGCGCCGGCACCGCCCGGACATCGTGATCACCAGCAACTTCCGGGAGAGCTACGGCGGGGTGCTCCTCAACCAGGCCGATCACATCGCCGTCGGCCGGGCGGCCCTGGACGGCGTGCGCGACGCCGGGAACCGCTGGGTGTTCCGCGAACTGCTGGACGAGGGCCACGAGCCCTGGAACGGCGTCCGGCAGATCTGGGCGGTGGCCTCGCCGCAGGCCCGGCACGCGGTGGACACCACCGACACCTTCGACCTGGGCGTCGCCTCGCTGGAGGAGCACAAGGCGTACCTGACCGGGCTGGGCGGGGCGATGGCGGACGCCCGGGAGTTCCTGGAGGGCTTCGGCCGGGGTGCCGGCACCCGGCTGGGGACGCGCTTCGCGGTGCCGTTCGAGGTGTTCCCGCTGCGCTAGTCGCCTTCGGAGGACTCGGAGGACTCGGTGGACTCGGAGGATTCCTCGGAAGCGGCGGCGTCGGTGTCCTCGCGGCGCCGGCGCCGGTAGCGCAGCACCTGCCGCAGCAGGAGCGCCGCGACCAGCAGCCCGAGCCCGATCGCGAACCAGAGCTGGTAGCGGATCGCCGTCCGGTAGACCGTCCCGATGTTGGCCCCGGCGACGTAGCCGAAGGTGCCCCAGACGGCCGTCCACAGCACGGCGCCGAGCAGGTTGAAGAGCGCGAACCGGCGCCAGGGCATCTCGGTGGTCCCGGCGATGATGCCGTTGTACTGGCGCAGCCCGTCCACGAAGCGGGCGACGGCGACCACCTTGCCGCCGTGCCGGGCGAAGAACCCGTCCGCGCGCTCCATCCGGGCCGGGGTGAGCAGCACGTACCGGCCCCAGCGGTGGACGAAGGCGCGTCCGCCGGTGTGGCCGATCAGGTAGCCGAGGCTGTTGCCGAGGGTGGCGGCCGCGGCGGCGATCAGCAGGACGGCGGCGAAGTCCAGGTGTCCGGTGCCGGCGTACACCGAGGCGAGCACCAGGATGGTCTGCCCGGGCACCGGGACGCCGCAGTTGTCCAGCAGTACGAGCAGCGCCACCGCCAAGTACCCGTAGTGGTCCAGCAGTGGCGCGAGCCCGGCGAGCGCCCCGGGCAACGGGGGTGAGGGCGCGGACACCGCTCCTCACCACCTCGCACTGCTCGGCAGGCGCGGGGTGTCGGAGGAGTCGGTCAGCGTTCCGCCTTGCGGGTCTCGATGTTGCAGTCGGGGCCGGGGTAGATCAGGCCTTCGTGGCCGTCGTCGAAGCGGACCCAGTACGGCGGTTCTCCGTTGGTGCCGCGCACCTCGAGGATCTCGCCCTTCTGGTCCACCATGCCCACCGATCTGCTGTGGATGTGGAGCTGGTCACCTACCGTTGCGTGCATGGTCGTGCTCCTCGGGTCGTGGCGGCTGCCCGCGCGGCCGAGCCGCCGTTCCGCTATCCACTGTGCTGCGGTCGCGGCGGGCTCGCAACGCCTCGGGCGGACGGGACGGGCGGAGCTCGACGGGTCCCGGCTCAGTGGGCGGGCAGTTGTTGCGAGAGGTAGCCGCGCACCAGCCGCTTGCATTCGGTGATCAGCGCCGGGTCGCCCTGCGGGTCCCCCCGGAAGGCGAGCTTGAGCACCGCGTCGGCCGCCTCCAGGGCGACCCGCAGGGCGAGGGTGGTGGCAGCCGGGTCGCCCGCCTCGAACAGTTCGCCGCCGAGCGCCTGCAGGCGCAGGGCGACGGCGGTGTTGTTGTCCACGCCCGCGTCCAGCAGGTGCGTCTCGTTCCGCACCCCGGAGGGCACCGCCGCACCGGCGAGCCCGAAGTCCACCTGGCCGAAGCCGGGCACCGCGCGCTTCATCGCGACGAACTCCTCCACCGCGAGGTCGGTGAACCCGGCCGGGCCGAGCGGGGCGGACTCGGCCAGCCGGGTGTCCAGGCGCTGGAGGTAGTGGTCGAGGTTGCGGCTGGCGAGCGCGGCCAGCAGGTCCTCCTTGCCGGCGAAGAACTGGTACAGGGTGCCGATCGGCACCTGGGCGCGCTGAGCGACCTCCTTGGTGGTGAGCGCGGTCGCCCCGACCTCGTCCAGCAGCCCGGCGCAGGCGTCCAGGATGCGGCCGTACCGCTCCTGGCTGCGCTGCTGGACGGGCCGCCGCCGGGTCGGTCCGGGACTGTGCTGGTGACTGCGGGTGTCGGCGCTGGCGCCCACCTCGCAGGACTCGGCGGACGCTTCGCTCAACGCGCCCCTTTCGATGGTTCGCTCGCTCCGCTCGCTCATGTCGCAACTCTGCCGCATCGGCTGTTCCGACGGCGAATCACCGGTGCGGGGGAGCCCGGAGTGTCCGGTGGGCGGGGAATCGAGTGATGGCCGGAGCTGAACGGCACGGTGGCGGGAAGGTGTCCACGGGTTGGCTTTGGTCTTGTCGTGGACGCGCAGACCGGTTCATACTCCTGGGGCGGATCACCTTGTGTGGTTGACGCGTGCCTCTTCGTGGCGATCACGGCCCGACCGCGACCCGGTCGCGTGCTGATCGCGGACCCGAACTCAGCTGTCTGTGGCGACGACGGGCGACACCGCCGCCACCCGAAGTCTGGACGGACCCGTGTGCCCCCTTTCCCGTACCGCGTCCCGTTGTGCGTCCCGTCGAACGGAAGGAGGGGGTCGGTTCGGTGACCGTGCACTCCGCTGGGCGTGAGGCCCTCGACACCGAGCACCGCCGTCGGTTCCTGGAGTCCGGGTACCTGGTCCTGCCCGGTCTGCTGCCCGAAGCACTGCGCGAACGCCTCGTCCCCGAGGTGGACCGGTGGGTGGACGAGGGCCTGCGGGCCCGCTCGATCGCCGCCTGCGTCGACCCCGACCGGCACGGACCGCCCCCGGTGCTGGAACTGGAACTCCCCGCCCACGGCGAGCTGCTCGCCCACCCGCCGCTGCTGCGGGCGCTGACCGGGCTGATCGGCCCGTCCTTCGTCTTCCACCACCTGCACAGCGACCGCCAGGCCCCGGGCATCCCGGGGAAGCCCTGGCACCACGACTGCGAGCCCCACGATGGCTCCGACCCGTCCCTGGTGATGGTCCACGCGCTGCACTACCTCGGCGGATTGGACGAGAAGGTCGGCAGCCTGGCCGTCCTGCCCGGCTCGCACCGCACCGCCGCCGGCAAGAACGCCTACTCCCACCACGGCACCACGGAACTGCCCGGCGAGGTGGTCATCGACCGGCTGCCGCCCGGCACCACCGTGCTGCTCAACTCGGCGCTGTTCCACACCCGCAGACCGGCGCCCGAAGGGCCGGGCCGGCCCCGTTACTTCATCGACGCCTCCTACTGCCAGGCGGGAGCGCGCTGGCGCCCGGTGAAGCCGCACTGGCGGCAGATGCTGGCCCGGGCCCGCGAACTGGACCTGGCCGACGGCCAGTGGCCCGAGCTGTTCGCGGAGCACCACTTCACCGAATACACCGGAACCGTCTGAACCGCCTGAGGAGCACTGCCGTGGAGATCGTCACCGCCGTCGCCTACGCCGAGGTCCACGACGCCTACCTGCGGGACCATCCGGTGGAACGGGCCCACGAGGCGAACACCAACGTGTACGGCGAGGAGAACCTGGAACGCGCCGACAAGATGGCCGGCGGCTGGTGGCGGGTCCGGCTCACCCGGGCCGACGTCCTCGGCGTCGTGCTGCCCTGGCACCTCAGCGAGGGCGGCGAACTCGAACTGGTCCCGCGCACCGGGCTGACCGTCGCCGGAGCGGCCGAACGCGTCCGCTCCGGCGGCGCCGCCTGGACGGCGGCCAACCCGGCCTGCGCGGCGAAGCTCCGGCTGCTGCGCCGAGCCCCGTTCACGCCGCTCTACCTCTGCACCGTGCCGGTCGACCACCCCGACTACGCGGAGCTGGCGGTACGGTCCGGACTGGTCCACCTCGATGGCCTGCACCGCATGCTGGCCTGGGAGTTGGCCGGGCGCCTCCCCGAAGCCGCCGAGCTGGACGGGTACCTGGCGGGTGACCCCCGGGTGGCCGCCCGACCGGCCGGGACGGCCCGGACGGGGGACGAGTCGGCTTGACCTCCGCGACGCGGCACGTCCGGTCCACCCCCGCCACCGACTCGCTCACCGCCCTGCTGTCGCACCTCGCCCGGGCCCACCCCGACCGGCCCGCCGTCGCCGACGGCGTCCGCAGCCTCGACCACCGCACCCTGGACGCCGCCGCCGGGCGGATCGCCGCCCGGCTGGCCGCCGACGGCACCGGACGGGGCGACCGGGTCGCCCTGCTCGGCCCCCGGGACGCCCGGATGCTGGTGCTGCTGCACGGGGTATTGCGCTGCGGCGCGGCCGCCGTGCTGACCGATCCCGACTGGTCCGCGGCCGACCTCGCCCGGCGGCTGGCGGCCGTCCGGGTCGGGCGGGCGCTCGCCACCGAGGGCGGTCCCGGTGGTCCCAGCGGTCTCGGCAGCATCGGCCTGGAGGTGGTGGACGTCCTGGCGGACGGGCCGTCCTGGCAGGGCGGCGAGCCCGCCGGCGAGGACCCGGCGTACCTCTCCTTCACCTCCGGCTCCAGCGGCGAACCCAAGGCGGTGGCCGTCACCCACGCCAACGCCGTGCACTACGCCCGCTCGCTGGCCACCCGGCTCGGATTCACCGAGGCCGACGCCCCCAGGACCGCGCACGTCACCACGCTCGCCGCCGACCTCGGGCACACCGCCTGGCTGCTCGCCCTGGCCACCGGCGGCTCGGTGCACGTCGTCCCCGACCACGAGGTGCGCGACCCCGCGGCCTTCTGGGCCACGCTGCGCCGCGCCGGAGTCGACACCCTGAAGACCACCCCCTCGCACCTGACCGCCCTGCTGGAGGGCCGCCCGGCCGGCACCCCGCCGCTGCGCACCCTGCTGCTCGGCGGCGAGGCCCTGCCGCGCCCGCTCGCCGCCGCCCTGCTCGACGGCGCCGTCACCGAGCGGCTGGTCAACCACTACGGACCGACCGAGACCACCGTCGGCGCGACCTGCTTCCTGGCCACCGCCGCCGGTCAACTGCCGCTGGACGAACCGACCGTGCCGATCGGCAGCGGGATCGGCGAGGTGCTGCTCGGCGTGGTGGACGAGGCGGGGCGGCCGGTGGCCGACGGCGCCGCGGGGGAGCTGCTGATCGGCGGGCGGGGCGTCAGCGCCGGGTACTTCGGACGGCCCGAGGAGACCGCCCGGGTCTTCGTCCGGCACGACGGCCGCCGGACGTACCGGACGGGTGATCTGTGTCGCCGGCGGGCGGACGGGAACCTGGTCTTCCTCGGCCGGGTGGACCGCCAGGTGAAGGTCCGCGGGTACCGGGTCGACCTCGCCGAGGTCGAACGGGCCATGGACGGCTACCCGGGCGTGGCCGGCTCCGCCGCGCTGCTGCGGGAGACCGCCGTCGGGAACCAACTGCTGGGTGCGGTCCGCATGGTGGATCCCTCCGCCGGAGTGGCAGGGCTGGCCGACCACCTGCGCGACCGGCTGCCCGGCTACTCCGTGCCGCAGCCGATCCTGCTGCTTCCGGAGTTCCCGGTCGGGCCCAACGGCAAGCTGGACCGGACCGCGCTGGCCGGGCTGGTGGACCGACTGGTCGAGCACCGGGCGGAGTCGGCCCCCGGAGCGGCCGAAGGGGGACTGGCCGGAGAGATCGCCCGGTTCTGGGCCGGTGCGCTCGGCCTGCCCGGCGTCGGGACGCGGGCGGACGTCATCGGCCTCGGCGGGGACTCCATCCTCGCCATGCGCACCATCGCCCTGCTGCGGCGCTCCGGGCTGCGGGTCGCCTACGAGGACTTCTACCGGCACCCCACGGCGGCCGCACTGGCCCGGGCGGCGGTACCGGTGGCCCCGGCCGGGCCGGCCCCCCGGCGCGACGACACTTCGGAAGGCGGCCAACTAGCCCCAGCCCAGCGCTGGTTGTACCGCCGGCAATTCCTCCGGGACCTGCGGCACTGGAACCAGTCGGTGCTGTTGCGCTGCCGCACCGCCGTCGACCCGGCCGCGCTCTCGGCGGCGGTCGCGGCCGTCCTGGAACGCCACCCGGCGCTGCGCCGGCCCCTCCACCCGGACGGCTACGGCGAACCCCGGGCGGTCGCGGAACTCGACCCGGTCTCCCACTCCCGCATCCCGCGCGCGGCGGGCGCGATCGCCGACACCGTCGCCGGCGTCTGCACCGAACTCCACCGCAGCCTCGACCCGTTGGCCGGACGACTGCTGCGCGTCCACCTGTTCACCGGCCCGCCGGGCACCGACGACCGGCTCGCGCTGATCGCCCACCACCTGGTGGTCGACGGGCTGTCCTGGCGGATCCTGCTGGACGACCTCGCCCACGCCTACCGCGCGGCGCTGGACCGCAAGCCGACCGACCTGCCGCCGACGGGCGACTTCTACCGCTGGGCGGCGGCCGCTCCGCCGCCCCCACCGGAGACCGCCGTCGCCGAACCCGCCACGCCCGCCCGACCCGGCGCGCTCAGCTGGTCGTTGGACGCCGCCGCCACCGCCCGACTGGTCGGCCGGCACGGCGGCGGGGCCGGGCTGGAGGCCGTCCTGCTGGACGCCTTCGCCGGAGCCGTCGCCCGGTGGCGCGGCGAGCCCGGCGTCGCGGTGGAGGTCGAGACCCACGGGCGGGACACGGCCGGCGACCCGGGTGAATTCCTGGACACCGTCGGCTGGTTCACCGCCGTCAAGCACCTCGAGCTGGACCCGTCCGCGGGCCCGGAGGAGACCGCGCGGCAGCTGCGCGAGGTGCCCGTGCGGCCGATGGACGCGGCGGACGGGCCCGGCGGGCGCCCCACGGTCGGATTCAACTTCCTCGGCACCTTCCGGCTGCCCGAGGAGCCCGCGCTGGACTGGACCGTCGCCGACGAACAGGCCGGGGTGGCGCGCTGCGCCGCAGGCGACCCGCTGTACCGACTGCGGCTCACCGCACGGGTGGTGGAGCAGCGGCTGGTCGCCGACCTGGTGTACGGCCGGCCCGCCGTCCCGCGCGAGGCCGCCGAGCGGATCCTGCGCCGGTTCGCCACGGCGATCGCCGGCCCGGCGGCCGCCGAGCCGCGGCGATCGCCGCTGTCCACCTCCGGGCAGCTGCTGCACGCCGGGGTGGCGCCCCCAGCCCGGGCGAGCGTCCGCGAACCCGCCCGGGTGCTGCTCACCGGCGCCACCGGCTACCTCGGACGCCACCTGCTGGACGCCTTCCGGCGGCGCGGCGCCGTGGTCACCTGCCTGGTACGGGCCGCCGACGACGCCGCTGCCGTACGGCGCCTGGCCGGCCGGCGGGCCCAGGTCGTCGCCGGGGACCTCGAACGGGACGGCCTCGGTCTCTCCCCGGCCGGGCTGGAACGGACCCGGGAGGCCAGGATCGTGGTGCACGCCGCGGCGGACGTCCGGCTGGTCGCCTCGCCCGACGAGCTGGAGCGCGCCAACCACACGGCGGTGCGCCGACTGCTCGCCTGGCTCGACGAGCACGCCCCGCAGGCGCGGCTCCACCACGTCTCCACGCTGGCCGTCTCCGGCGGGGTGGACGGCCCACCGCGCCGCTTCAGCGAGGCCGACCTGTGGATCGGCCAGCACTTCCGCACCCCGTACGAGCGCTCCAAGTACCGCGCCGAGCAGGCCGTCCGGGCCTGGGCGGCCACCGGGCACGCCGCCTACCTGTACCGCAGCGGCCACATCGCCGCGCACAGCCGCACCGGGGCCTTCCAGGCCAACACCGGCGACAACCGGATCTACCAGCTCGTCCGCGGCTACCTGCTGGCCGGCGCCGCCCCCAGTCGGCCGGACACCGCCTTCGCGTTCTCGCACGTGGACACGGTGGCGGCCGGGATCGCCGCGATCGCCCTCGACCCGTACGCCGCACCCGGCGCCTACCACGTCGAGACGCCGTACGCCACGCCGCACGACGAACTCGTCCGCTGGCTCGCCGAGTCGGGCCGTCCCGTCCGGCTCACCGACGACGAGAGCTTCGCCGCCGCCATCGCCCGGGCCGAGCGGCAGCACCCGACGGCCGCCCGGCTGGCCGCAGCCTGGGCCCAGCAGGAGGAGCGCAACGTCCGGGTGGACAGCTCGTACACCACCGCCGTCCTGGACCGGTTGGGCGTCCGCTTCACCGCGCCGACCCCGCAGTGGTGGGCGGCCGCGCTCGGCTGGGCCGCCGAGGCCGGCCACCTGCCGCCCGCCGATCCGACCGGACAGACCCAACTTCCCTGATCCGACAGGCCCTTGAGAGAAGGCAGATTCCCTTGTCCCAGCTCTCCCCCGTGCTGAAACAGGCCACCCCGGTCATCGCCGTGCGCGGCGAAGGCCTCCACCTCTACGACGCCGACGGTCGCCGCTACCTCGACTTCACCTCCGGCGTGGGGGTGACCAGCACCGGCCACTGCCACCCGAAGGTGGTCGAGGCCGTCCGCGAACAGGCCGGCCGGCTGCTCCACGGCCAGTACACCACCGTCCTGCACGACCAACTGCTCACCCTCACCGAGCGGTTGGGCGACGTCCTGCCGCCCGGCCTGGACTCGCTGTTCTACGCCACCGCCGGGACGGAGGCGGTGGAGGCGGCGCTGCGGCTGGCCCGGCACGCCACCGGGCGGCAGAACGTGATCGTCTTCGAGGGCTCCTTCCACGGCCGCACCATGGGCGCGGCCTCGCTCACCACCGCCGGGACGCGCTTCCGCGCGGGCATCGGCCCGCTGGTGCCCGGGGTCGCGGTGGCGCCGTTCCCGGCCGCCTTCCGGCTCGGACTCCCGGAGGAGGAGGCGGTGGCGCACGCCCTGCGCGGGCTGGACGAGGTGCTGGCCACCGTCTCCGCGCCCGCCGAGACGGCCGCCATGTTCGTCGAACCGGTGCTCGGCGAGGGCGGCTACGTGCCCGCACCGGCCGGGTTCCTCGCCGGGCTGCGCGAGCGCGCCGACCGGCACGGCATCCTGCTGGTGGTCGACGAGGTGCAGACCGGCTTCGGCCGCACCGGCCGGTTCTGGGCGCACCAGCACGAGCCCGGGGTGCGGCCCGACGTGCTGATCACCGCGAAGGGCCTGGCCAGCGGCTTCCCGCTGTCCGCTATCGCCGCGCCGACCGAGCTGATGGCGCGCGCCTGGCCCGGCTCGCAGGGCGGCACCTACGGCGGGAACCCGGTGGCCTGCGCCGCCGCCCTGGCCACCCTGGACGTGCTGCGCGAGGAGCGGCTGGTCGAGAACGCGGCCGAGCAGGGCGCGCGGCTGCTGGACGGCCTGCGGGCGGTCGCCGCCGGGGCGCCCGGCATCGGCGACGTCCGGGGGCTCGGCCTGATGGCGGCGAGCGAGTTCCGCCGACCGGACGGCTCGCCCGACCCTGACACCGCCCGGCGGGTCCAGCAGGCGGCGGCCGAACTCGGCCTGCTGCTCCTGCCCTGCGGGATCCACCTCAACGTGGTCCGGATGGTCCCCGCGCTGGTCGTCACGGCCGCGCAGATCGACGAGGCGCTGGCGCTCTGGTCCAAGGCCGTCGCGGCCGGGGCCCGGCAGGAGGAGACGTCGTGAACGAGCACACCGTGACCGAGATCGGCTGGAGCAGCCTGGAGTTGGCGGCCCGACGGCAGCTGTGGTCGCTGCGGCTGGGGGAGCGGGAGCGGCGGCTGCTCTGGGCCGACGCCCGGGCCGGACGCTGGGGCGCGGGCGGGCCGGTGCGCGAGCGGCTGCGCTCCTTCGTGCGGGAGAGCACCGACTCGGTCGGGCTCACCCACGTCGCCAACCTGGTCGACCCGGCGCGGCCGGAGCAGGAGATCGCCGAGGCGCTGTCCTTCCTGCTGGCGGACTACGGCCGGATCGTCCCGCAGAACGGGCGCGGCGACCTCACCTCGGTGCTGCGCGACCAGGACGGCGACGGCGACACCGAACTCGGCTTCCACTGCGACACCTGTGACCTGCTCGTCCTGCTCTGCCTCCAACCTGCCTACCACGGCGGCGGGTTGACCAAGCTGGCGAGTGCCCGGCACGTCCACGACCTGATCGGGCGGGAGCGGCCGGACGCGCTGGCGACGCTCGGCGAGGACTGGACCTTCGACCGGACCGGCCGGGCGGGCCCGCAGCTGGTCGTCACTCCGATCCTGTACCCGCGGAAGGACGGGACGATCGGCTGCTACTACCAGACCCGCACCGTCCGCTCCTCGCCGGACCGGGGCGGGCCGGAGCTGACCGACCGTCAGTGGGAGGCGCTGGGCGTGCTGGACGAGGTGCTGTACCGGCCGGAGATCGCCTTCGGCCTGTCGATGGCCGCCGGGGACCTGCTGATCATCCGCAACAGCCGAGTGCTGCACGGGCGTTCGGCGTACCGGGACGAACCCGGCCCGCGTGCCCGGCGGATGCTGCGGATCTGGCTCAACGAGGGGGAGACGTGGGCGCCGTGACCCGATCAGACAAGACTCGATCCGACAGGACCCGACCCGCCAGGACCCAGCCGCACGGAAGGGTCGCGCTGGTCACCGGCGGCGGCAGCGGGCTCGGCCGGGCCTCCGCGCTGGCCCTCCTCGACGCCGGCTGGACGGTGGTGCTGGCCGGGCGCCGCAAGGACGCGCTGGAGGAGACCGCCGCGCTCGCGGAGGTCGACCCGGGACGGGTGCTGGCGGTGCCGACCGACATCCGCAGTCCGGAGGAGGTCGCCCGGCTGTTCGACGCCGTCCGCGACCGGTACGACCGGCTCGACCTGCTGTTCAACAACGCCGGCGCCGCCGCCCCGCGCCGGCCGATCACCGAGACGCCGTTCCGCGACTGGAACCGCGTGCTGGACACCATCGCCACCGGCGCGTTCCTGTGCGCCCGGGAGGCCTTCCGGCTGATGAGCACCCAGACCCCGCAGGGCGGCCGGATCATCAACAACGGCGCGCCCTCCGCGTACGTGCCCCGCCCCAACTCCCTCGCCTACACCGCCGCCAAGCACGCCGTCCTCGGCCTCACCAAGGTCCTCGCGCTGGACGGCCGCCCGTACGGGATCTCCTGCGGGCAGATCGACGTCGGCAACGTCGCGCCGCTGGACGGCAGCCCGCAGCCGCCCGCGATGCAGGCCGACGGGACGATGGCGGTGGAGGCCACCATCCCGGTGGAGCGCTTCACCGAGGCCCTGCTGCTGATGGCCTCGCAGCCGCCGGACACCAGCATCCAGTCCCTGGTGGTGCTGCCCACCACCATGCCCTTCGTCGGGAGGGGGTGAGCCGTGCTGGTCAGCGCCCGCTCCTTCGCCGAGTACCGCGCGATGTTCGCGCTCACCGACCGCGACCTCGACCAGCGCATCCTCGACTGCCCGGCCGGCGCGGCGAGCTTCGTCGCCGAAGCCGGGCGGCAGGGGATCGACACGGTCGCCGTCGACCGCGAATACGCCGTGCACCGGGCGGAGCTGGGCCTGCTGGTCGAGCGGGAGACCGGCTTCAAACGCGAGCTGCTGGCGCGGGAGACGGCCGGCTTCGCCCGGTCCTGGTACGCCGACGCGGACGACCTGATCCGGCAGTGGAGCGCCAACACCCGGCTGTTCCGGGCCGACATCGCCGCCCGCCCGGAGCGCTACGTGGCCGGGGCACTGCCCGAACTCCCCTTCGCTGACCGCTCCTTCGACCTGGTGCTCAGCTCGCACCTGGTCTTCTCGTACGGCAACCGGCTGGGCGAGGAGTTCCAACGGGCCGCGCTGCTGGACCTCGCCCGGGTGGCACGGCGGGAGGTCCGGCTCTTCCCGGTGACGGTGTACGACACCGGCGAGCGCTACCAGGGCCTGGAACGGCTGCGCGAGGAACTGGCGGTCCTCGGGATCAGGAGCCGGGTGCGGCGGGTGGCGTACGAGTTCCAGCCCGGGGGCGACGAGATGCTGGTACTCACCTGCGCCGGCTACCGGGCCCCTGCGCCCGCCGGTCCGGGCGTCGGCCGGCGCGGCGAGGCGGCCGTCGACCCGGTGCGGTGGCGGCACCGCGAGCGGGGCGCCTGAGCGCCCACCGGGTTCGCCGGCAGCGGAACGGCCCGAGCTGGACCGGCTCTACCTCGACGTCAAGCAGGGCGACGCGGTCCACACGGCCGAGTTCACCGCCGTCGCCGGAGACTGAGGGCGGGGTAGCCGGTGACGGCCGGTCCAAGCCTCGGGACGGTGTGGCCGGGCCGCCCGCCGGTCTGCGAGCATGGCGCGATGGACAACGGTCGAAAGCTGGTCGGTTCGAGCTCGCCCCTGGAGCCCCGGATCGGGTTCTCCCGCGCGGTCCGCAAGGGCCCGTACGTGGCGGTGGCGGGCACCGCGCCGATCGGGGACGACGGGAGGAACGTCGGGCACGGCGACGTCTACGCCCAGACGCTCCGGTGCCTGGACATCGCCGAGGCCGCGCTCGAAGCGGCGGGCGCGTCGCTCGGGGACGTGGTGCGGACCAGGATCATGCTCACCGACGTGACGACCTGGGAGGAGGCCGCCCGGGCCCACGGGGAGCGCTTCGCGGCGATCCGGCCGGTCACCACCTTCGTCGAGGTCTCCCGCTTCATCGACCCCGAGTGGCTGGTCGAGGTGGAGGTCGACGCCGTTCTCGGCGGCTGAGCAAGGGGGTCACGGGAGGGCGCGGGACATGTGGGTGAAGACAGGTCCTAGGGTGCGGGAATGGTGCACTTCGTACTGGTGGCCGGCGCCCGGCTCGGGGCGTGGGCCTGGGAGGACGTGGTCCCGCACCTGCGTGCGGCCGGCCACGGTGTCCATCCGCTGACGCTGTCCGGGCTGGCGGAGTGGCGGGGCGCAGTGACGGAGCGGTGGTGCCGCCGAGGGCAGTGAGGGCATCGGCGGCCTCACCGTGGACGGCGTCAGCCACACCTACGCCACCCTCACCGTTCCCGCCGGCCGGGCGGCGACCGTCGAGGTCACCGGCCGAGCATGCCAACTCCCGGCCGGGGTGCCGGACTTCTCCGCACCAGTGGACCCTCCGCGTGCCCGGTCGGGCGCGTCGTCACAGGTCACACCGCACGTCCTCGGCTTCCCGGAGCCCCCCGAGGTGATCATTCGGTAGATCCGACTTCAAACTTCGACCATGTGTTTCACATATCCCCCTCTTCGGGTGCCCCCGATGCTCTAGATTGACTTTCACTTCGCAACGGTTGGGCGCGAGGCGAGACTTCATGATCTTCAAGTCCGGTGCTGCGGACGGTCGGTGGTCGCGTCCCCGGCGGAAGACGTTGGGTGGGAAATTCCTGGTGTCCGAAAACGGGCCCTGAGTGTGGAGAGCAACCGTCGGCGGGTTCCCGCGCACCTCGGGAATCCGGCAATTTCGCCATGCGCGGGAGGCGGGAACTCCCGCGGATAGGAACAGCGCGGCACGGGAGGCAGGGCCTCCCGGGGGGAGGAACGAACAGGTGCGGGAGGCGCAGGCCTCCCGGGGGGAGGAACCGTGTGGAGCGAGCACGTCGAACCCACTGGCAACCTGGACGGGGCTGTTGAGCAGGGGGAAGGAGAATTAGTCCGCCCGTTTCCATCGGCGCCGCGGCGTCGGGTGAACGGGAGACTCAGCCGGTCCGTGATCGACTGGGAGCAGCAGTACCGCCGTACCGTGATCATCAGCGACACCGTGGCCACCGCCTTCGTGGTGGCGGCGATCGGCGGATTCTTCGGGGTTCGGAACGCGTCGAACTGGCACGAGAAATGGGGAATCCTCGCCTTCGGCACCGAGCTGCTGGTACTGGGGGCGCTGGCGACGACCCGCGCGTGGGCTCCGGCCGTGCTCGGCGAGGGCGCCGAGGAGTTCCGCCGCCTCGGACGCTCACTGTTCACGGCGGCCGTCGTCCTCGCACTCGGCGGGATCGCCCTCACCTCGCACAACATCAAGCTCTGGGTCTTCGTCGCGATCCCGGCGATCACGCTCGTCACCATGACCGAGCGGTACCTGCTGCGCCTGTGGCTGCACAAACAGCGCAACTACGGACGCTGCCTGCGCCCGGTGCTCGCCGCCGGCAGCCCGGCCACCGTGCGCGACCTGATCGCCCGGACCCGCAAGTTCCCGCACCTGGGCTGGCGGGTGGAGGCGGTGTGCACGCCGTACGCGCTCGGCCCGGGCGGTGACCGGCTGGACGGAGTGCCGGTGGTCGGCCGGCTGACGGACGTCGCCAACCACGTCCGCCGCGACGGCTACCGGGTCGTCGCGGTCACCCCGGACCCGTACTGGACACCGGACCGGCTGCAGCGGCTGGCCTGGAACCTGGAGGGCGGCGACGCCGAGATGGTCGTGGCGCCGGTGCTGATGGAGGTGGCCGGACCGCGGCTGCACGTCGACGCGGTGCTCGGGATGCCGATGCTGCGGGTCAGCATGCCGGCCTTCACCGGGGGCCCGCGGGCGGTCAAGGCGGTCGTCGACCGGCTCGGCGCCGCGATCCTGCTCGTCCTGTTCGCGCCGCTGATGCTGCTCGTCGGGCTGCTCGTCCTGGTGGACAGCCGGGGCGGGGTGTTCTACCGCCAGCACCGGGTCGGCAAGGACGGCCGCCAGTTCACCCTGGTCAAGTTCCGCACCATGGTTCCCGGGGCGGACCGGGCCCGGGCCGAGCTGGCCGACCGCAACGAGGGCGCCGGCCTGCTGTTCAAGCTCCGCCGGGACCCTCGGGTGACCCGGGTCGGCGGAGTGCTGCGGCGGTACTCGCTCGACGAGCTCCCGCAGCTGCTCAACGTGCTCACCGGCTCGATGTCGCTCGTCGGGCCGCGGCCTCCGTTGCCGGAGGAGTCCGCCGCCTACGGCCCGGACATCCGCCGGCGGCTGCTCGTCAAGCCCGGGCTCACCGGCCTGTGGCAGATCAGCGGACGCAGTGACCTGCCGTGGGAGGAGGCGGTGCGCCTGGACCTGCGGTACGTGGAGGACTGGTCGCTCGCCCTGGACGCGGTGATCTTGTGGAAGACGCTGCGTGCGGTGCTCCAGGGGCAGGGGGCCTACTGATGGGTGGGGGGGCGCCGTCCGATCGGCGCGCGGATGGCCGGCCGAACCGGCCTGCCCGAGGGGAGGAACGGGTCATGAGGATCAGCGTCCTGGGGCTCGGCTACGTGGGCTGCGTGTCGGCCGCGTGCCTGGCCAGTCTGGGCCACGAGGTCATCGGGGTGGACGTCAACCGGGTGAAGGTCGACCTGGTCAACGACGGCAAGGCCCCGGTGGTCGAGGAGCGGATCGGCGAACTCATCGCCGAGGTCGTACGGTCGGGGGCGTTGCGCGCCACCGGCGACGTCCGCGAGGCGATCCTGGGCAGCGACGTGTCGCTGGTCTGCGTGGGCACGCCGTCGGAGCCCAACGGCAGCGTGTGCACCACCTACCTGGAGCGGGTCGCCGAGCAGATCGGTGCCGCGGTGGCCGAGCGGGGCGGGCGGCACACCGTCGTGTTCCGCAGCACCATGCTCCCGGGCACCTGCCTGAACCTGCTGGTGCCGATCCTGGAGAAGCACACCGGGGGCACGGCCGGGGTGGACTTCGGGGTCGCGGTCAACCCGGAGTTCCTGCGCGAGGGCACCAGCGTGCGGGACTTCTTCGACCCGCCCAAGACCGTCATCGGCCAGCTCGACCGGGCGAGCGGCGACGTGGTCGCGGCGCTGTACGAGGGACTGCCCGGCGAGGTGTTCCGGGTGCCGGTCCCGACGGCCGAGGCGATCAAGTACGCGGACAACGCGTTCCACGGCCTCAAGATCGGCTTCGCGAACGAGCTGGGCGCGGTCTGCCAGGCGCTCGGGGTGGACTCGCACCAGGTGATGGACGTTTTCCTGGCCGACCGCAAACTGAACATCAGCCCCGCCTACCTGCGGCCCGGCTTCGCCTTCGGCGGCTCCTGCCTGCCCAAGGACCTGCGCAGCCTGGTCCACGCGGCGCAGCGGGCCGACGTCTCGGTGCCCATCCTGTCCCACGTGCTGCCCTCCAACTCCGACCACCTGCAGCGCGCGGTGGAGCTGGTCGAGCGCACCGGCAGGCGCCGGGTGGGCCTGTTCGGCCTGTCCTTCAAGCCCGGCACCGACGACCTCCGGGAGAGCCCGCTGGTGGAGCTGGCCGAGCGGCTCTTCGGCAAGGGCTACGACCTGCGGATCTACGACCCCAACGTGAACCTCTCCCGGCTGCTCGGCGCGAACCGCGAGTACATCGAGACCAGGCTGCCGCACCTCGCGCAGCTGCTCGCGGAGTCCGTCGACGAGGTGCTCGAGCACGCCGAGGTGTGCGTGGTCGGAACGAGGGACCCGGCCGTCCTGTCGGCCCTGCCGCAGGGCGGCGGCCCGCTGATCGTCGACCTCGTCCGCCTCCCCGACGCCGAGGCGCGCCGGGCCGAACCGGGGTACACGGGCCTTGCTTGGTGACACGGAGTCCGCAGACGCGACGAGCGGCGACGGCCGGGGCCGTCGCGCGCTGATCCTGGTGGAGAACCTGTCGGTGCCGTTCGACCGGCGGGTGTGGCAGGAGTGCACGACGCTGCGCGACGCGGGCTGGACGGTTCACGTCATCTGCCCGCAGGGGAGCAAGCGGGACACCGAACCGGAGGCGGTGATCGACGGGGTGCGGATCCACCGCTACCCGCTGCGCGCCGCCACCGGCGGGCCGGCCGGCTACCTGCGGGAGTACGGATCGGCGCTGTGGCACACCACCCGGCTGGCCCGCAGGGTCGGCCCGGTCGACGTGGTCCACGCCTGCAACCCGCCCGACCTGCTGTTCCTGCCGGCCCTGTGGCTGAAGCGGCGCGGCGCGCGGTTCGTGTTCGACCAGCACGACCTGGTGCCCGAGCTGTACCTCTCCCGGTTCGACCGCGGGCAGGACCTGCTCTACCGCGCCGTGTGCGCGCTGGAACGGTGGACCTACCGGGCCGCGGACGTCGTGCTCGCCACCAACGAGAGCTACCGGGACGTCGCGCTCAGCCGCGGCGGCCGACGGCCGGAGGACGTCTTCGTGGTGCGCAGCGCGCCCGACACCGACCGGTTCCGGCCGGTGCCGCCCGAGCCGGAGCTGAAGCGCGGCAAGCCCCATCTGCTGTGCTACCTCGGCGTGATGGGCCCGCAGGACGGCGTCGACTACGCCCTGCGGGCGCTGGCGAAGCTGCGCGACGAGCTCGGCCGCAGCGACTGGCACGCGGTGTTCGTCGGCGGCGGCGACACCTTCGACGCCATGGTGGAGCTGTCCCGGCGGCTCGGGCTGTCGGACCAGGTGCAGTTCACCGGGCGCGTGCCGGACACCGACCTAGTGCGCTACCTGTCCAGCGCGGACGTGTGCCTCTCGCCCGACCCGCGCAACCCGCTCAACGACGTGTCCACCATGAACAAGGTCCTGGAGTACATGGTGGTGGGCCGGCCGATCGTCTCCTTCGACCTCCGGGAGGCGCGGGTCTCCGCCGGCGACGCCGCCGTCTACGCGCCCGCCGACGACGAGTCCGCGTTCGCCGGGCTGATCGCCCAGCTGATGGACGATCCGGACAAGCGGGCCTGGATGGGCAAGATCGGCCAGGAGCGGATCAACGGGCCGCTCGCCTGGCGCAACTCCCAACGAGCTCTGCTCGCCGCCTACGCCGCCGCCTGCCGGGACGACGCTCCGGCGTCGGCGGGGGGCCGGGACCGGCCCGGGAGAAGGCCGCGCCGTTGAGCGACGACACGATACGCCTGGTCACGATCGGCCGGATCCTCCGTCGGCGCTGGCGGCTGCTCGCCGTCCTCGCCGCGGTGGGTGCGCTGGTCGGCTACGGCACCTCGCTGCTGTTCCCGCCGAGCTACACGGCGTCGGCGTCGGTGCTGCTGCCCGGGGTGTGGCAGGACCGGGAACTGCTGACCCAGGCGGAGATCGCCACCAGTTCGGTGGTGGTCGACCGGGCCGCCGCCACGCTCGGCTGGAACGGGGTCAGCGGCAGCGAGCTGCGGGACCAGGTGAGCGCCACCGCCGCGGACGGCAACATCATCAAGATCTCGGGCACGGCCGACACCCCGGAGCGCGCCCAGCAGCTCTCCGACCAGGTGGCCCAGCAGTTCGTCACCTTCGCCGGGCGGATCGCGGGCGACAGCACCGACCCCGAAGCGGCGCAGCCCGAGGCGCTGCGGCAGCTGGTGGTGCAGGCCAGCCGCCGCATCACCGACCTGGCGGCCGCGGCCGATCCGGGGCAGACCGTGGACAGCGTGCAGACCCGCACCGACTTGGAGAAGCTGCGCACCACACTGCAGGACGCCATCAAGAAGCTGGACCAGATCGACCCGGCCGCCAACCGGTCCAACATGGTCGTCATGGGCTCGGCCACCCGGCCGTCCGGCCAGGCGCCGCCGACCAGGATCCAACTCATCGCCGCCGGGGCGTTGTCGTTCTTCCTGATCGCGGTCGTCGGGCATCTCGTCGCCGCCCGGAGGAGCCGGCGGCCGCGCACCGGGGCGGAGATCGCCGCGGCGCTGGGCTCGGCGCTCCTCGGCACCGTCGACGTGCCCAGGGGGCCGCGCGCGCACCGGCCGGCGGGCCGTGGCCCGCGGGCGCTGCTCCGCCGGCTGCTGGGCACCGACGTCCGGTGGGACCTGCCGGCCCCGCAGCCCTCCGGCGACGAGGCCGACCGGCGGCTCCGCTACCGGCGGGTGTGCGCCCGCCTGCGGGACCGACTTCCGGACCCATCACGGCTGTTGGTGGTCGTCCCGGACGGCGACGAGCCGGGCCGCCGGGCCGCCGGGCAGCTGGTCGACGAGGCCGGGAGCGATCCGCTGCTGCGGGTGGTGGAGGTCGCGGTGTCCCGGCCGCTGCTGCCGGACCGGGACGACGAGTCCGGTGCCCTGCTCGTGCTCAGCGCGGGCGGCTGGACCGCGGAGGAACTCGCCGGCATCGCCGACGCGTGCGCGGACGCCGGGCACGAGCTGGTCGGCGTCGTCGTCGCCGGCCCGGTCCGGGAGCGTCCGACGCGGTCCGAAGGCCGCCGACCGGACGACGCCGAACCGGCGCTCGCGGATGACGCCACGCCGGCGCTCGCGGTCGGCGACGACGGGGGGAGAGGGTCGGGGTGACACCAACTACGACCTCGGAGCCGCCGCCCGCCGCGCCACTGCTGGACCTCCAGGCGCTGGTGGTCGCGGTGCGCAGGCGGCGGCGCCTCTGGTGCTGCCTGGCGCTGGTCGGGCTGCTGCTCGGCGCGGCGCTGGCGGTCCTGAAGCCGCCGCCGCCGACCGCGGTGACCACGGTGCTGGTCGCGCACCAGGCGGACCAGCCCAACGACCCGGGAACCCTGATCCGCACCGACGCCGCCCTGCTGCAGACCACCGAGATCGCCGGCAAGGCGCTGCAAGCCCTCGGGTCCGCGCAGAAACCGGAGGACTTCATGCGGGACTACGGGGGCGCCGGCCTGACCAACAACCTGCTGCAGATCACCGTGACCGGACACAGCGACGCCGAAGCCCAGGCCCGGGCCAAGGCGCTGGCCGACGCCTTCGTCGCGGACCACGTGCGGCGGATCCAGGAAGCCGCGGCCGCCGAGGCCAAGGCCCTGCTCGACCAGCGCGACCAGATGCAGAAGGAACTCGCCCAGGTCAACCAGCAGATCGGCGACGCGGCGCAGCAGAGCGGGGCGAAGGCCGCGACGAACCTGCAGTCGCTCTACGACAGCCGGACCGTGCTCACCTCGCGCATCAACGACTTCAGCCAGCGCGCCGCCGAGGCGGGCGTCGGCACCCCCCGGCTCGTCGCCGGGACCCAGATCGTGGACGCCCCGCGCGCGGTGAGGCAGTCCCTGCCGAAGACCGCCGCCACCGACGCCGGGATCGGGCTCGTCCTCGGGTTCGTCCTCGGGATCGCGGTGGCCGCCGTCGGCGCGGTGGTGGCGGACCGCCCCGTGCTGCGCCGGGAGATCGCGACGAACCTCGGCGCCTCCGTCATCGCGGAGCTGCGCCGGGTGCCCCGCCGACCGGCCGGCCGGTGGCAGCCGCGGCGGACCCGGACGGCCCGGGCGAGGCTCACCGCGACCCTGGCCCGCACCGTGCGCGGCTCCGCGGAAGCGGTGTCACTGCTGGAACTGGGCTGCGCGCGCAGCACCGGCGAGATCGCCCTGGACCTCGCCGGGGCACTGGCGGAGGAGGGGCCGGTGGTGGTCGTCGACGGGCTGCCCGGCCCCCAGCTCGCCAAGCGCCGCCCGAGGCCGGGCGAGCCGGCCGTGGTCGCCGCCGAGCAGGTCGGGGCCGGTGCGGAACGCCGGCTCGGCGTCGGCTCGGTGGCGCCCGGCACGGCGTGGACCGACCTGCGCCACCTCGGCACCCGGACCGTGCTCGTGGTGCGCGCCGGGCACGGCAGCGCCGCCTGGCTGCACACCGTGGCGCGCCAGCTCGCGGACCAGCGCATCCCGGTGCTCGGGGTGGTGCTGATCGACCCCGATCCGCGCGACCGGACCGACGGCACCCTGTGGGACGGGCCGCACACCGCGCTGCGCGGTGAGAACGGGCGGCTGGCCCGGCTGAGCCGGACGGGCCGGCGGCGGACGGAACGACTACCGATGTGGACCTCACGGGTCCCCGACAGCGATCAGGAGGCGAGGTAGCACATGTGCGGCATCGCGGGCACGTACCGATGGCCGGACGGCAAGGCCGTGACCGACCTGCTCACCGACACCCTCGCCCACCGCGGCCCGGACGGAGCGGGCCGGTACGGCCACCCCCTCGGTGACGGCGAAGTGCACCTGGGGCACCGCCGGCTGGCCATCATCGACCTCTCCGAGACCGGCGCCCAGCCGATGGTCTCGGACGGCCTGGTCCTGACGTACAACGGCGAGCTGTACAACGCGCCCGAGCTGCGGGCCGAGCTGTCGGCCGCCGGGGTGCGCTTCCGCGGCACCTCCGACACCGAGGTGCTGCTGGAGGCCTGGCGGCGCTGGGGCACGGACTGCCTGCCCCGGCTGCGCGGCATGTTCGCGTTCGGGATCTTCGACGAGCGCACCGGCGAGCTGGTGCTCGCCCGCGACCAACTCGGCATCAAGCCGCTGTTCCTGGTCCGGCGCGGCGAGGGCCTGGTGTTCGCCTCCGAGCTCAAGGCGCTGGCCGCCGCCACCGGCGGGTCGCTGGAGGTGGACCAGGCGGCACTGGTGGCCTCCCTGCTGTACTACTGGGTGCCGGACTCGCGCTGCGCCTTCCGCGAGGCGGAGAAGCTGCCGCCGGGCAGCTGGCTGCGCTGCCGGCCCGACGGCCGGGTGGAACGCGGCCGGTACTGGCACCTGCGGGAGGTCGCCGCCGAGGGCCGGGACCGGGCCCGGGCCGGCGAGCTGCCGGACCTCGCCGCCATCGTCGAGGAGTCGACCAGGCGTCACCTGCTCTCGGACGTCCCGGTGGCGACCTTCCTCTCCGGCGGACTGGATTCCAGCTACCTGACCGCGCTGGCGGCCCGCGACCACCCCGGGATCTCCGCCTACACGATCGGGTTCCGCGCCGAGGACGCCAGGTTCGAGGCGATGCCGGACGACCTGCGCTACGCCCGGCAGGTGGCCGAGCGGTTCGGCGTCGACCTGAACGAGATCGAGATCGCCCCGGACGTGCTCGACCTGCTGCCGAAGATGACGTACCACCTGGACGAGCCGATCGGCGACCCGGCGGCGATCAACACCTTCCTGATCTGCTCGGCCGCCCGGGAGGCCGGGGTCAAGGTGCTGCTGTCGGGGATGGGCGCCGACGAGCTGTTCGCCGGCTACCGCAAGCACCTGGCCAACCAGCTCGCGCTGCGCTACCAGCGCGTCCCGCGGCCGCTGCGGCGCGGTCTGTCCGCCGCCGTGGACCGGCTGCCGGTGGCCACGGCCAGGCGGGGGCTGCGGTCGGTGCGGTTCGCCAAGCGGTTCCTCTCCTTCGCCGACCTGCCGGAGGAGGCCGCGTTCCGGCGCAGCTACACCATGTACGACCAGGAGGAACTGCTCGCCCTGGTCGACCCGGACCTGGCCGGGACGGTCGAGGACGTGCTGACCGAGCACGCGGACGTCTACCAGGACAACGACCTCGACGACTTCGTCAACCGGATGTGCCTGGGCGACGCCCGGATGTTCCTGCCGGGCCTGAACCTCGCCTACACGGACCGTTCCAGCATGGCCGCGTCCACCGAGGTGCGGGTGCCGTACGTGGACGTCGAGGTGGTCAGGGCGGCGTTCACCGTGCCCGGCGACCGCAAGATCGTGGGGCGGCAGGGCAAGGCCGTGCTCAAGGAGGCAGCCGCCTCGATCCTGCCCCGGGAGATCGTGTACCGGCCCAAGGGCCTGTTCAGCGCCCCGCTGCGGGCCTGGATGAGCCGGGACCTGGCACCGCTGGTGCGCGAGGTGATCAACGACGGCGAGCTGGTCCGCTCCGGGTTCCTGCGCCGCGACGTACTCGCGCGGCTGGTCGCCGAGGACGCCGCCGGCCAGCGGGACTTCTCCAAGCACCTGTGGCACGTGCTGACCCTCGAGTACTGGTACCGCGGCGCGACCTCCGGCCACAGCGCTCATCCGACGGCTTAGGGCTCACTTTCCGGCGTACGGCTCATTTCCCGGCGCAGCAGCAACCGGCTTAGAAGCAAGGGGACTTCCGTTGAAACAGGTTGTGCAGAACTACAAGAGCGGTGAGCTGTCGGTGCTCGACGTGCCGGTGCCGGGGTGCAAGCCGGGCGGGGTGCTGGTCCGCAGCGCCTTCTCGCTGATCTCCACCGGGACCGAGCTGATGAAGGTCTCCGAGGCCGGCATGTCGATGCTGGGCAAGGCCCGGTCCCGCCCGGACCAGGTGGCCAAGGTGATGCAGAGCGTGGCCGTCAACGGGCTGCCCGCCACCTACCGCAAGGTGATGGGCAAGCTGGACTCCTACACGCCGCTGGGCTACTCGCTGTGCGGGGTGGTCGAACAGGTCGGCGCCGGGATCGACGACGTGAAGGTCGGCGACCTGGTGGCCTGCGCCGGCAACGAGCACGCCCTGCACGCCGAGGTGAACTGGGTGCCGAGGAACCTCTACACCCCGGTGCCGGACGGCCTCGCGCCGCGGCACGCGTCCTTCGGCACCGTCGGCTCGATCGCCCTGCAGGGCGTGCGCCAGGGCGAGCCGCAGCTCGGCGAGGTGGCGCTGGTCATCGGCCTCGGGCTGATCGGGCAGCTGGTGGTGCAGCTCCTCACCGCTGCGGGGGTGCGCGTCGTCGGGGCCGACCCCGACCCGGCGCGCTGCGAGCTCGCCGAGCGGCTGGGCGCCGTGGCCTGTGGCGATCCAGGGTCCGCGGCGGTGGAGAACGCCGTCGCCGAGCTGACCGACGGTCACGGCGTGGACCAGGTGTACCTGGCCGCCGGCGGCGGCAGCAACCAGCCCGTCGAGCTGGCCGCCCACCTGGCCCGGGACCGCGGCCGGGTCGTCGACATCGGCAAGTGCCGGCTGGACCTGCCGTGGAACGCGTACTACGAGAAGGAGCTCGACGTCCGGTTCTCCCGCTCGTACGGGCCCGGGCGCTACGACCCGGAGTACGAGCTCGAGGGGCGGGACTACCCGATCGGCTACGTGCGCTGGACCGAGCGCCGCAACCTGGCGTGCTTCCTCGACCTCATGGCACGCGGCCGCGTCGACGTGGAGCCGCTGATCTCCCACATCGCCGACTTCGACGCCGCCGTCGAGACCTACCGGCGCCTGAAGGACGGCGAGTTGAAGGCGGTGGCCGTGCTGTTCCGCTATCCCTCGGCGGAGGCGGAGGCGGAGCTGGCGGCCGGGTCCCTGGCGGTGGCGGTGCCCGCGGTGCGCCGCGCGGACCCGTCGGCCCGGCCCGTGCCCGGCCGATCCGCAGGGGCGCCGGTGCGGCTGGCGTTCGTCGGCGCGGGCAACTACGCGACCTCGATGCTGCTGCCGCACCTGGCCCAGCGCGCGGGCGTCGCACTGTCCACGGTCGTCACCACCACGGCGCTGTCCGCCGCCAACGCCCAGCGGAAGTTCGGCTTCGCCCACGCGACCACCGACCTCGACGCCGTGCTCGGGGACCCGGCCGTCGACGCGGTGTTCGTGGTCACCCGGCACAGCTCGCACGCCGAACTGACCCGCCGGGCGCTGCTGGCCGGCAAGGCGGTGTTCGTGGAGAAGCCGCTGGCCCTCACCGAGGACGAACTGGCCGGGGTGCTCGCCGCGGTGGAGGAGTCCGGCAACGACCGCCTGCAGGTCGGCTTCAACCGCCGGTTCGCGCCGCTGCTGCGGGAGGCCAAGGCCCGCTTCGGCGCCCGGACCGGTCCGGCGAGCCTGCGCTACCTGGTCAACGCGGGCCGGCTGCAGCACGGCAGCTGGTACCTCCAGCAGGGCACCGAGGGCTCGCGATTCGCCGGCGAGGGCGGGCACTTCATCGACACCGCGAGCTGGCTGCTGGACGCCGACCCGGTCTCGGTGTACGCCGTCGCGCCGTCCGGCAACGAGGACCTCCAGGTGGTGCTGCGCTACCCGGACGGCTCCACCGCCACCGTCAGCTACGTCACCACCGGCGCGCCCGGTTTCCCCAAGGAGACCCTGGACCTCGTCGCGGACGGCAGGGTGCTGAAGCTCGACGACTTCGTCCGCGCCTCGGTGTATTTCGAAAGCACGGCCGGGCGGAAGCGGTGGGTCAGCTCGCGGCTGCCCAAGGCCCGGGACAAGGGCCAGTCCGCCGAACTGGCCGCGTTCGTCAAGGCCGTGCGGAGCGGCGGGCCGATGCCGGTGCCACTGGAGTCGCTGGTCGCCACCACGGCGGCCACCCTCGCGGTGCGGGCCGCGCTGGCCGGCGGCGCGCCGGTGACGCTGGCGAGGTCGCTGTGACCATGAGCCCTGGCTGGTACCTGCGCCGGCTGTCCCGGATGGGACCGCGGGAGATCGGCGGCCGGGTCGGCGACGCGGTGCGCAGGCGCCGGTGGCGCTCGTCGGCGCCGCCGCACGGCCCGGCCGTCACCGGCGCCCGGTTCACCGCCGTGCTGCCCGCCGGGACGATCGCCGCGCTGCCACCCGACGCCGCGAAGCGCCTGCTCGCCGCGGCGGACCGGCTGATGGACGGCCACGCCGAGTACTTCGGGGTGGAGCGCGACGACCTCGCCGCCCCGGACTGGTGGCGCGACCCGAAGACCGGACGCCGGGCCCCGTCCGGCCACGCCTTCGAGGTGCCGTACCGCGACGAGGACGCGGTCGGGGACATCAAGCAGATCTGGGAGCCGTCCCGCCACCAGCACCTGACCGTGCTCGCCGCCGCCTACGCGATCACCGGCGACGAGCGGTACGCCGAGCGGGTGGCCGAGCACCTGCGGTCCTGGTGGGCGGCCAACCCGCCGCTGCGCGGCGTGCACTGGATCAGCGGCATCGAGCTGGGCATCCGGCTGCTGTCCTGGGTGTGGGTCCGCCGGCTGCTCGACGGCTGGCCGGGCGCGGCCGCCCTGTTCGAGGGCAACCCGGTGGCGCTGGACCAGATCTGGCACCACCAGCGCTGGCTGGCCGCCTTCCCCAGCCGGGGGTCCTCGGCGAACAACCACGTCATCGCCGAGGCGGCCGGGCAGTTCGCCGCGGCCTGCGCCTTCGGCTGGTTCCCCGCCTCGGCGCGCTGGCGCTCCGACGCGCTGCGCTCGCTGGAGCGGCACCTGCGCGCCAACACCTTCCGCTCCGGCCTCAACCGCGAGCTGGCCACCGAGTACCACGGACTCGTCCTGGAGCTCGGCCTGGCCGCGCTGGCCGAGGCGGACGCCGCCGCCGTGCCGGTCCCCGCGACGGTCCGGCTGGTGCTGCTGCGGATGACCGACGCGCTCGCGGCCGTCGTCGACAACCGGCTGCGGCCACCGCGCCAGGGGGACGCGGACGACGGACACGGCCTGGTCCTGGACGGCGCCGGCACCGACCGCTGGGCCTCGCTGCTGACCACCGGGGACGCGGTGTTCGGCCGGCTCGCCTGGTGGCCGGCGGTGACCGGCACGGATGTGCGCACCCCGCTGCTGGCCGCGCTGATCCGGCCGTACGGGCGGACCCCGGCCGTGGCCCGCCCGGCGAGCCGGCCGGTCCACTTCCCCGACGCGGGGATGACCGTCCTGCGCGGACCGGGGGAGATCTGGTGCCGCTGCGACGGCGGTCCGCACGGGTTCCTGTCCATCGCCGCGCACGGCCACGCGGACGCGCTGTCCGTGGAGGTCCGGCACGACGGGGTCGACGTGCTCGCCGACCCGGGGACGTACTGCTACCACGGACAGCCCGAGTGGCGGCGGTACTTCCGCTCCACCCTGGGCCACAACACCCTGGAGCTGGACGGCGCGGACCAGTCCGCCTCCGGCGGCCCGTTCCTGTGGACCCGGCACGCCCACAGCCGCGTCCTGGTCGCGGACACCTCCGACGCGAAGGTGGCGCGCTGGTGCGCCGAGCACGACGGCTACCACCCCTCGGTGCACCGCCGCCGGGTGGAACTGGACTCCGGCAGCCGGGAGTTGCGGATCACCGACGAGGTGAGCGGCCCGGGCCGGGCCGTCCGGCTGGCGTTCCACCTCGGCCCGGCGATCACCGCGGACCTGACCGGCGACCGGGCCGTGCTGACCTGGACCACGGACGGCGAGCGGCGCTCCGCCGTGCTCGACCTGCCGGAGCAGCTGTCCTGGCGGGCGCACCGGGGCGAGAGCGAGCCGCCGCTGGGCTGGTACTCGGCCGGCTTCGGCCGCCGGGAACCCGCCACCACGCTGGTCGGCACCGGCTTCTCCGACGGCGCACAGGGGTTCCGCACGTTCCTCAGGTTCAACGGCGAGGGGTGAGGGTGGGGATCAACAGGCGGCACTGGGGGGCCCTGGCCTCGGTCCTGCTGCTGGCGACCGGCTGCACCAGCGGTTCGGACGCCCCGCCGGAACCGACCGCCCCGCCCACCGGGTCGGCAGCGGTGGCCCGGGTGTGCGCCGATCCCGAGGCCGGGCCGGCGCAGCCGCCGGCGGGCGCGGTGACGGTCGACCCCGCGGTGGTCGGCGACCTGGCCGCGAAGACCAAGGACAGTCCCCCGCACACCACCTTCTGGCTCCAACCGGGGACCCACACCCTGGCCGCCGACCGGTACGCCCAGGTCGTCCCCAAGGAGGGGGACAGCTACCTCGGCGCACCGGGCGCGGTGCTCGACGGCCGGAAGACCAACGAGTACGCGTTCAGCGGTGCCGCCGCCGACGTCACCATCCGCTACCTGACCGTGCAGGGCTTCGTCGCGCCGCAGAACGAGGGCGTGGTCAACCACGACTCGGCCGACGGATGGGTGATCGAGCACGCGACGATCCAGGACAACTCCGGTGCCGGGCTGATGGCCGGCGCCCGCCAGCGGGTCCGCGCCAACTGCCTGCGCGGCAACGGGCAGTACGGCATCAACGCGTACAAGGCCGGCGCCCCGCTCAGCGACCTGGTGGTCGAGGGCAACGAGATCACGGCCAACGACACCGACCAGTGGGAGAAGCGGCAGCCCGGCTGCGGCTGCACCGGCGGCGTCAAGTTCTGGGCCGTCAACCGCGCCGATGTACGCGGTAACTGGGTCCACGACAACCGCGGACCCGGGCTGTGGGCGGACACCGACAACAACGACTTCCGCATCGAGGACAACCTGCTGGAGGCCAACGACGGTGCCGCGCTGATCTACGAGACCAGCTACAACGCGGTCATCCGAGGCAACACGATCCGGCGCAACGACTGGGTCGAGGGCCGCAACGCCGCCGACCGCGGCGACGACTTCCCGTACGCGACCGTCTACCTGTCCGAGTCCGGCGGCGAACCACGGATCCCGGCCCGCACCGACAAGATCGAGATCGACCGCAACGTGCTGGAGGACAACTGGTCCGGGATCACCCTGTGGGAGAACGCCGACCGGTTCTGCAACAGCCCGGCCAACACCTCCTCCGGCGACTGCACCCTGCTGGTGAAGGACACCGCCCGCTGCGCCCAGCCGACCATCGCCAGCGCACCGCTGAACGCCGACTGCCGGTGGAAGACCCAGCGGGTGGACATCCACGACAACCGCTTCACGCTGGACCCGTCCGTGGTCGGGTGCACCGTCAAGTGCGGCCGGATGGCGGTACTGGCCAACTACGGCACCTACCCGGACTGGTCACCGTACAAGGGCGAACAGGTCGCCGAGGCGATCACCGGCAAACAGCAGAACCGCTGGCACGACAACGCCTACCGCGGGCCGTGGAGCTTCGTCGCCCACGACCCGAGCCGGACGCTCGACTTCGGGCAGTGGCAGGGCCGGCCGTACCAGCAGGACGCGGGCAGCACCTTCCAGCCACGGGCGGGTGGTTGAGATGGGCCGGGGCCTGACCCTCGAAGGGCTGGACGAGGACGTCGCACAGCGGCGGCGCGGCGCGCCGAGGACCGTCGGGGTGGTCTGGGGACTGCTGATCCTCAACACCCTCGGCTCCGCCGGGGCGCAGACCATCATCCCGCTGCCCCGCTCCCTCATCCAGATGGTCACCATGGGCTCGCTGGTCTCCGCCTTCGCGCTGGCGCTCGTGGTCAACCTCCGGCTGCGGATCCGGCCCAGCGCCTACCTGGTCCTGCTCACCCTGCTGCTGGTGCTGAGCGTGATCTCCAGCGCCAACCTGGAGTCCGGGGCCGGCGCGCTGTTCCGCTGCGCCCGGCTGGCCCTGTTCGTCGGCACGCTGTGGCTGCTCAGCCGCTGGTGGGACGGCGGCGAGACGTTCGTGCGGCATCACATCCGGATGTACTTCGCGGTGCTGGTGTCGGTGGCCGCCGGCCTGGCCGTCTCGCCGGGCGCGGCGATGCCCGACCTCTACGGCGGGCGGCTGGTCGGCGCGCTGTGGCCGCTCACTCCGCCGCAGATCGGACAGTACGCCGCGGTGATCACCGGGCTCGCCGCGCTGCTCCTGCTGGGCCGGCGGACCACCGGGGCCAGTGCGGCGGCGGTCATCGTGCCGTCGCTCGTCCTGCTCGCGCTGACCCACACCCGGACGGCCACCCTCGGCCTGATCATCGGATTGGCGCTGGCGATCGGCTCGCTCGTGCTGACCAGCGCCGCCGCCCGCAGGTTCTTCGGCTGGGCGGTGCTGTGCGCCACCGCGGCCGCGGTCGGGCTGAGTTCGCTGCTGGAGGCGTGGTTCCTGCGCGGCCAGAGCCAGGAGAACTTCTCCAACCTCACCGGCCGGGCCAAGGTCTGGGACGCCCTGCTGGCGGCGCCCCGGACGACCACCGAGCAGCTGTTCGGCAGGGGCCTGGGCGACAAGTCGTTCGGCGGGCTGCCGATCGACAACAGCTGGCTGGCCGTCTACAACGAACAGGGCCTGACCGGCGTCGGCCTGGTGGCGGCGTTCGTCCTCGTGCTGGGCGGCGTCGCGCTGCTGCGGCCACCGTCACTGTCGAGGGCCTGCGCGATCTTCCTGATCAGCTACTGCGCGATCGCCTCGTACACCGAGGCCGGGCTGGGCGACGCCTCGCCGTACCTGCTGCACCTGACCGTGGCCGCCTCGCTGCTGGCGGCGCCTGCCGCGGCCGCTCCCCTCCCGACGCCCGAAGCCATCCAGAGAACGGAGGGAACCTGAGCATGCACGTCCTCGTGGTGCACAACCGCTACGGCTCGGCGCAGCCGAGCGGGGAGAACAAGGTCGTCGACCAGGAGGTGGCGCTGCTGCGCGAGGCCGGCCACCGGGTCGAGCTGTTCGAACGGCGCAGCGACGACATCGCCGCCCGCTCCCTGCTGGGCAAGGCCGCGGTGCCGCTGCTGGTGCCGTGGAACCCGGCGGTCCGCGCCGAACTCGCCACCCGGCTACGGGCCGAGCGGCCGGACGTGGTGCACGTCCACAACGTCTTCCCGCTGCTGTCGCCCGCGGTGCTGTCCGCCTGCGCCGACGCCGGCGTGCCCGCCGTCGCCACGCTGCACAACTACACCCAGATCTGCCCGCCGGGCACGCTGCAACGGGACGGCCGGCCGTGCACCGAGTGCGTCGGGGGGTCACCGCTGCCCGCCGTCCGGCACGGCTGCTACCGCGACTCCCGGCTGGCGACGGTGCCGCTCGCGGTCAGCCTGGCGGTCAACCGGCGGCGCTGGTGGTCCGGCGTGGAACGGTTCTTCTGCATCTCCGCGGCGCAGCGCGACGTCCTGGCACGGGCCGGACTGCCGGCCGGGCGGCTTTCGGTGAAGCACAACTTCGTGCCCGAGCCGGGCGCCCGCCGTACCGGCCCCGGCGAGCACCTGCTCTACCTCGGCCGACTCGCCGAGGCCAAGGGCGTGCGGCTGCTGATGGCCGCGTGGGACCGGCTCGCCGCGAGCGGCGGGGTGGGCGTGCCGCTGGTGATCGCCGGCACCGGGCCGCTGGAGCGGGAGGTGACCGCCTGGGCGGCGGGCCGGGACGACGTGCGGTACGCGGGCCTGTACGACCCGGCCCAGTGCCGGCAGGCCGTCGCCCGCTCGGTCGCCGTGCTGGCGCCCTCGACCTGGCTGGAGGCGTTCGGCCTGGTGGTCGTGGAGGCGATGGCGGCCGGAGTGCCGGTCGTCGCCGCCGGGCACGGCGCCTTCGTCGAACTCGTCGAGGACGGAGTGACCGGACTGCTGCACCAGCCGGGCGAGGCGGCCTCGCTCGCGTCCCGGATCCGCCGGATCACGGCCGAGCCGGACCGCAACCAGGAGATGGGCCGGGCCGCCCGGCACCGATACGAGCAGGGGTTCAGCCCGGCCGTCGGGCTGGAGCGCCTGCTGGAGGGGTACCGCACCGCGATCGCGGGTCGGTCCGGCGGCGCGAACGGCGCGCCGCCGGTAGGGAGAGCGAACGCTGGCTCGCCGCGGAGCACCCGCGCGAGCAGGAATGGGGGCACTACATGACACGATGCCGACTCTGCGGCTCGACGGCGATGGGGAGCGTCGTCGACCTGGGGGCGACCCCGCCGTGCGAGAGCTTCCTCGCCGCCGACCAACTGGACCGGCCCGAGCCGGCCTACCCGCTGCACCTGAAGGTCTGCACCGACTGCTGGCTCGCCCAGCTCCCTCCGCTGATCACGCCGGAGGAGACGTTCAAGGAGTACGCGTACTTCTCCTCCTACTCGACCTCCTGGGTGGAGCACGCCCGCACCTTCGTCGACGGTGCCGTCCAGCGCCTCGGCCTCGGCCCCGACGCCTTCGTGGTCGAGGTCGCCAGCAACGACGGGTACCTGCTCCGGCACGTGGTGGACCGGGGGATCCGCTGCCTCGGCATCGAACCGTCGGTGAACGTCGGCGCCGCGGCGAGGGAGGCGGGCGTGCCCACGCTCACCGAGTTCCTCTCCCCGGACACCGGCGCGGCCGTCCGCGCCGAACACGGCCCGGCGGACCTGGTCGTCGCCAACAACGTGTACGCCCACATCCCCGACGTGGTCGGCTTCACCCGGGGGCTGCGCGCCCTGGTCGCCGACGACGGCTGGGTCTCCATCGAGGTGCAGCACCTGCTCACCCTGATCGAGGAGAACCAGTACGACACCATCTACCACGAGCACTTCCAGTACTACACGGTCGCCTCCGCCACCCGGGCGCTGGAGAGCGGCGGACTCACGCTCGTGGACGTCGAGCTGCTGCCCACCCACGGCGGCTCCATCCGGCTGTGGGCCCGCCCGGCCGAGGCGGCCGGCGAGCCGAGCCGGCGGGTGGCCGAGGTGCTGGACCGGGAGAAGGCCGCCGGGCTCCAGGAACTGTCCGGGTACACCGAGTTCTCCGCCCGGGTCGCCAAGGTCCGCCGGGACCTCCTGCGCTTCCTCATCGACGCGGCCGAGCGCGGCGAGACGGTCGTCGGCTACGGCGCCCCCGGCAAGGGCAACACCCTGCTCAACCACTGCGGCATCCGGCCCGACCTGCTCCCGTACACCGTCGACCGCAACCCCTACAAGCACGGCCGGTTCACCCCGGGCACCCGCATCCCGATCCTGCCGCCCGAGCAGATCCGCACCGACCAGCCGGACTACGTCCTCGTCCTCCCGTGGAACCTGCGGGCCGAACTGGTCGAGCAGTTGTCCTTCGTGCACGAGTGGGGCGGCCGACTGGTCTTCCCGATCCCGGAACTCAGCATCGTGGAGGTGAAGCGGTGAAGGTCGTCCTGTTCTGCGGCGGTTACGGGCTGCGGATGCGCAGCGGAGCCTCCGACGACATGCCCAAACCGATGGCGATGGTCGGCCCCCGGCCGCTGATCTGGCACGTCATGCGCTACTACGCGTACTTCGGGCACACCGAGTTCATCCTGTGCCTCGGCTACGGGGCCCGCCACATCAAGGACTTCTTCCTCAACTACGAGGAGACGACGTCCAACGACTTCATCCTGCGGGGCGGGAAGACCGAGCTGCTGTCCACCGACATCTCCTCCTGGACGATCACCTTCGCCCAGACCGGCATCGAGTCGCCGATCGGCGAGCGGCTGCGCCGGGTGCGCCACCACCTGGACGGCGACGAGATGTTCCTCGCCAACTACGCCGACGTGCTCACCGACGCCCCGCTGCCGGAGATGATCGACCGGTTCGCCCAGCGCGACGCCGGCGCGTCGATGATGGTGGTGCCGCCGCAGTCCTCGTTCCACTGCGTGGAGTTGGGCGAGGACAGCCTGGTGGGCGGCATCACCGCGGTGAGCGACATGCCGCTGTGGGAGAACGGCGGCTACTTCGTGCTCCGCCAGGAGGTCTTCGACCACATCCCGGAGAACGGGGACCTGGTCGCCGACGGCTGCGCGGGCCTGGCCAAGCAGGGCCGGCTGGTGGCCCACCAGCACCGCGGCTTCTGGAAGCCGACCGACACCGTGAAGGAGCGGGCCGCGCTCGACCTCGCCTACGCCCGGGGCGACCGCCCGTGGGCCGTGTGGGAGCAGGACGGCACCCGGGCGAGGACCGCGTGATCGCGCTCGGTGCTGGTCGCCTGGACCGGATCGTCGCGCTGGGCGCGCACTGCGACGACATCGCCATCGGCGCCGGCGGCACCCTGCTGACGATGTGCCTGGCGCGTCCCGGGCTGCGGGTGGACGCGCTGGTGCTCTCCGGCGGCGGCAGCGAACGGGAGCAGGAGGAGCGGGCCGCGCTCGCCGCCTTCTGCCCCGGCGCCGACCTGCGCCTGACCGTCCGCAAGCTGCCGGACGGCCGACTGCCGGCGCACTGGGACGAGGCCAAGGCCGCGGTGGAGGAGCTGCGCGCGCAGTCCGACCCGGACGTCGTGCTCGCCCCGCGCACCGAGGACGCGCACCAGGACCACCGCGGCCTGGCGAAGCTGGTGACCACCGCGTTCCGCGACCACCTCGTGCTCGGCTACGAGATCGTCAAGTGGGACGGCGACCTCGGCCGCCCGACGGCCTACCAGCCGCTGACCCCGGAGACCGCCGAACAGAAGGTGCGGCTGCTGCAGGAGCACTACCCCTCGCAACGGCACCGGCCCTGGTACGACCGGGAGGCCTTCCTCGGGCTGGCCCGGATCCGCGGCATCGAATGCCACGCGCGCTACGCCGAGGCCTTCGCCGCCACCAAAGTCACTCTCAACCTGGGGGGTTGAACCATGCGCGTACTGCTGACCGGACACCAGGGCTACCTGGGCACCGTGATGGCCCCGGTCCTCGCCGCCGCCGGGCACGAGGTCGTCGGCCTGGACGCCGGCCTGTTCGCGGGCTGCCTCCTCGGCCCGACGCCCGCCGACCCGCCCGGCCACCGGGTGGACCTGCGCGACGTCACCGGCGAGCACCTGGCCGGGGTGGACGCCGTGATCCACCTGGCCGCGCTGTCCAACGACCCGCTGGGCTCGCTGGCGCCGGACCTCACCTACGACATCAACCACCACGCCTCGGTACGGCTGGCCCGGCTGGCCCGCGACGCCGGGGTGCGGCGCTTCCTGTACGCGTCGACCTGCTCGGTCTACGGTGCCGCCGGCGGCGACGAGCTGGTCACCGAGGACGCCCCGCTGCGCCCGGTGACGCCGTACGCGGAGTCCAAGGTGCGGGTGGAGGACGACCTGCACGCGCTGGCCGACGGCGACTTCAGCCCGGTGTACCTGCGCAACGCCACCGCCTTCGGCTACTCGCCCCGGCTGCGCGCCGACATCGTGCTGAACAACCTGGTGGGCCACGCCCACCTGTCCGGCGAGGTGCTGGTGCTCTCCGACGGCACCCCCTGGCGCCCGCTGGTGCACGCCGCCGACATCGCCCGGGCCTTCACGGCCGCGCTGACCGCGCCGCGGGAGGCCGTGCACGACCGGGCCTTCAACATCGGCACCGAGGCCAACAACGTCACGGTCGCCGAGATCGCCGGGCAGGTCGCCGAGGCGGTGGCCGGCGCACGGGTGGTGATCACCGGGGAGACCGGCGCCGACCCGCGCTCGTACCGGGTGGACTTCTCCCGGTTCCGCGCCGCGACCCCCGGCTTCGACTGCGAGTGGACGGTGAAGCGGGGCGCGCTCGAACTCGCCGACGCCTACCGGAAGTTCGATCTGACCCGGGAGGACTTCGAGCGCCGCTTCACCCGGCTGGCCGTGCTGCGCCGGGCGTCCGAGGCCGGCACCGTCGACGACACCCTGCGGTGGCGCCGGTGACCACGGCCGGGGAGGAGATGCACGCGCTGGTGGAGCGGCTCTACCCGCTCTGCCGGAGCATCACCGGCGACGGGGTGCGCGCCACCCTGGAGATCGTCGGCGAGTACCTGCCGCTGCAGGTGCACGAGGTGCCGACCGGGACGCGGGTGCTCGACTGGACGGTGCCGCAGGAGTGGAACATCCGGGACGCGTACATCGCCGACGCCTCCGGCCGCCGGGTCGTCGACTTCGCCGCGTCCAGCCTGCACGTGCTCGGCTACAGCGTGCCGGTGGCGGCCACCATGCCGCTGAGCGAGCTGCGCGGACACCTCCACACCCTGCCGGAGCACCCGACCTGGGTGCCCTACCGCACCAGCTACTACCGGCCGGAATGGGGGTTCTGCCTCGCCCAGGAGACCCTGGACGCGCTGCCGGACGGCGACTACGAGGTGCGCATCGACTCCACGCTCGCGGACGGCCACCTCACCTACGCCGAGCACGTCGTCCCCGGGCAGGTCGCCGACGAGGTGATCGTCTCCTGCCACGTCTGCCACCCGTCGCTGGCCAACGACAACCTGGCGGGCATCGCGGTGGCGACGTTCCTGGCACGGGAGTTGGCGCAGCGCGGCCCGTGGTACACCTACCGGTTCATCTTCGCCCCCGGCACCATCGGGGCGATCACCTGGCTGGCCCGCAACGCGGAGCGGGTGCAACGGGTCAGGCACGGGCTGGTGCTGGCCTGCGCCGGCGACCCGGGGCAGCTGACGTACAAGCAGAGCAGGCGCGGCGACGCGGAGATCGACCGGGTGCTGCGGCACGTCCTGACCACCTCCGAACGCCCGCACCGCGTCACCGAGTTCACCCCGTACGGCTACGACGAGCGGCAGTACTGCTCGCCCGGGTTCGACCTCGGCGTCGGCTCGCTCAGCCGCACCCCGTACGCCGGGTACCCCGAGTACCACACCTCGGGGGACAACCCGGACTTCGTCCGGCCGGAGGCGATGGCGGACACCCTGGGCGTCTGCCGCGAGGCCTTCGCCGTCCTCGACCGCAACCGCAGCTACCTCAACCTCAGCCCGTACGGCGAACCGCAGTTGGGCCGGCGCGGGCTGTACGACTCGCTCGGCGGGCGAAGCGACGCCAAGCAGGCCCAGCTGGCCATGCTCTGGGTGCTCAGCCTCTCCGACGGCCGGCACAGCCTGCTGGACGTCGCCGAGCGGTCCGGCCTGCCCTTCGACACCGTCGCCGTCGCGGCCGACGCCCTCGAGGGCGCCGGGCTGATCAAGGCGTGACGCCGATGACCACCGAGGGGTTGAAGACGACCGCACCGGCGGCCCGGCCGGGAGCGGCCCGGCCCGTCAAGCGGGGCGTGGTCGGCCGGCTGTCCTGGGGGCTGGCGGACCAGGCGGTCACCAGCATGATCAACTTCGCGGTGGGCATCTACGTCGCCCGCGAGCTGGGGGTGCACGCGTTCGGCGTGTTCAGCCTGGCCTGGCTGACCTACGGCGTCGTGCTCAACGTCTCCCGCGGGCTGGCCACCGACCCGCTCATGGTGCGCTTCAGCGGCGTGCCGGAGGCGGCCTGGCGCGCGGCGGCCGCCCGGTCCTCGGGCACCGCGCTCGCCGTCGGAACCACCCTCGGCGCGGTGTGCCTGTTGGTCGGGCTCGGCCTCGGTGGCGAGGTGGGGTCCGCGTTCGCCTGCCTCGGCGTCGCCCTGCCGGCGCTGCTGCTCCAGGACTCCCGGCGGTTCGCCTTCTTCGCCGCCGGCACCGGGCGGAAGGCGTTCACCAACGACCTGGTCCAGGGCGCCGCGCTCGTCCCGGCCATGGTGGTGGCGGCCCGCTTCGGCACCGTGGCCGCCTTCCTGCTGGCCTGGGGCGCCGCCGCCGCGGCCGCCGCCGGATACGGCTTCCTCCAGTCCGGCGTCCGACCCCGGGCGACCGGAGCCCGCGGGTGGCTCCGCGAGCAGCGCGACCTCGGCTCCCGGTACCTGGTCGAGAACGTCAGCCTCAGCGGCGCCGGCCAGCTGCGGGCGTACGGGCTCGGCGCGATCGCCGGGGTCGGCGCGGTGGGCGCCGTCCGGGGTGCCGAACTGCTGCAAGGCCCGTTCCTCGCCCTGCTGATGGGGCTGTCCCTGGTCACCGTGGCGGAGGCGGCCCGGGTGCTGCGGCAGACCCCCGAGCGGCTCGGCCGGTTCTGCTTCCTGCTGGGCGGTGGGCAGGCCGGCGCCGCCCTGCTGTGGGGCGCGGCGCTGTTGCTGATGCCGGACCGGGCGGGCCGACTCGTCCTCGGCGACGTCTGGCAGTCCGCCTCGCAGCTCATCGTCCCGGCCACGCTCGGCGTCGCCGGCGCCGGCCTCGGCAGCGGCGCGGCGGCCGGGCTGCGCGCGCTCGCCGCCGCCCGGCGCAGCCTGCGCTGCCAGCTGTTCGCCTCCGCCTGCTACCTCGGCGGCGGGCTCGGCGGGGCCGCCCTGGCCGGCACGGTCGGCTCGGCCTGGGGCGTCGCCACCGCCACCGCCTGCGGCTCGGCCCTGTGGTGGCTGCAACTGCGCGCCGCCCTGCGCGAGCACCACGACAACGACATCCCCGAAGTGAGGACGCCTTGACCACCGTGCCCCGGCTGAGCATCGGCCTGCCCGTCTACAACGGCGAGGAGTACCTCGCCGAGTCGCTCGACGCCCTGCTCGGCCAGACCTACGAGGACTTCGAGCTGGTCATCTCCGACAACGCCTCGACCGACAGCACCCAGGACATCTGCCGCACGTACGCCAAGCAGGACTCGCGCATCCGCTACCTCCGGCTGCCCGTCAACGTCGGCGCCGCGCCCAACCACAACTACGTGTTCACCCAGTGCCGCGGCGAGCTGTTCAAGTGGGCCTCGCACGACGACCTGTACGCCCGGGACCTGCTGCTGCGCTGCGTGGAGGCGCTGGACGAGCGGCCGGAGGCGATCCTCGCCCACTCCGGCCAGGCGGTCATCGACGGCGAAGGCCGGGTGAAGGTCCCCTACGAGTACGGGCTCGCCACCGACTCGCCGTCCGCGCCGGAGCGCTTCCGCAGCCTGCTGTTCGAGCCCGGCGGCGACGACTTCTACGGGGTGATGCGGGCCGACGTGCTGCGCCGGGTGAAGCCGCACGACAGCTATCACCACGCGGACCGCACCTTCGTCGCCGAGATCGGCCTGCACGGGCCCTTCCACCAGGTGCCCGAGCTGCTGTACTTCCGCCGCGACCACCCCACCCGCGCCGAGCGGGCGAACCCCTCCAAGCGCTCCCGTTGCGTCAACCTGGACCCGCGCCGGGCCGGCCCGCTGCACCCGACGCCCCGTCTGCTCGTCGAGTACGTCTGGGGCTTCGTCGAGGCGATCCAGCGGGCGCCGCTGTCCCCGAAGGACCGGCTCGCCTGCTACCGCCACCTGGCCTCCTGGATGACCAGCCGGGCGCGGCCGGGCGCCGGCGAGCGGGTCGAGGACCGCGCCCCGGTCGTGCCCACCGAGCTGGCCGTCTCCGTCGACGCCCTGGTGGCCGGACGCGAGGGGCGGGGGGCATGAAGCAACGCCCGGTGCGCGTCGGGGTGTTCGGCCTGCTCGGCTCCGGCAACCTCGGCAACGACGGGTCGCTGGAGGCCGTCCTCGGCTACCTGCGCGCCGAGCACCCGGAGGCGGCCGTGGACGCGCTGTGCGGCGGGCCGGAGTTCGTCACGGCCCGCTACCGGATCCCCGCGACCCGGCTGCACTGGTACCGGGGGGAGTACCGCACCGCCTCCCGGGCGGGCGCGATCCTCGGCAAGGGCCTGGGCAAGCTCGTCGACGTGGTGCGCACCGCCGCCTGGGTGCGCCGGCACGACGTGGTGATCGTGCCGGGCATGGGCGTCCTGGAGGCGACCCTGCCGCTGCGGCCCTGGGGCTTCCCGTACGCGCTGTTCCTGCTCTGCGCCTCCGGGCGGCTGGTCGGCACCAGGGTGGCGCTGGTCGGCGTCGGCGCCGCCCCGATCCGCGACCGGGCCACCCGGGCGCTCGTGCGCTGGTCGGCCCGGCTGGCCGCGTACCGCTCGTACCGGGACACGATGTCCCGCGACGCGATGCGGGCCATGGGCGTGGACACCGCGCGGGACGAGGTGCACCCGGACCTCGCCTTCTCCCTGCCGACGCCCGCCGCCCCGGATCCCTCGCCCGGGCGGGTCTGCGTGGGCGTCATGGACTTCCACGGCGGCAACGACGACCGCGCCCGCGCCGGGCAGATCCACCGGCGCTACCTCGACGGGACGACCCGCTTCGTCCGCACCCTGGTCGAGGACGGCCGGCAGGTGCGGCTGCTCACCGGCGACGGCGCCGACGCGGCGGTGGTCACCGCCATCATCGAGGCGGTCGGCTCACCGCTGGTCACCGCCTCCGATGCGGCCTCCCTGACCGAGCTGATGGCGGAGACGGCCGCCGCCGACTCCGTGGTGGCGACCAGGTACCACAACCTGATCTGCGCGCTGAAGTCCGGCACGCCGACGCTCGCGCTGAGCTACGCGGCGAAGAGCGACGCGCTCATGGACCGGATGGGCCTGGGCGCGTACTGCCACCCGGCGCGCGAGGTCGACCCCGACCGGCTGCTGGAGCAGTTCCGGGAGCTGGAGAAGCGGTCGGCGGAGCTGCGGCAGACCCTCGCCGAACGCAACCTCGCCGTCGCCCGCCGGCTCGACCAGCAGTTCACCGCCCTGACCGCGGCCCTCTTCCCGAACCTGCCCAAGGACTCGTCTTGAAGGTCACCGAAGTCCCGGCGATCGCCGGCGCCTACCTGTTCACCCCGACCCCGTACACCGACGAGCGCGGCTTCTTCTGCCGCACCTTCGACGCCGAGGTGCTGCGCTCCGTGGGACTCGACCCCGACGCCTTCGTGCAGCACAGCGTCTCCCGCTCGGTGCGGGGCGTCCTGCGCGGCATGCACCTGCGCTCCGGTGCCGGGGAGGCCAAGATCGTGCGCTGCTCGCACGGGGAGGTGTTCGACGTGGTCGTGGACCTGCGCCCCGACTCGCCGACCTACCGCAACGTGGCCACCTTCGAACTGTCCGGCGAGACGCAGGCCAGCGTCTACATTCCGGCGGGGTGCGCGCACGGCTTCCAGGCGTTGACCGACGCCGACGTCTCGTACCGGATCGACCGCCCGCACGACCCGGCCGAGGACGTGACCATCGCCTTCGACGACCCGGAGCTCGCCATCGCCTGGCCGCTGCCGCCCGTGTCGATGTCCAAGCGGGACCGGGAGGCGCCGAGCCTCGCCGAGGCCCTGCGTTCTGAGGAGAACTGATCCCCATGGCCGTTGACGACTTCCAGCTCCCCAAGTCCCGGGCCGCCAACGAGCGGCTGCACGCCATGGTCCCCGGCGGCGCGCACACCTACGCCAAGGGCGACGACCAGTACCCCGAGCACCTCGCCCCGGTCATCAGCCACGGCCGCGGCGCCCACGTGTGGGACGTCGACGGCAACCGCTACGTCGAGTACGGCTCCGGCCTGCGGTCGGTCAGCCTCGGCCACGCCCACCCGCGCGTGCTCGAGGCGGTGCGGCGGGAGCTCGACCGCGGCAGCAACTTCGTCCGGCCGTCCGTCGTGGAGGTCGACGCCGCGGAACGCTTCCTGGCCACGGTGCCGACCGCCGAGATGGTGAAGTTCGCCAAGAACGGCTCCGACGTCACCACCGCCGCCGTCCGTCTCGCCCGCGCCGTCACCGGGCGCGCGCTGGTGGCGGTCTGCGCGGATCACCCGTTCTTCTCCGTCGACGACTGGTTCATCGGCACCACGCCGATGGACGCCGGCATCCCCTCGGCGATCACCGACCTCACCGTCTCCTTCCCCTACGGGGACCTGGCGGCGACCGAGGAACTGCTCACCCGCCACCGGGGCGAGATCGCCTGCCTGATCCTCGAACCCGCCGGCCACACCGAGCCGCCGCCCGGATACCTCGCCGGCCTGCGCGAACTGGCCGACCGGCACGGCTGCGTGCTGGTCTTCGACGAGATGATCACCGGCCTGCGCTGGTCCGAGGCGGGCGCCCAGGGCCTGTACGGCGTCGTCCCCGACCTCTCCACCTTCGGCAAGGCACTGGGCAACGGCTTCGCCGTCTCCGCCCTGGCCGGGCGCCGCGACCTGATGGAGCGCGGCGGGCTGCGCGGGGACGGCGACCGGGTGTTCCTGCTCTCCACCACCCATGGCGCGGAGACCCACGCGCTGGCCGCCGCGATGGCCGTGCAGGCCACCTACGTCGAGGAGGGCATCAGCGCCCGGCTGCACGCCCTCGGCGAGCAACTGGCCGCCGGGGTCCGCGAGGCCGCCGCCGGCATGGGCGTCAGCGAGCACGTCGTGGTCCGGGGCCGGGCCAGCAACCTGGTCTTCGCCACCCTCGACGGGGAGGGTCAGCCCTCCCAGGAGTACCGCACCCTGTTCCTGCGCCAGCTGCTGGCGGGCGGAGTGCTGGCCCCGTCGTTCGTGGTGAGCAGCGCACTCGACGAGGCCGACATCGCCCACACCGTCGACGCGGTGGCCGCCGCCTGCACGGTGTACCGCAAGGCCCTGGACGCCGGAGACCCCACCCCCTGGCTGGGCGGGCGGCCGGTGAAGCCGGTCTTCCGCCGCCGCGCCTGACCTACCTCCCCTTGTCCACTACCCACCGACCAGCCAGGCGGCCGCCGGCACCACCGCCGCCAGCGCGGTGCACCAGCCGCCCAGCGCGTCGGTCGGGGTGGTGCGCGCCCATCACCCCTCACCTTCGACACCCCCAGCCCACGAGGCTGACAGGCAACGCCCCGCCCATACGCTCGGCGGACCTGACCAAACGTCGGTGCAACCAGCCAGGAGCGGCCGTACGCTGTGCGGATGGAGCGAGCTGCAGTGACTTCGTTTCGTGCGGTGGTCTTCGACTTCCTCGGCGTCCTGACGTCGAACATGGTCGAGGTCATCACGTGGTTCGAGAACCGGGAGCGGATCGCCCCGGGGACGTTCCTGCGTGCCTGGTCCGACCCGCGGGGGCAGGACCTGTTCCGGAATCTTGAACTCGGCCGGACAGCCAGGAGGACTGGAACACCGGGTTCGCGGCCCTGATGGACGTGAAGCCGGACAACCTGCTGGCGAGGTACCTTCACGACGCTTTTCCGGCGTACCAGGTTCTCCAGGTCGCGCGGCAGGCCCGTGCGGCGGGGGTGCGGACGGCGGTACTGTCCAACAGCCTCGGCCGGCAGCCCTACGACCCGTACGCTGGTTTCGACCTGCACGGCACCTTCGATGCGGTGGTGCTGTCGGCGGAGCATGGTGTCCGCAAGCCCGAACCCGAGGCGTTTCAGGTCGTACTGGAGCGCCTCGGTGTCAGCGCCGAGGAGTGCCTGTTCGTGGACGACAGTGAGGAGAACCTCGTCGCCGCCCAGCGGCTCGGCCTCACCCCTGTGCTGGGGCTGGACGAGGACGTGGTCGTCCGACGGCTACGCGAACTTCTGCACCTGCCCAGCCTCTAGGAAGTCTCCACCCTTCCGCGTGATCAAAAGGTAGCTAGCGCACCACAGGGATCTTCCCGGAGCGCCAGTCGGCCAGCCGCTTGCGGATGTTCGACACCATCGGCAGCCCGTCCGTCTCGATCGGGGTGAACCACGCCACCTCGTAGGACTCGTCGGACACCCGCAACTCCCCACCGAGCGGGCGTCCGAGGAGGCAGATGGAGAACTCCTGGCGGACCTCGCCGTCGTCGTAGGCGAACACGTGGCGGGGATCGGTGTAGGTGCCGACGATCCCGGTGATCTCGATGTCGATGCCGGTCTCCTCGCGCGTCTCGCGGACACCGCAACCGGCGAGCGACTCACCGATGTCCATCTTGCCGCCGGGCAGGGCCCACATCCCGTTGTCGGTGCGCCTCTGGAGGAGAACACGGCCCGCATCGTCGACCACGACGACGGACGCGGCCGGGACGAGCGAGTTCGCCTTCGGGGCGTCGGGGTCGTCCTCGTAGTCACGCCTGGGCATGATCCACCACCTCCGCTGCCAGGGTCGTCCATACGTCCCGCCCCTTCGTCCACAAGTCCTCAACGTGGCCCGCGAAGCGATCGAACACGCCGTCGTCCTGGGCCCGCCTGAGATGCATCATCGGAGCGTCATGGCCGATCCTACCTGGCAGCAGTGGCGTGACGATCATGTCGTCGTCGAAGCGGAAGACACTGAGTGAGACGTGCGCGGTCTCGTGCCTCGATCGACGTGTCCCGCAGCTTGGCCAACTCCGACAGGGTGACCTCGATCCGGGTCGAAAGGCTCAGCGGTACATCCTCCTCCAACTCGCGCTGACGGGTGACCGGATGTCCGGGCTCACCAAGGATGAAGCGGACCTGGACGCCCGCCGCCGCCTTCTGTCGCAGCAGGCTGCCGAAGTTCGCGTGCTCCAGCCACAGGAAGTAGTTGGTGTACCCGGCGAACGTCAGCTCCTGGGTTGCTCCCTTAATCAGTTGACGCCACAGCGAAGCCGGTGCCGCCGACCGGTACGGGTACATCTGCACCGCCGACCTGCACGGCCACGCCGATGTCCGCGTCGCCGTCCGCTCCGGCAAGGTCGTCGCCGGCGGCCTCGGCCTGCTCATCCCGCAGTACTTCGGCGGCTCCCCGGTCCCCAGCGCCCTCCTCGCCGCCGGCTGCGTCGCCCCTGAAGAACGCGGCGACCGCCTCGCCGCCCGCATGGTCCATGAACGCCTGCGTCCCCTGCGCGAACGCGGCGCCGTCATCTCCACCGTCTCCACCCTCTCCAACGGCCACGCCCGGCACCTGGGCTGGCAGGCACCCGCCCCGGTCCACGCCCACGCCGTACGCGCCGACGACCTCAAACGCTCCTTCACAGTCGGGGACTTCCACATCGAACACGGCGACGGACCGGGCACCCACGCCCTGCAACGGAACCTCGCCCGCCGCTGGAACGCTCCCCTCGAACGCCCCACCTGGTGGCAGGACTGGAAGAACGCCAAGAACAACCTGACCACCTACCGCTTCCACCGCTCCGGCCAGCCGACCGCCGGATGGCTCTCCCTCACCACCAACCGACGAGAGCGCCACGGCACCGACCTCACCGTCCACGACTTCTGGGCAGACGACCACGACTGCGCCGCCGCGATGCTCGCCTTCCTCGGCCGCCACCACAGCCGCACCGAGACCATCCACTTCCGCCGCGGAGCCCTCCCACCCGCACCCCTGCTGCTGCACAACCTCCACCGCTACCAGGTCACCACCCAAGCCTGGCACCCCTGGATGCTGCGCATCCTCGACCCCCAAGGCGCGGTACGCCTGCGCGGCTGGCGCCACGACATCGACCTCGAACTGCCCATCGAGATCGGGCAAGCAGGCCCCCGCACGACGCCCCACCGCTACCTGCTACGCATCCGCGCCGGGACCGGCGACCTCACCCCCACCCCGGACGAAGGCCACGTGACCCGCACCACCGGCCAGTTCGCGGTGTGGTACGCCGGAGGCTGGCGCAGCCCCGAGACGGCCCGCCTCTCCGGCGTCCACATCCGTTCCGACGCCGCCCTCGCCGGGCTTCTCGAGGCAACAGCCGGTGAGGCCCCCTGGCTGCCCGACCACTTCTGAGCCCACGGAAGAAGGCGATCCGGTGCCGGGCCACCCCAGTTGCGGCGGACCAGTGCCGCTTGGTCCCGTTCCTGCGTCGGCTCCTCGCGGGCGGAGTGCTGGCGCCGTCGTTCGTGGTGAGCAGTGCGCTCGACGACGTCGACATCGACCACACCGTCGACGTGGTGGCCGCGGCCTGTGCGGTGTACCGGAAGGCACTGGACGCCGCCGACCCCACGCCCTGGCTGGGCGGGCGGCCGGTGAAGCCGGTGTTCCGGCAGCTGGCCCGACTGACCGTCAGTTACGCTGCCGCCGCTGCTCGGCCGCCCGGTCGACCAGCCAGGCGGTCGCCGGTACCACCGCCAGCGCGGTGCACCAGCCGCCGAGGACGTCGGTCGGGTAGTGCGCGCCCAGCGCGACCTGCGCCCAGCCCATCGCCGCACCGGCGAGCAGCGCCGCGGCGAGCACGAGCAGGGTGCCGGCCGTCCGGCCGCCGCCGAGGCTGAGGCCCCCGCCTCGACGGGGCCCGTCCTGGCCTCGGCGGCGCGTCGCGAGCATCGCCAGCACCAGGGCGAGCGCGGTGGCGAAGGCGGTGTGCCCGCTCGGGTAGGACAGGTTCCCGCCGTGGATGGTGCGCCCCGCGAGGTGCTTGAGCAGCGTCGCCGCCCCCACCGCCAGGCCGACGCCGGCCACGGCGAACACCGCCGCGCGCGGACGCCGGAGCAGCAGGCAGCCCGTCACGACGGCCCCCACCAGCGCCGCCGCTCCCACCGGTTCCCCCAGCGAGTCCATGGTCAGGGCGACGGACCGCCACGGCGCCCCCGGGCCGTAGACCGCCGCACCGATCCGCGCGTCCACCCGGCCGGGCCCGTCGTCGCCCGCGTACCGGATCCCCAGCACGAGGACCACCAGCGCGGCGAGGCCCGCGACCAGCCTGAGCCTCATCGTTCCCCAGCCGGTCGGTCGGCCGGTCGGTCGGCCGGGCGAGGGCCGAGGACGGCCTCCAGCAGACGGCGGTTCGACGAATGGAGGCCGGGCCGCTCCTTCTTGATGTCGTAGTTCTGCATCAAGGCGCATCTCCCGCGTGTGATGGGTGGGTTCGCCGGGGGCCATCCTAGGGAGTCGTGGCGGCCGGCCAGGCCGCCCGCTTCCCCGGGTTCCCCGGGTTCCCCCCATCGTCCGAAGCCCTCTGGTGGTTCGGAGCTACGCCAGTAACATGAGTACCCCTCATGTTCTGTCGGGAGACTGCCATGCCGGATCGTTTCGAACTACCGCTCGGCTTCCAGTGGGGCGCCGCCACCGCCGCCTACCAGATCGAGGGCGCGGTGAACGAGGACGGCCGCGGCCCCTCGGTCTGGGACACCTTCTCCGCCCGCCCCGGCGCCGTCCGGGACGGCCACACCGGTGCCGTCGCCTGCGACCACTACCACCGCTATCCCGAGGACATCGCCCTGATGAAGGGCCTCGGACTCGACGGCTACCGCTTCTCCATCGCCTGGCCCCGCGTCCTGCCCACGGGCTCCGGACCCGTGAACCCCGCCGGCCTCGCCTTCTACGACCGCCTGGTCGACGCCCTGCTCGAGGCGGACATCACCCCACTGCCCACCCTCTTCCACTGGGACCTCCCGCAAGCCCTGGAGGACACCGGCGGCTGGCTCAACCGCGACACCGCCTACCGCTTCGCCGACTACGCCACCGTCATGGCCGACCACCTCGGCGACCGCGTCCCCACCTGGATCACCCTCAACGAGCCCTTCGTCCACACCGTCTTCGGCTACGCCCTGGGTACCCACGCCCCCGGCCGCACCCTCATGTTCGAAGCCCTCCCGGCCGCCCACCACCAACTCCTCGCCCACGGGCTGGCGGCATCCCTGCTGCACGAACGCGGCCTGGAGGTGATGCTCTCCAACAACCTCACCCCCGTCTGGCCGGCTTCCTCCGCACCCGACGACCTCGCCGCCGCCGAGGCCTACGACACCCTCCACAACCGCCTGTTCACCGACCCCGTCCTCCTCGGCCGCTACCCCGACCTCTCCGCCCTCGGCGTCCCCGACGACATCTACGGCGCCGTCCACCCCGGCGACCCCGACCTCATCCACACCCCCCGCCTCGACGGCCTCGGCCTCAACTTCTACAACCCCACCCGCATCGCCGCCCCCACCACCCCCACCCTCCCCTTCGACCTCGTCGACATCCCCGAAGCCCCCCACACCGCCTTCGGCTGGCCCGTCGTCCCCGACGCCCTCCGCCAACTCCTCCGCCACCTCCGCGACTCCTACGGCAAGGCCCTCCCACCCATCACCATCACCGAGAACGGCTGCTCCGTCACCGAATCCACCACCCCCGACCAGCCCCGCATCGACTACCTCGCCACCCACCTCGACGCCCTCGCCCAGGCCGTCGCCGAGGGCATCGACATCCGCGGCTACTACACCTGGTCCCTCCTCGACAACTTCGAATGGGCCGAGGGGTACCACCAGCGCTTCGGTCTCGTCCACGTCGACTTCGCGACGCAGCGGCGCACGCCGAAGGCCTCCTACGCCTGGTACCGCGACCTGATTGCCACTCACCGGCTTTATCGGACTGGGTAGTTGAGATCGATGGCGGCCGTGGCACATGTCGGGACCGGTCCAGGTAGATGAGTGCGCTGGTCGAGCGCGGGCAGGTGGCTGCGCTCGGCCATAGGGTGTGAAGACAGGGTGTTCGATGGTTGAGAAGGCCGTCACCAGCGGTTTGAGCTGAATCGGATTTTGTAGAGGCCTTGAAGCCAGGCGTGATCGCCGTGTTGGCCCAGTTGTGGGCCTGTTTCTGCTCGACGCTGCTGGCATCGCGTGGTACAGGTCGATCAGGTCCGGATCGAGGCCCAGCGGGTCGGGGCTGAGAGAGTGGGCGGTGGCCGGATCGTAGTACCGGAAGGCGTTGCAGTGCAGGCCGGTCTCGGCGTCGTGGAACTGCCCGGGGAAGCACAGCGGGCAGTCGATGCTCTCGACCGCGTCAGGCAGCGGGTGGCCGCACAGCGCGGTGCGCTGCTGCCAGGCCACGGCGCCGTGTTCGTCGACCAGTTCGGTCGGGGCGCCGACTACGTCGGTGACGATGGCGTGGAAGCGGCGGTCGATCTCGTGCTGCGGGGCGTCGGCAATGGGCAGCAGCCAGTCGGTCTGGGTGAGCGGGCGCTGCCGCGTGAGGGTCCACTCGGCCCCGGCGGCGTGCTGGTGCGCGCACGATCGTCGAGTCGACCGCGACCACGCGGTCCAAGTCGCCCTCGGCTTCGGCCAGCGCGAGCAGCGCGGTGAGCGCGCGCTCCCACGTACCGTCCAGTGCCGACCTCCATGGCCGGTTGTGGACGCCCTTCCACGACCCCGAACCGCTCCGGCAGGTCCGTTTACGGCGTCCCGGTCCGGTACTTGAACACGGTCGCGTCGATCACCTCCCGATGATCACGCCACCGTCCGCCCCCGCCGAGGCGCAGGGTACGGCAACAACGGCTCTGCCCACGCCTATTGCGCATCAACAATCGAATGATCCGCGGGGAACGGCCTACCCCGGAGCCCCAGGCTCCAAGGGGACCCACCTCGTCATCGAGTCCCAGGCCTGCAGGACATTTGCCAGGACATCCACCGAGGCCTCGGACTCGGGCCCGACGGTGCTCGCCGTGATGAGCAGCATTCCGCCGTACTGCTCCACCAGCGCGATGAACGCCTCGGTCGCCGGAGCGCTCCAGGCCTGCCCGGGCGTTATCACCGCGACCTCGCCGGGGCCGGTAAGTGCCCAGGCGCGCCCGTCGGAGGACCTGGGCGGCAGCCCAGACCACACCGGTCGCAGGTCGATCAGCTGGGCGCCATCCGACCGGGGCCCGTACGCCGCCGTCGCTGTCCAGCGGTCCCCGCTGCGGACCAACTGAGCGATCTCGAAAGACGGGTTGACCACGAGGGCGGGAACGCAGAGCGGGCCGAATCCCTCCCCCATGGGCACTCCGGCGGTGAATGCCTTCCAGCTGATGCCCGCGTCTTTGGCTATCTGGGTCAGGGCCGACTCGTTCCAGTGTGGATACCGGCACAGTCCGAAGTGGAAGAGCCGCGCGTTGGCCGCTATGAAGGTGTCGTCCACGTAGAGCGCAGGAACACCGTCGCCCAGGGGGTACCCGCAGTCCTGGCAGTCGCCGGCCCAGAGCAACTGCATGAGCGAACGGGCTTCCTCCTCTCCGAGTCTGTCCAGGCAGACCTGGCTGAAGGCCAGGTGCCGCAGTCCGGGCGAGCCCTCCTCTGCCTCCAGGACCACCCAGTCCGAGGGGCAGCCACGCTCCTGCGCCCGGCTCCACCATTTCTTCCCCTGCCGGACGTCGCCGAAGGAGTACGCCGTCACACCGGCCATCAGACAGCCGATCGGATCACCCAGCTCCCCCTGCTCGACCGCTGCGGCGTAGGCACGCGACACGTAGGCATTCGCCGTCTCGTGCTCCTTTCTATGCAGAAGGACGCCGGCGTACGAGAGGGCGGCGAGCGGGATCTTGCCGTCGGCAGCAACTCTCAGGGCTTCGACGGCTTCGTCCGACTGCCACTTCGACCTCAGCCAGTCCGAGTAGTGCAGTGCACTCCCGGGATCTCCGGCCTCGGTACCGCGCTTCCAGAGCGCCACCGCCTCGGCCTGGTCGCCCAGCTTCTCGTGGACCAGGCCGAGGGCTCCGATCGACATCCGCTCCCCACTCTGGATCGCGCGCTCGTACCACTCCCGGGCCGCTTCCAGATCCCCCCGCGCGAAGGAGACGGCACCCATATTGTGTGCTCCCATGGAGTCGCCCAGAGCGGCAGCGCACTCGAAGCAGCGGGCGGCGCCGTCATAGTCTTCCTCCTCTGCCAGCAGCGCCCCCAGATTGATCAGGCCGTCTGGATCGTTTGCCTTCGCGAGGGGACGGAGCACCTCCTTGGCCACCTCCGGCCGGCCCGCCACCTTGGCGACGGTCGACACCAGCACCCGGCGCGTATCGTCCACGACGCGCAGCGCCTCTTCCCACACCTGCTCCGGGAGTTCGTTCGGACGGGCCCGGCGCGCAGCATCGGACACCAGGTAGTCGAACGGCTTCCACGTTCCGCCCCGGCCCGGCACCAGGGGACTGGTCACGCCCAGCACGATCCGGGACGCCCACTTCCATGCGTCTGCCATGTCCTCCGGACGCAGCGCTGGACCGCCCGCCAGGTCGAGGAAGTACTCGTGGAGGCGTTCCAGTGAATCCGGTGGCAGCGCACTGTCCACACCCGTGCGGGCAAGGGCGACCGCAGCCTCGACGAGCGCGGCCCCCCGGGGGTTGCCCCGCACCCGGGAGGCGGCCTTCCACCGCTTGAGGACCTGCGGCCCCGCCGCCAGGTACTCCGCCACCCCGTGCGCCCGGTTGGCGCTCAAGGCCGCGACGACGCGCGGGTCCTGGCGTGCCGACGCGGCCTGCCGCTCGTCGTCGGTCCAGATCCGGTCCAGCGTGAGGTGGTGTGCAGCGCGGATCACCCTGCCCGGCGAGGACGGCAGACGCGGTCCGGTGCCCTGCCAGAGTGACGGCCCGTCCTCCTCATCCGTGTAGTGCTCGTAGAACTCGGTGCGCAGCGTCGCGAGCACGACCGTGCCCCGGCGGACAAGCTGGTCGAGAAGGGATGGCGTCAGCCCGCCGGACCGCAGGTAGGTGTGCAGGTCGTCGAGCCACACGACGTTCTCGTAGTCGTTTCCGGAGGGCACGCGCAGGAAGGCCAGGTCGGCGTCGGGATCCGGCTTGCAGACCGACCGGTCCGGGAGATTGCGGACCATGCCTTCGAACAGGGCCCGCGACTTGCCCGCCGCCGAATCCCCGGTCAGGAGCAGCATGCCGCCGGTCTCCGCCAGCGCTTCGAGTCGGGCGTCAAGTTGGGCATCGACGTTGCGTGGCACGTACTGCACCACTTCCGGATGGCCGGCGGCGTCCGGCGCGCGATGGACGCCGAAGGAGATTGGATCGGCGTCGGCGATCCGGAGCCAGTCGCCTTGGCGAGAGGTGGCGGCCTCGCGCACCGTGTGCGCTACCGACCTGTCAATCTCCACCACTTCCGGCCGCAGCCCTACGGCTGCCTCCATTGCCTGCTGGAACTCGGGGTCGGCCACCACGACCGATATTGGAACGGCTTCCACCCGTGCGTGCGCCCACCGCCCCGGGTCCCCGGAGACCACGCCGACCAGGAATTCTCCGGCGAAGAGCGCGGCACCCGACATCCCCTGCCAGGGCGATGTGCCGGGAGTGCTGGCCGTCGGCGGCGGTGTGTGGGAGCTGTCCAGGATGTAGCGGCCGCGTAGGATCGACGAGCCCGGCTTCAGCGTGCCGACGATCTGCTCGGTGTCCGGCCTCGCCCCGTCCCGCAGCGAGATGAGCGGGTACCCCACGGCTTCGCAGTTCTCCCACGCGGCCAGGCCCGCCGTCCGGCCCCAGCGGACGTCGGAGATCCGGCACGTCGTGGCGTCCCTGACCAGGTCGTCGTCCGCTTCGAGTAGGGCCGCGTCGCACGCCTCATCGTAACGACGCCACCTGAGGCGGCAGTTGCGCGTCCCCGCTCCTCCGGGGACGGCGACGCGAGCGGCCCCGTTGTCCCCGTCGAACAGGTGCGCCGAGGTGAGCACCAGGCGGGAGTCCAACAGGAAGCCGCTGCCCTGCCGCGCTCCCTGGACGATGGCGATGCGTTCGACGGACCGGACGCTCATCCGCCGCTCAGCCCGGACGGATGCTCGAAGTCACCCAGGTCGACCGCGGCCTGTCTGCCAATCTCGATCGGCCCGCCGAGGGCCGAGTCCGTCGGCTTCAACTTCACGGACACCTTGTGGACGGCGTTCTGCGCGACCCCCACCTGGGCGTCGCCGGAGACCACCCATGCCTTGAACCCCGCCTTGGCCGTCGCGTCGCGTCGCAGCTCGACCGAGAAGTCCAGCGTGATCTCGTTGACCTCGAACTTGATGCGCTGACCGTCCGCAGCGTCCGCGGCGGCCATCAATTGGTCCCGCAGACCTTGCACGGCCTCGGTGAGTTCCACGTTCTCCAACGGATCGCGCATGTCTCCGACTCCCCCGTCCGGCCCGCCGTCAACCGCTATCCTTATCACATCGCCCCTGGCGCGAACGGGTGATCCGAACAACGCCGCCGAACGCACCGGAGCGCGGTGGGGCGTGTCGAGCACCATCGATGCGCCCATGACACGGCCCACCGCACAGCTACCGGCGCCAGCTCAGCGCTCGTGGCCCTGCGGCTTCAGTGGCGTCAGCGGCCGCTCCGGGGCGGGCAGGCGGGCGCGGGCGTAGCCATGGACTTCGCCGAAGCGGGTGCCGGACTGCCAGTCGGCGCGGGTCTGGGCGATCTCCTCGTTGGTGCGGCCGATGAAGTTCCACCACGTGGCGATCTGATGATCGTGGCTCTGGTTCTGGGGTTGCGATGGCGCACCTGTGGCCGGTGTGGCCGGGTGGGGTGATCGGTGCGGCGGCCCCTGAGGGCCAGGCCCTTGCGGGCTATATGGCACTCGGCTTTGGATTTGGGCCGCCGGCTCGCCTTGAAATGAGCCCTGCTCGCATTTGTGGCTCGTGTTGTTTAGAGGGATTCATCCATGACGGACCGTCGCGACCCGCCGCTCGGATTCCGCTGGGGCGTGTCCACCGCCGCCTACCAGATCGAGGGCGGGATGGACGAGGATAGCCGCGGCCGGTCGGTGTGGGACATCTTCTGCGACCGGGCCGGCGCAGAAAGGGGCGGCGACACCGGCCGGGTGGCGTGCGACCCTTATCGCCGGTGGCCCGAGGACGTGGGGTTGATGCGCGGCCTGGGGCTCGACGGGTACCGGTTCTCGATCGCCTGGTCGCGCGTGCAGCCGGCCGGCCGGGGCGAGGTCAACGGTGCCGGGCTCGACTTCTACGAGCGGCTGGTGGACGGGCTGTTGGAGGCCGGCATCATTCCGCTGCCCGCGCTCTACCACTGGGACCTGCCGCAGGCGCGACCGCCTGTCTTCGCCGTGGTCGTGCACTGGTTCACGCGTTTCCCGCCTCCCTGCAGCCAGCCGTTCAACTTTGGCGGCGGTGATCCTATACGCCTGGGTTGCCACCATCAGAGGACGGCCCTGACGGCGAGCCGCGAGGAGCCACTGATGGTCAGGCCACTGCTGAAGCGCAGGCCGGCAGGCACGGCGACCACGATCTTCGCCGAGTCTTCGACCAATGGCTGCCGCGGCGCGAGGTCGGGCCGTACCAGCTTGTTGCGGGCCGCTGACCTGGCAGACCACCGCCACGGATAGAATGACAGGGTGTCCGACGGGCCGAGGGCTTCAGTCAGAGATTTGGTCTGGTCTACGTTGACTTCGAGACCCAGCGCCGCACCCCGAAGGCCTCCTATGCCTGGTATTGCGATCTGATCGGTGCCCATCGGGCGCGGCACGAGAGGTAGGAGCGACTTCGGCGAGCTCCGTTATCAACCAACGGTGTTTGTTCCCGTGGTAGTTGGCGACTCTGATCTGTGGCGGCTTAGAATGACAGAGTGTTCGACTGGCCGAGGGGTACCACTAGCGCTTCGGTCTCGTCCACGTCGACTTCGCGACGCAGCGGCGCACGCCGAAGGCCTCCTACGCCTGGTACCGCGACCTGATCGCCGCCCATCGTGCTAACCGTTCACAGTAGTTGGCTTCCAGTCATTGCGGACTGAATGGCCGTTCGGTAGCAGTCGAGAGACCATCCGGACGGCTCGGTTCGCAGCAGCTGGGCCTCGGACATAGGCAGAAGACAGGGTGTTCGATAAGTCCGTAGCTCGTCCCCAGTGGTTCAGCCGGGGCCGGTTGCGCAGGGTATGGCGGCGATGACCGGGTGACCGGCAAGCAATGAGGTCGAGTTCTTCAGTCGTTGACCATGGGTAGCCGGTCAAAGCTGAAGGCCCCGACCACTACGCGTTCCTCGAACGACGCGGACAGCCCGCTCCGGTGGAGGGCCTTGGCGAGGAGGTCGTATACAGCGCGTACCCGGGTGCCCGGATCCGATTGGTCCTCAAGCACGGCTGATGCCTGGTCGGCCAGTTGGTCGAGGTCGGTGTCCAGGCCGTACTGGCGGCTCAACGCGTAGAACAGGACCGGATTGATCTCCGGCTCGCCGTCGACCTGAAGGACGAAGTCGTTCTCGGTGGCTGTGCGCGGCTGGATCGTTAGGGGCAGCAGCACGAGGGGAGCACGTAGTGGGAGGACGGTGGTAGTGCCACGTGTCCTCGGCGGGTCCACGTTGAGCAGTCCGCAGGCTAGGCCGGTCCTTCGCACATGACGAGTTCGGATGAACTGGTGATGCGACCGGTACCCCGGTGGGGTGCTGGTCGTTGAGCCTGGTGTGCCGATATCCCGTTCACGTCGTTCCCGGGTCCACCGTCCGCGCTTCGCTGTGGAGTTGACGCCCGTGGTGGAGAGGCGTCTGGGCGCTCTGCCTGCCTCTGCCGAGTTTCTGCGCCGGCTGGACGTGGCCGGGATCGTCGACGGGCTGTGCCCGATCCGCGAGGTCGCGCATCTCACGCACGGCCAGGTGATCGAGGTGTTGATCGCCAACCGTCTGTCCGCACCGGCGCCGCTGGTGCGGGTGGGCGACTGGGCCCGGGAATGGGCCGTGGAGGAGGTGTTCGGCATCGCCCCGGACCTGCTGGGCGATGACCGGCTCGCCCGCGCGCTGGACGCCATCGCGCCGCACCTGGACAAGCTGGTGGGCACGGTCGGCGCGCAGGCCGTCACGGAGTTCGGCATCGAGGTGTCCCGGATCCACTGGGACATGACCTCGATGTCCCTCTTCGGCGCCTACGAGGACCAGGACGAGCAGTTTCCACAGGCCAGGTACGGTCATCCCAAGGACCGCAGGGTCGATCTGAAGCAGATCCAGGCCGGCCTCGCGGTCAGTGGCGACGGCGGCATCCCGCTCTTCCACCGCGTCTACGACGGCGGCGCGGGCGAGGTCGCCCAGGTCGTCGGCGCGATGAAGGCCCTGCGCACGATGGCCGGCCGGCGGGACTTCCTGCTGGTGGCCGACTCCAAACTCGTGTCCCACCCGAACGTCACTGCCCTGCTGGAGGCGAAGGTCGCCTTCGTCGCGCCCGCCCCGGCCTCCAAGGTCCCCCACCACGTCTACGTCGCCCTGGACCCCGACACGGCGACGGTCGTGGACTACGTCCCCGGCCGTGACGCGCACAAGCCCGCTGATCAGCGGGAGGTCTACCGCGTCCTGGAGGACACCCACACCATCACCAGCCGTCGCAAAAGCGACCCGGCGCACACCCTGCGCAGGATTCTTGTCCACTCCACCGGTAACGCCCGCGGCCAGCAGAGCGCCCGCGCCAAACGCCTGGCCCGCGCGGCCGAGGACCTCGACAAGCTCCAACGCGGCGCCGGAGGACGCTTCTACGGCACGGCCGAGAAGATCACCGCACGGATCGGCGTGATCGCCCGCGCCCGCCGGGTCGAGGACTGCCTTCGCACCACCATCACCACCGACGAGGCCGGCCGGCCCGCCCTGGAATGGCACTTCGACCAGGACGTCCTCGACGCCCAGGCCGCCGTCGACGGCTGGTACGCACTACTGACCAACCTCACCCCCGAACAAGCCACCGCGGAAGAGGTCTTCCTGCGCTACAAAGGCCAAACCGTGGTCGAACGCCGCTACCACGACTTCAAGGGCCCACTCGCGGTCGCACCGGTCTTCCTCCGACACAACCGCCGCATCACCGCGCTGATCACCGTGATCTGCCTGGCCCTGCTGGTGTTCTGCCTCATCGAACGACAGGTCCGCCAAGCCCTCGGCCCCGAGCAGACCATGCGCGGCCTCTACCCCGACAACCGAGCCGTCCGCCCCACCGGACGCATGATCTTTTACCACCTGGCGAGCCTGATGATGCGGCCCGGCACCGCAACCAGCCCACCCGTCGTCCTCATCAACCGAGGAGTCCAAGCACACCTGCTCGAACTCCTCGGCATCGACGAAACCCGACCCCGCTGGCTGGAGACCTAAAACCCCATGTGCGAAGCGCGGGGCTAGGCGGCCGGCCTCGATGCCCTGTTCCTCGTCCAGTTCCGTGATCCGGCGCCGCAGGTAGCGTGCGTGGAGGCAGGCGGATTTGTGATCGGACGGATCGGAGACGAGACTCGCGAGCCGGACCTTCCGGCCGGTCGGCAGCGCGTGCTGTGCCTCGATGGAGACGGTGGTCAGGTCGAGGCTGCCAGTCTTGGTGTCCTTGAAGTGCAGCAGTGTGTTGCGCGGTCCGAAATCAATGAGTTCGTCGGCCCATCGCTGAGCCTGGGAGGCCACGGCCTCCTCCCTCGCGCGGCTGGCGGTGCCGTCCACTTGCTGACCCTCCGGTCCGTCGTCGTGAGCTCACCTGGTCGGTAGGCGAACGCACCAGGGTACGGCGCGGGTTGAGAGGACGAGTATGAATTCGGCGCTCGGTCGGAGATTGGGGGAGCGCATAGGAGTGCCACTTGCCTGAAGTCTTGCGCCCCCGTGCGCCGGGCAGGGAGCGGGCATCTCTCAAGGCTCACTCAGCGACGGGCGAAGTGTGGGATCCACGGCAACCACCCGTAGACAATGAGGTCTTCATGGTCGACCGGTGGAGTGACAGCCTGTTCGACGAGCTGAGGGGTTCAATCAGCGTTTTGGTCTAGTCCATGTTGACTTCGAGGCGCAGCGCCGCACGCCTAAGGCCTCGTATGCGTGGTACCGCGCGCTGATCGCCGCCCATCGGGCACGGTGTGCGAAGTAGGGACCTCGATAGATCCGCCCTGTGCTCCTGTGCGATCTTCGCGCGGCACGCGCGTCTTGACGGGGGATCGGCGCGCCGCGCGGCTTCCTCGGCCGCTCCCTGATGCCTCGTCGAACACGTGTTCGTCAGGGGGGGCGCCGGGTCGGCCCCAGTGCACCACCACCCGCCGTACCGGTCGGAAGCCCGCGGCCTCGGCGAGGGTTCCGCTGACATGGTTGTTCTGCGGTGCCGACCCAGGCCGACAACGACCTGCAGCGTGTCGCTGAGGCGGTGGCCGGTGATGCCGCTGGGCAGCGGGCCGTGCAGACGGGCATCGGTGAGCTCGGCCAGTACGAGGCCCTCGCGGCCCGGGCCGCGACGTCTACCGGCCGGCGCCGTCCGGGGTCCGGGTGGGCGGGGGGATGCGCAGCACCGGGAGTGCGCAGAGTGCAGCCGCCGTCGTGGCGCAGACGGCGGCCATGGCGAGGATCGTCCAGGCGGACGGGGCGCGGGCGATGCCCGCGCCGATTCCGCTCAGCTCGCCCTGCCGGTCGATGAGCCGGCGGACGAGCGGGATGGCGACGACCGATCCGACGCCGACGGTGCTCAGGGCGATGACCGTCCCGCGGACGGCGAGCACGACGGCGGACTGGCCCGGGGTGAGGCCGATCGCCCTGAGCAGGCCGAGGTCCCGGCGGCGTTCGTGGAAGCCTGCGGTGGCGGTGGTGAGCAGGTCGACCAGGCCGATGAGGGCGAGTACGAGCAGGAGGCCGACCACGCTGGCCCGCAGGGCGCCGGGTCTGGTGACCGGGCCGGTGGGGAGGCGGATCTCCGTCTGCCCGGCGAGGCCGGCGCGGGCGGGGAGGTCTCGCTGGACGGCGGCGGGGTCCTGGCCGGGGCGCAGGGTCAGTTGCCAGAAGTTCGGGTGGATGGGGTCGCCGGGCCGGTCGAGGGTGTCGAACCCGGTGGACAGGACACGGCCGCCGTGTTCCGGTTCGAGATTGCGTCCGACGATGTGCAGGATGCGGGGGGTGCTCCCGGTGGTGAGCCGCACCCACTGGCCGACCCGGGCGCCGAGCAGGTCGAGGGCGCCCTGCCCGGCGACGGCTTCGTCGGTGGCGCGGATCGCCCGGCCCTCGACGACGGTGTACGGGTACGGGGCGTCGGTGGTGCCGACGGCGCGCAGGGTGAGTGTCGCGGACTGGCCGGGCGCGAGGGCCTGCATTTCCGTGCCCGGGTAGACGCCCTGCACGGCGCCGTCGGCGGCCAGGGCGTCGGCGAGCCGCCCGTCGCCGGGTGTCTGATCGGGGGTGGTGCGGCGGGCGGTGACGGACGGGACGGTGGCGCCGCGATCGGGCCGGGTGACGGCGTCGAGGGTCGCCCAGGTGCTCAGGGCCAGGGTGGCGGCGACGACCGGGACGGTCAGCCGCAGGGCGCTGCCGACCAGGTCCGAGCGTCGGCGCAGGACGCTGCCGAGGCCGAGCGCGAGTGCCGGGGGCAGCCGTCGGAGTGGGCCGAGCCGGACCGGTCGGGCCGTCATTGCGGGTGGTCGGGTGCCGTCGGTCGGGGGCACGGGGGTGACCCGCGAGGCCCGCAGTGCGGGCAGTGCGGCGGCGGCCCCGACGGCGAGGAGGGCGGCGGCAGCGACGGCGACGGTGGTCGCCGTGCCGCCGGGCACGGGTCCGTGGAGCGCGTCGGTCCCGCCGCCGAGGGCCGGGACGGTGTGGACGGCGATCGCGGCACCGCCGGAGCCGAGCAGGACTCCGGTGCCGGCCAGCAGGAGCTGTTCAACGATGAACATCCAGGCGACCTGGCCGGCGGTGAAGCCGAGCGCCTTGAGGAGGGCGATGTCGCCCGTCCTGGTCCTGATCCGCCAGCCTGCCCCGCCGGCCACCGCCAGGGCAGCGGCGAGCAGTGCGGCGAGTCCGCTGAGTCCGAGGAGCAGGCCGGTCAGCCGGTTGTCCTGCTGCCGCGCGTCCCGCGCGTCCAGCCAGGTGGTGATCCGGGAGACCCGCCCGGCACCGAGGACGCTGACCACCCGCTGGGCCGTGTACGCGGCGTCGGATGGACGGGCCAGGCGCAGGCCGAGGGTGAGACCCCGGGCTGCCTGGTCCGGCTGGACCAGGTCGAGGGTGTCGGGGAGTGCCCAGCCGAGGTCGTAGCCTGCGGCCTGGCTGGGCAGCTGGTCGGGGCTGTCGGCGATGCCGAGGACCTGTAGTTCGACGGCCGCGCCGTGGCTGTCGAGGACGGTCAGGTGGTCCCCGGGGTGGGCCCAGGCGGCGTCGGCCGCGGACTGTTCGAGCACGATGCCGCGGGCATCGGCGGGGTCGAGCCAGGTGCCGGAGCGCAGCAACGGGCGGGCTGCGCCCGGGGTGTCCCCGCGCAGCACGAGCGCGGTGCGGCCGGGTGGGCCCGCGGCGGCCGCGCCGTCTGCTCGTCGGCCGACGAGTGTGGTCTCGGCGGTCTGCTGGGGTGGTGAGACGGCGAGTACGCCGGGTTCGCGGGCGAGCACGGCGGCCGAGGGTTCGTCGGTGCCGCCCCGGGCGGCCGTGGACGGGCGCAGGTCGATCCGGATGTCGGGTGATCCGGCGGCCTGGAACTGCCGCTGCCACGGGTCGGCGGCGGCGCCGAGCAGCGTGCCGGCAAGCAGGAGAGCGGCGGTGGTGCCGCCGGTGGCGAGGACGATCAGAAGCGCGTGGACGCGGTGCGAGCGCAGGTCGACGCGGATCCAGCGGAGCAGGGCACGCACCGGCTCACCCGCCGAAATCGATGATGTCGCGGACCCCGACGGCGCGCCGCGCGGCCGGGGGCTCCTCCACCCGGGCGTCGTCGGCGATCCGGCCGTCGAAGAGGCTGACGACCCGGTCGGCGGTGCTCGCCGCCCGCGCGTCGTGGGTGACCAGCACGATGGTGGTGCCCTGTTCGTGGTAGCGGCTGAGCAGGGCGAGGACGTCGCGGGTGCTGCGACTGTCGAGGTTTCCGGTGGGCTCGTCGGCGAGGAGCAGCTGCGGCCGGTTGACCAGCGCGCGGGCCAGGGCGACGCGCTGGCGCTCACCGCCGGAGAGCTCGCCGGGCCCGGCGGTGGCCTTGTGGGCGAGGCCGAGGTCCTGGAGGAGTTCCTCGCGGCGTTCGCGGGCGGTGCGGCCGGACATGCCCGCGAGCACCGCGGTCAGCTCGATGTTGTCAGCGACGGAGAAGTCGGGGAGCAGGTTGCCGCTCTGGAAGACGATGCCGTAGTGCCGGCGGCGCAGGCGGGCCCAGGCGGACTCCTTCAGGCGGTCGACCCGGCGGCCGTCGAGCCACAGCTCGCCCTCGTCGGGCCGCAGCAGGCCGGCGAGGAGGTGCAGCAGGGTGGACTTGCCGGCGCCCGAGGGGCCGGTGACGGCGACGAACTCGCCCCGGTCGATCCGCAGGCTGATGCCGCGGACCGCGGGTATCAGGGTCGAGCCGCTCAGGTGCGAGCGCACCACGGACTCGGCGGCCAGCAGCGGCGGCATCGGTGGCGGCATCGGCTCCGGGCCGGTCACGTGAGCTCCTCCTGGCAACGCTCCAGCCAGTCGAGGTCGGCCTGCAGGTGCAGGACGGCGCCCTCGATCAGCAGCAGCGAGGTCCGGTTGCCGCGCTCGGTGGCGGCCAGCTTGTTGAGTCCGCGCATCGTGTTGATGCAGTGCCGGCGCTGGTTGTTGATCAGCGTCAGCCGGTCGGCGAGGTCGGTGCCTTCGGCCAGGATCAGCTTCATGAAGAACTCGTCCCTGACGCGGGGCCCCTCGGTGGGCGCCTCGAACCAGCCGGCGAGTTCCTCGGTGCCCTTCTCCGTGATCTCGTAGACCTTCTTGTCCGGCCTGCCCTCCTGCGCCACCTCGGTGCCGCGGATCAGTCCGGACTTCTCCAGTCGGCTCAGGGTCACGTAGATCTGGCCGATGTTCGGCTGAGGGTACGCCGCGCCGAAGGTCTGCTCAAGCCCCTGCTTGAGCTCGTACCCGTAGGCGGGCTGCCGGGCCAGCAGCGCCAGCAGCTGATGGCGCACCGGGCGTCACCTCTTCCCTCTCGTGCCTGTTCGCTGGTTACACCTCGGTCACACAGTACGGGCAGGCGGGCCCCCACCAGCAGGGAGGCCGTATAAAGGGACGTGCGTCGGCCCCCACCCGTGCCGGCGGACCGAAGGAGCTCCATGGAAGACCGGCCGCCCACCGGGCCCGACGCGGGCCGTCGGCGCGTGGTGCGCGCGCTGGTGGGCGGGGCGGCGGTGCTCGCGGCCGGGGGCGCGTCCGCCTGGTACGGCCTGGTCGGCGGTGCGCAGGCGATGGGCGACCAGGAGGGCGTCGGGCCGGTCACGCTCGCCACCGGCCGGGACACCACCGGCTACCTGCGCGGGCTGCTGGCCGACTGGAACGCCGAGCACCCGGACCAGCCGGCCGAACTGGTCGAGCTGCCGGAGGCGGCGGACGAGGTGCACGCCCAGCTTGCCGGAGAGCTGTCGGCCGGCGGCAGCCGCTTCGACGTGCTCAACCTCGACGTGGTGTGGACGGCCGAGTTCGCGGCCCGGCGCTGGACCGTGCCGCTGGACGAGTCGGACTTCGCACTGGGCAGCTTGCTGCCGCCGGTCGTCCGGACCGGTCAATTCGACGGGCGGCTGTACGCGGTACCGTTCGTCGCCAACGCCGCCCTGCTGTACTACCGCAGCGACGTGCTGGACGCCGCCGGCGAGCAACCGCCCACCACCTGGGCCGACCTGGCACGGCAGGCACGGACACTGGCGCCCGCGCACGGGCTGTCCGGGTACGCGGGGCAGCTGAGCCCGTACGAGGGACTCGCCGTCAACGCCCTGGAGGCGATCCGCTCGGCCGGCGGGGACCTGCTCGCCGGAGACGGAACCGTGGTGGTCGACAGCCCGCAGGCCCGGGCCGGCCTGGAGTTTCTGGCCGGCGGCGTGCGCGAGGGCTGGATCCCGCGCGAGGCGCTCGGCTACCAGGAGGAGGAGTCCCGCGAGGCCTTCGGCCGGGGCGGCCTGCTCTTCCTGCGGAACTGGCCGTACGTCTACCACGCGGTCGGCGCCGCCGGTTCCCCCGTGGAGGGGCGGTTCGGCGTGGTGCCGCTGCCCGGCCCGAACAGGCCCGGCAGCGGTGTGCTGGGCGGCTCGGGGCTGGCGGTCAGCCGGTTCTCCCGGCGCCAGCGCACCGCGCGGCAACTGATCGGCTACCTGACGAGCCGCCGGGCGCAGTCCCGCGTGCTGACCGAGGGCGGGCTGCCACCGGTCTGGGCCGACCTCTACGCGGACCCGGACCTGACGGCCCGGTTCCCGTACCTGCCCGTGCTGCGCACGGCGATCCTGGCGGCCGGGGCGCGCCCCGGCGTGCCGCAGTACCAGCAGCTGAGCCTCGCGTTCAGCGAGACGGCGTTCGAGGTCGTGTCGGGCCGTCGGCCCGCCGGGGCGGCGCTGCCCCGGCTGGCTGCGGAGCTGCGCGCCGTCGTCGGCTGAGTCGACGCCGACGACGGCCCGTGGGCGGTCAGCCCCTGCTTCGCGAGGCCTTAGCGAGTACATAACAGGTATCTATCTCTGACTCGATGCATCGCCGTGTAACTCCTGGGAAACTCCATCAAACAAGGGCTTAACAGTGCTGGTATTTGCCTGCTATACCTAACGCGAATGCATAACCGTTGGAGTAGCGAGATGCTCAACCCCACCCTCGCCGACGGCGACGCGGTCACCCTGCCGCGCGCTCGTTCGCACGCCCCTACCACCCCCGCCGCCCGTGCCTGGTGGCGCGACGCCGTGATCTACCAGATCTACGTGCGCAGCTTCCGTGACGCCGACGGCGACGGCGTCGGCGACCTCGCCGGCGTCCGGGAACAGCTGCACCACGTGCGGCAGCTGGGCGCCGACGGCGTCTGGCTCAACCCGTTCTACGTCTCGCCCCAGCACGACCACGGCTACGACATCGCCGACCACTGCGCCGTCGACCCCGTCTACGGCGACCTCGCCGAGTTCGACCGCCTGATGGCGGACTGCGGGCTGCTCGGTCTCAAGCTGGTCCTGGACGTCGTCCCCAACCACTGCTCAAGTGATCACCCGTGGTTCCAGAAGGCTCTGGCCAACGGCCCCGGCAGTCCCGAGCGGGCGCGGTTCCACTTCGCCGACGGGCGCGGCCAGGACGGGGAACTCCCGCCCAACAACTGGCGGGCCATGTTCGGCGGCCCGGCCTGGACCAGGATCACCGAGGCCGACGGCCGGCCCGGCCAGTGGTACCTCCACCTGTTCACCCCCGAGCAGCCCGACTTCAACTGGCGCAACCCCGATGTCGCCGTCCACTTCGAGGAGGTGCTGCGGTTCTGGCTCGACCGCGGCGTCGACGGCTTCCGGATCGACGTGGCAGCCGGGCTGTACAAGCATCCGGAACTGCCGGACTCGCCCGACCCGGACGTGGACGAGCGCACCCGCGACTCGGTCAACCCACTGGCCTGGAACCAGCCGGAGGTGCACGACATCTGGCGGCGGTGGCGTGCCATCTGCGAGCAGTACACCGCCCGCGACGGCCGTGAACGGCTGCTGGTCGGCGAGGCCTCCGTGCCCACGCCGGCGGAGCAGGCGCTGTACGTGCGGCCCGACGAACTGCACCAAGCCTTCTTCTTCCACCTGCTGCACGCGCCGTGGGACCTTGCGCACTTCCACCGGGTCATCGACGACGCCGTACGGGACATCACCGGCACCGGGTCGACCGTCACCTGGGTGCTCAACAACCACGACCAGGTCCGCACGGTGAGCCGGTTCGCGGGGGAGGACCCGGCCTCCGGCCCCGCCCGCGCCAAGGCCGCCGCCCTGCTGATGCTGGCCCTGCCCGGAGCCGTCTACATCTACCAGGGCGAGGAACTCGGGCTGCCCGAAGTCCTCGACCTGCCGGACGAGTCGATCACCGACCCGATCTTCCGCCGGACCGGTAGCCGCACCGGGATCCGCGACGGCTGCCGGATACCGCTGCCGTGGTCGGGCACCGGGGCCCCGTTCGGCTTCAGCCCGCCGGACAGCCCGGCCGCCCCCTGGCTCCCGCAGCCGGACTCCTTCGCCGCCCACACGGCCGAGCGGCAGCGGGCCGACGCCGGATCCGTCTTCCACCTGTACCGAACCGCCCTCCAACTGCGTCGTGAACTCCCGCAGCTGGGCGAGGGGACACTGCGGTGGCTGGAGACCCCGCAGGGGGTCCTCGCGTTCGTCCGCGGCGAGGGCCTGGTGTGCGCCGTCAACTTCGGCGACACCCCAGCGCCGGCTCCGGTCGCCGGTCCGCCCCTGCTGGCCAGCAGTCCGTGCGTCGACGGCCTCCTGCCGCCCGCAACCGCCGCCTGGTGGATCAACCACACTGCTGCCACCAATATCTGACTGGCCATCACATCACGAAACCCGACCCGCCTCACGGAAGAAGACTCGACGATGAGACTCCGTAGCGCTCTCCCCACCCTGGCCGCCTCCGTCGTGCTGGCCGCCACCGCAACCGCCTGCGGCAGCGGAGGAGGCGGCACCGCCGCCGACTCCGCCACCCAGGGACTCAAGGGACAGACCCTGACCGTCGCCGCCGTGTGGAGCGGCACCGAGCAGGAGAACTTCAAGAAGGTGCTGGACGCCTTCACCGCGAAGACCGGTGCCACCGTCAGCTACACCTCCACCGGTGACAACCTCTCCACCGTGGTCGGCAGCAAGATCGAGGGTGGTGACCCGATGGACGTGGTCATGGTCGCCCAGCCCGGCGTGATCAAGCAGTTCGCCGACAAAGGCTGGCTGGCGCCGCTCTCACCCGCCGTCACCGACGCCGCGAAGAAGAACTACGCCGGCATCTGGTCCAGCCTCGGCACCGTCAACGGCACCCAGTACGGCCTCTACTTCAAGGCCGCCGACAAGTCGACCGTGTGGTACAGCCCCACCGCCTTCGAGAACGCCGGCGTCCAGCCCCCGACCACCTTCGACGACCTGCTGAAGGCCGGCCGCACGCTCGCCGACTCCGGCACTCCGGCCTTCACCGTCGGCGGCCAGGCCGGCTGGACCCTGACCGACTGGTTCGAGAACGTCTACCTCTCCCAGGCCGGACCGGAGCTCTACGACAAGCTCACCCGGCACGAGATCCCGTGGACCGACCCGTCGGTCCTTAAGGCCCTGACCACCCTCGGCAAGGTCTTCGGCGACAAGCAACTCGTCGCCGGTGGCGGGCAGGGCGCCCTGCAGACCGACTTCCCCACCTCCGTTCAGCAGGTCTTCGGCGCACAGCCCAAGGCCGCCATGACCCATGAGGGCGACTTCGTGGGAGGTGTCATCGCCTCCGAACTGAAGAAGCAGGTCGGCACCGACGCCAAGGTCTTCCCCTTCCCCGCCGTGGACGGCGGCAAGGCCCCGGTGATGGGCGCGGGCGACGCGGCGGTCGTCCTCAAGGGTGCCAAGCACCCCGAGGCTGCGCAGAAGTTCGTCGAGTTCCTGGCCGGCCCCGAGGCCGCGACCGTCTGGGCCAAGGCCGGCGGCTTCATCTCGCCCAACAAGTCGGTCGACCCGTCCGTCTACCCCGACGACACCACCCGGCAGTTCGCCAAGTCGGTGATCGACGCCGGCGACACCTTCCGCTTCGACATGTCGGACCAGGCCCCCGCCGCGTTCGGCGGCACCGCGGGCCAGGGCGAGTGGAAGGACCTCCAGGACTTCCTCGCCAACCCCTCCGACGTCCAGGGCGCCGCGGCCAGGCTCGAAGCCGACGCGGCCAAGGCCTACAAGGGCTGATCCACCATGTCTCTGCGCTCGCCCCGCAGCGGCCGGGCATCCGGGGGCGCCCTCCGGCGCCACCGGGGCCTCGCCCTGCTCTTCGTCCTGCCCGCCCTGTTGCTGCTCGGCGCCCTCGTCGTCTACCCCATCGGCTATTCGGTGGCCCGCAGCCTCTTCGACGCCTCCGGCCACCGCTTCGTCGGACTCGACAACTACGGCACCGCCTTCACCGACCACGCCACCCTCACCGCCGTGCGCAACAACGCGATCTGGGTCGCCGTCGCCCCGGCGCTGGTGACCGCCATCGGACTGGTGTTCGCGGTGCTCACCGAGAAGATCCGCTGGGCCACCGCGTTCAAGCTGCTCGTCTTCATGCCGATGGCGATCTCCTTCCTCGCCGCCGGGATCATCTTCCGCACGGTGTACGACGCGGACCCGCACCGCGGCGTGCTCAACGCCGCCGCGGTCGCCGTCCACGACACGTTCAACGACCGGCCGACCTACCCGGGCGCCCACCCACGCCCCAGCACGGGCCTCGACCAAGCCCAGGACGGCGACGTCACGGCGCCCACCAGCACGCGCGTCGTGCTGCTGCCGCTGGTCGGCGTGCAGCCCGGAGCGCTCCCGGCCACTGCCCGGACGGCCCAGGAGCCGGCCGGTGGTGACGGGGTCAGCGGCACGGTGTTCCTGGACTTCGTTCCCGGCGGCGGCCACCCCGGCCGGCTCGACGCCGGGAAGAAGGGCCTGCCCGGCGTCACCGTCCAACTCCGGGACGGTGGAAGGACGGTCGCCACCACGACCACGGCCGACGACGGAACCTTCCGCTTCGGCGCAGCCCCCTCCGCCACCACCTCGGTGGTGATGCCGGCCGCGAACTTCGCCGCCCCCTACCGCGGCATCGACTGGCTCGGCCCTGCGTTCATCACTCCGGCCGTCATCGGCGCCTACATCTGGATCTGGGCCGGCTTCGCCATGGTCATCATCGCCGGGGGCCTCGCCAACCTGCCCCGCGAGACCATCGAGGCGGCCAGGATCGACGGCGCCGGCGAATGGCAGATCCTCCGCCGCATCACCGTGCCCCAACTCGCCCCGGTCCTCGGCGTCGTGTTCATCACCATGGTCATCAACGTGATGAAGATCTTCGACCTCGTGTACATCATCGCACCCGGACCGGTGCAACAGGACGCGAGCGTGCTCGCGCTCCGGCTCTACCTGGTCTCCTTCGGCGGCGGCAACGACCAGGGCCTCGGCAGCGCACTCAGCGTCCTGCTGCTGCTCCTCGTCGTGCCGGTGATGCTTCTCAACGTCCGACGCTTCCGAGGGAGCCGCGCATGACCACCACCCAGGCGGCCCAGTCCGCCCCCACCACCGTGCCCGCACCGGTGCCCGCCGGCCGGCCCACCCTGCCGCTCACGACCCGGCTCGCCGCCCTCACCCGGAGCGGCCTCGTCCAGGCCGTGCTGACCGTGGCCGCCGTTGCCTGGCTGGTGCCCACCGTCGGCCTGCTGGTCTCCTCGCTGCGCCCCAAGCAGGTCGCCGTCACCGGAGGCTGGTGGACGGCCGTGACCGAGCCCGCCCAGCTCACCCTGCAGAACTACACCGCGCTGCTCGGCGGCGGTGACGTCCCCAAGGCGCTGTGGAACACCGTGCTCATCAGCGTCCCGGCGACCCTGCTGACCGTAGCCCTCGCCGCGGGCGCCGGGTACGCCTTCGCCTGGATGCGCTTCCCCGGCCGGGACGCCGTCTTCCTCGGCGTGGTCGGACTGCTGGTCGTCCCCGTCCAGGTCGGGCTCATCCCGGTCGCCAAACTGGAGGGTGCCGTCGGGGTGTTCGGCACCATCCCGGGCGTCGTTCTATTCCACGTCGGTTACGGGCTGCCGTTCGCCGTGTTCCTGATGCGCAACCACTTCCTGGAGATCCCCGCCGAACTCCTGGAGGCGGCGCGGATGGACGGCTGCGGGGAGTGGCGGACCTTCCGTACCCTCGCCCTGCCGCTCGCCGCACCGGCTGTCGCCTCGCTGTGCATCTTCCAGTTCCTCTGGGTCTGGAACGACATGCTGGTCGCGCTGATCTTCGCCGGCAACGACTCGCAGCCGCTGACCGTCTACCTGCAGTCCCAGATGCGGCAGTTCGGCAGCAACATGGACATCCTCGCACCCGGCGCGTTCCTGTCCCTGCTGGTCCCCGTGGTGGTGTTCCTCTGCTTCCAACGGTTCTTCATCCAGGGCGCCATGGCCGGATCCGTGAAGTGACCCCGGGGGGCGGCGACGGGCGGGCGAGGTCGAGCAGCCGCTGGGTGTCCGCCTTCGGCATGTCGGGGGGCGACGGCGTCGCAGCAGCTGTGCCCAGAGACTGCGCAAAAGACAGGATGTTCGACATGTCCGCAGCTCATCGCCAACGGTTCAGCCGTGGGCCGGTCGTGCTGGAACTGGAGCCATGCGGCTCCGGAAGCGCTCACCGACGCGCGCTCACCCGGTAGGAGTTCCGCGCCGAGGAGCGGGCGGGGGTCAGGCGACGAAGGACATCTCCGGGTAGTCGGCTGACGGACCGTCGAGCAGGCCGTGGTCGCTGCGGTGCCGCAGGTGAAGATCGAAGAAGGCTGCCAGGTAGGCGGATTGGGCACGAAGTGAGCGGCACGGGTCGACAGTGCCGACGTTGTCGGCCAGGGCACTGGCGGGGAGGCGGCCGGCGGCGGCGAGCGTGGGCAGCAGAGCCTGGACGTCGGTGTAGGAGTAGTGGCCGGCGGTGGCGAGCTGGAAGTTGCGGTGCCAGCCCCGCAGGTGCTGCCACATGTCGGTCAGCGCAGGGCTGGTGTGGTTGCCGAGGGCGCTGTCCAGCAGCAGGAACGGGCGATCCAGGCCCTCCTCGACCACCGAACCGACCTCACCGTTCGGGCCGGGGCCGAAGCGGACCGCGCCGCCTTCGTCAACCGAGTGTTCGTCAGCTTCATGTCCTGAACCCTAGGGAGCAGCCGGACACCCGGACATCCTCCCTCGGGTGCGGGCACCTCCCCCGGCAGAGGGAACCGTCCGGGAAGTCATCAGCGGCTCGGGGACACCCGCTCCTGGAGCTCGCCCTGGCTGGTCGACCTGCTGGCGAAGGTGCCCGCCCGCCCAGACCACGACGGCCGGCCGCCGCTGGTCCTGGACCATGTTCCGCAGGCGGCGGCACGGGATCTTCCGCGTTGCGAGAAGCCAATCGGCCAGCGCGACACGCCGAATACAATGACACCCTGTTCGACGGGCCGAGGGCTATCGCCAGCGCCTCGGCCTCGGGACCGGCTTCCCACTCCGCACTCATGGCTGTCCGGCCGTTCCGGGCATCGAGGACCGCTCGGTGCGGCTGGCGGTGACGAGTTCGGCGAGGGCGCGGACGCCGAAGCCGGTGGCGCCGGCGGGCCATTCGGCGTCGTCGGTGTCGGAGAGGGCGGTGCCCTGGATGTCGAGGTGGGCCCAGGGGATGTCGGGCGGGACGAATTCGCGCAGGAAGTGGCCGGCCAGCAGGGCGGTGCCGTGCCGGGTGCCGAGGGTGTAGTCGACCAGGTCCGCGATCCGGGAGCGGAGTCGGGGCCGGTACGCATCGGGGAGCGGTAGTGGCCAGAGCGGTTCGCCGGCTCGGGTGGCGGCTGCGCGCAGGCGGTCGATCAGGGCGTCGTCGGTGCCCATCACTGCGGCGACCCGGCGGCCGAGGGCGATCGCGGCGGCACCGGTGAGGGTGGCGGTGTCGGTGATCGCCTGTGGCCCGGTCTCTGCGGCCAGTCCGGCGGCCACCAGCAACGGCCAGGCGCCGGAGCGGCCCCGGGCTGCGGCGGCCGGGCCGTCCGGCTCCCGCATCCGCAGGCGCAGCGCGAGCAGCACCGCCGCGGAGAGCGCGTAGCTGGACGCGTACCGCCGATTGACGGCGACTCGCCGAGGCCGCCTGCCGTGCCACTTGGGTGCCGACCACCACGGCGCCCATGACGTCTCAACTCCCCGGTTGCGTGAGGGCTGTCATGATTGCCTCACCAACCCTCCACGGGCAAGAGGCAGTTCATGAGAACACTCGGACCGGGCCATGAGCCGGGCGAGGGCCGGGTGAGTCAGGCCGCCGGTGCGGCGGGATCGGAGCCGGGGCCGGGGCCGGGGCCGGGGCCGGGGCCGGGGTCGGGGGTGCAGGTTCGGATTTCGCGGATGATGCGGGCGGCCCAGTCGGCGGGCCGATCGTGGCCGAGGAGTCGGGAGAGCCGGTTCATGCGGGAGCGGCGTTCGGCGGGGGTGAGGTCGAGGGCGCGGGCGAGGACGGTGCTGAGGTCGTCGCGGGAGTGGGGGTCGGTGAGGAGGGCGGCCAGGCCGAGTTCGGTGGCGGCGCCGGCGTGCCGGGAGAGGACCAGGACGCCCGGACCGCCGGGAGGGTGGGGGAGGGCGCTCTGGGCGGCGGTGAACTCCTTGGCGGTGAGGTTCATCCCGTCCTGGAGGGAGGTCACCCAGAGGACGTCGGCCGCCAGGTACTCGTCGATGACCTCGGCGGCGGACAGGCTGCGGGGGAAGTAGTCGACCGGCTGCCAATTCCGCTGCCGCCACGCGGCGTTGACGTCGGTGATGCGCTGCTCGAGGTGGCTGCGGGTGGCGTCGTAGGCGGTGATGCCGGGTTCCGGCGGCGGGCAGACGAGCCGGAAGGTGAGCCGGCCGCGCAGCTCGGGCCGCACGGAGAGCAGGTGGTCGATGGCGTCGACCTTCTGGACCGGGGCCTTGGCGTAGTCGAGGCGTTCGATCGACAGCACCAGCCGGCCGGTGGCCGGACGGCGGTGCGGCGCGCGGAGGCGGGCGAGCTCCTCGACGGACGGCCGGTCGATCCCGAGCGGGTGGACGGCCGCGCGCGGCGGATCGGGCAGGCCGGCGAGGGTCCGGCGGAAGTGCTCCGCGAAGCCCTCGGTGTGGAAGCCCGCCCAGTCGAGGCAGCCCAGTGAGCGGCGCAGCTCGTCGGCGACCGGGAGGGTGGCGAACACCTCGGGGGCCGGGAAGGGGGTGTGGTGGAAGAGCCCGGTCCGGAGGTCGGGCCGGAGGCGGCGCAGCAGACCGGGAACGAGCCAGAGGTTGTAGTCGTGGAGCCAGACGGTGGCGCCGGGCGCGGCCTGGGCGCTGATGTGCTCGGCGAAGCGCGCGTTGACCGTGCGGTAGTCGGCCCAGGCCTGTTCGTCGTGGACGGCGCGGTCCGGCTCGGACATCAGCACCGGCCACAGCGTCTCCTTGCACGCACGGTGGAAGTATCCGTCCCAGATGGCGGTGGACAGCGGTACGGGGGACAGCGGCAGGGCGGTGGGGTGCGGCAACGCGGCGAGCCGGTCGTGGCCGGTCCGGGCGGTGACCCAGACGCCCGACAGTCCGTCGGCGAAGGCGCTGCTCAGGGTGGGCAGGATGCCGTTGGGACTGCGGGGCGGCTGCCAGCTCTCGCCGTTCCAGTGGAGTGGGGGGCGGTGGTAGGCCACCACGAGGGAGTGTGGGCCGGGGGCGGGGGTACGGCCGGGGGCGGGGGAGAGCCAGCCGAGTTCCTGGAGCGCCGCGTGGATGCCGCCGGCGCCGGCCCGGTCGGCTCGGTGGACGAGAGGGTCCTCGGGGAGGGCGGCGAGCAGGGCGGGTTCCGCCCCGGCGACGACCACCGCGTGGGTGCCCAGGCGGAACAGCGAGAGGTCGTTGAGGGAGTCCCCCGCGACCAGGATCCGCTCGGGCTGCCAGCCCAGCTTCGTGGCCAGGACTCGGAGGGCGTTGCCCTTGGAAGCGCTGAGCGGCAGGACGTCGAAGTAGCGGTCCGCGGAGTACACCCAGGTGCAGCCGAGGGCTTCGACGGCCGCGATGAGGTCGTCGGTGAGCGCTTCCGGGGCCAGGTGGTAGGAGCAGCGGCCGTCCTGGACGACGCCGTGCTGGTAGACCAGCGCGGGGAAGCGGCGCAGCGCGGCGCGGACCCGGTCGGGGCCCGGCCAGCCGGCACGCAGCTGTTCCTGCACCGGGTCGACGGGGGTGAGGTCGGTGCCGTCGATGACGGTGGCGCCGACGTCGGCGATGATCCACCGGGGCCGGGGGACCAGCGGATCGCGGAGCACTTCACGGATCGAGGCGAGTCCCCGGCCGGTGGCGAAGACCGGCATGACCTCGGGGTGACGGGCCAGGGCGTCCCGTAATCGGATCCGGTCGTCCTGGGTGCCGCCGAGCAAGGTGCCGTCCAGATCGGTGACCAGAATCCTCGACATCCGAGGGACGCTAACACGATCACGTCCGGCGGTGAAGTGGCCATCCCACGTTGGCACTTGCCGGGGACGGCGGGTCGAGGTGGCCTTGGTCGGGGCGGTGGAGGAGATGGCGGTCGAGGTCCGCGGCGTGCAGGGCTGCGCTGGAGCCGGGGCCGGTGGTGGCCGCGGCTCCGCAGAGGCTCGCCGCCGCGAGGCAGTCGGGCAGGCTCCAGCCGTTGAGCAGCCCGTGCACCAGACCGGCGTTGAAGCAGTCGCCCGCCGCCGTCGGGTCGATGCCGGCGACCCGGGAGACCGGCGGGGCGTCGTGCCGCCGACCGTCCCGGACCGCGACGGCGCCCTGCGCGCCACGCGTGATCACGGCGGTGGGCACCAGCTCGGCGAGCGCGCCGAGCGCGCCGTCCAGGTCCCCGGCACCGGTCAGGCGCAGGGCTTCCGCGTCGTTCGGCGTGAAGACGTCGACCAGTGCGAGGGCAGCGCGTACGGCCGGATCGTCGAGCGAAGCGGGAGTGTCGTGGCAGTCCATGACCACCAGCGTGCCGAGCTTCCGCGCCGCTCGGAGATCGGCCACCGTGCCGTCGTCCCAGCGGAGTTGGGGCAACACCAGGCCGCGTGGGCGCAGGCGCCCGAGCAGGGGTGCGAGCGGTTGGGCATCGACCGGATCCTGGAAGCTGACCATCGCCCGGTCGTCCGCGGAGGCGAGGGCGACGGTCAGACTCCGTACGGGGACGGGGTGGTGGCGGAAGGCGGCCTCGTCCAGTCCTTCCTGCCTGGCGCAGGACAGGACGTGCGAGGAGAACAGATCGGTGCCGAAGTCCGCGCTCCACGTCACCCGTCGCCCCAGCCGGTGCAGCGCCATCGCCAGGGTGTACGCGCCGCCCGGCACCAGGGCGAAGCCGTCGGCGAAGACCTCGGTGCCCGGTCGCACCGGCCGCGCCAGACCGTGGAACACCAGATCCGCGAAGTACGGCCCGGCGACGAGCACTTCACACCTCTGCGCCGCTGCGTCGGTCTCCATCCGGTGAGCATACGGTCAACCGGCGGGCCGGGTCGGACGAACGCGGGGGTTGACGCGGGGGTTGATGAGCGCCGGGTGCCGCCCAGATGCTGCGCCGTCGACCACCGGAGTGGCCGACGGCGTTGCGGGTCGGGGGAGTCGTCAGCTGTGGTCCCAGGCCACCGAGGAGTCGGTGGCGCCGCTGAGCTCCGAGGTGGTGGCCATGGTGACGCCGTCCGCAGCCATGTCGATGCTCGACGCCTTCGCAGCGCCGATGCTCTGCCCGTTGACGTCGGCACCGGTGAAGTCGTCGGTGCCGAAGTCGGCCAGCGGGAGCACACCGAAGATGCTGGACGGGGCTTCGGCGATCACCTCGGCGGACGCCAGGGCGGCGTCCTCCAGCGACTTGTTGACGGTGCGGGTCCACCCCCGGGTGGTGTTGGACAGGGTGAGCTGGAACGACCCGGCGCCGTCGGTGGTGACGCTCGCGGTGAAGTGGTCGCCGGGCTGCGCGGGGCTGCTGAAGTCGGACGGGTAGGCCGGGTACATCTCGTACCAGGCCGAGTAGACCGGGGAGCCGCTGGAGCAGTCGGCCTCGGTGCCGATCTGCTCGACCGTCTTGCTGCCGTCGCCGTCCAGCCCGACCCGGAAGCCGGACCAGGCGTCGGGGCTGGTGCAGGAGACGGACGGCTGGACCCAGCCCGCGGTGACGCTGGCGGACCGGCCGCGGGTGGCGACGTAGCCGGC